>JAIRPG010000063.1 GCA_031257105.1 Treponema sp.
CCGAATGACGTGCTTACCGGAAAAGTTTTTCTGCTGCCCAGGGGTTTTCAGCTTGACAGCTACAAGCGGGTATTTGAAAACCAGGACATTGTGCGGGGTTACGGCAACACGATCTTTTACACCCTTATCGGAACCCTCATTAACCTGACGGTTACCCTGCCTGCCGCGTACAGCCTTTCCCGCAAAGATCTGCGGGGCCGGAACGGCTTTATGCTGTTCTTTTCTTTTACCATGTTTTTTGGCGGCGGCATGGTTCCAACCTACATGGTGGTAAAAAATCTGGGCCTGCTTAACAGTTTCTGGGCATTGGTGCTGCCCGGCGCATTGAGCGTGTGGAACATGATCATCTGCCGCAACTTTTACGACAGCAACATTCCCCGGGAATTACTGGAGGTTTCCCGCATTGACGGGTGCCGGAACATTTCGTTTTTCATCCTGGTGGTGCTGCCGCTGTCCAAGGCGCTTATCGCGGTGATGACCCTGTTTTACGCGGTGGGGCACTGGAATTCCTATTTTTCGGCGCTTATTTATCTGACCGACCGGGCAAAGTACCCGCTGCAATTAATACTGCGTAACACCCTTATTGCCAGCCAGCCCCTCAACGCCGCAGCCGGGGTGATGTCGGATCAGGCCGCGCTTTTTAGAATGATCGAGATGTTAAAGTACGCGCTCATTGTGGTGTCCAGCGTACCGGTGCTTATCATGTATCCCTTTGTGCAGAAACATTTTGTTCAGGGCGTCATGATAGGTTCAATCAAGGGATGAACCGGGAAGATTTTCTTTAAGAAAATCACCGCTCATATAACGTTTTTGAAAGGTTTGGAGGATCGTATGAAAACGAAAAGGTTTGTGTTTTGTTTGGCGGCGTTTGCCGCAGTCCTAGCGCTGACTCTGGCAGCGTGCAAGGGAAAAGGAGGCGCGGTATCGGGTTCAGGGCCGGAGCCCGGCGCGCCTTTGGGCCAGACGCCGATTGTGAAGGAGAAGATCACCTACACGTTGGCGACAAGCCTGGCGCCTAACTGGGGCAACCCTAACGAAGGAGAGTTCTGGAAGAAATGGGAGGAAGAGACCAATATTCATATCAATTGGATCGCCATCAACAATTCAGAAGCGGGTGAAAAATATTCCATCATGATGAGTTCCGGCGACTATCCCGATGGTTTTTTTGGAAACTTTGGAGGCGGGACGGGCAATATCCTGCGCTACGGCGTTCAGCAGGGGATATATATACCGCTGACTAAGCTGATTCCCGAAAATATGCCCCACTTCATGAACCGGCTGCTGAAACTCGCGCCCGACGCGCTGAACCGGCAGACTGCTCCTAACGGCGAGATTTATTCCCTGCCGTCTGTTTATTTTAATGACAGCGGTATTCCCAATGCGGCGTTCATCAACAAGACCTGGCTGGACAAGCTTGGTTTAGCCATGCCCACGACAACCGATCAATACATTGAAGCATTACGGGCTTTTAAGACGCGGGATCCCAATGGCAACGGCATTGCCGATGAAATTCCCCTGAGCCTGAAATTCGACGACTGGGGCGCGTATGATCACTCCGCTTATTTTGGATCCTTTGGCTATCCTATTTCGGACAACTATTTGATTGTTGACAAAGGAAACGTTATTTTCATAGGAGCAACAGACGGGTTTAAAGCGGGGGCTGATTTTTTCAGCACGCTGTACCGCGAAGGGCTTCTTGACCGGGAAATCTTCACCATGACCGAACCGCAGATCGTGGCCAAGGAAAACCTGGAGCCGATGACGCTGGGAGCGTTCAGCAGTTGGGCTAACTATTCCAAAAATCACAAGGATGATTACGCGCTCCTGATGCCGCTCAAAGGCCCCAATGGGGATCAGAACTGGAAGCTGTCGGGCAGCGGCGCAATCGGCTATGGGCGCGACCGGTTCAGCATTACCAACAAGGCGAAAAATCCGGAAATCCTTCTGCGCTGGGCGGATCAGTTCTACCGGGACTTTGAGACCGGCTATACCGCCATGTACGGCATGGGCCCGGATCCGAACAAGTACTGGAACTACGACGCCAACGGCAACATCAAGGTAAACGAGAACTATCCGCCGGAATACGAGCGGGGTATGCAGCAGATTCCATTTCCGCCTGCGGCGCTGGATCCTGAGAAAATGGCGGCTATGGCGTCCGGCCTCGGCAAGGACAAGGCCGAGTATGAGCAGTTGTACCAGCCTTACCTCCAGAAGTACACCACAGGCGAATGGGAAAATTTCCCGGACCCGATATTCACCACCGAAGAGGAAAACGAGGAGCTTTCCGTGCTGGGAACCGAAATTCTCGGTTACACCAAAAACCAGCTTGCCCGCTGGATTTCGGGGGACGGCAATGTGAACGCCGAATGGAACGCATACCTGGCGGAGCTTGAAAAGATTGGGCTTTCGCGGTATCTGGAACTGCATCAACAAATTTACAACCGCTTTAAGGGAAAATAAGAGCGTCGTTCTAAAACCCGCCGCACTCCGGCGGGTTGGCGCCTCAATGCGCCTAATGACAGGCGCCGGGCTGTTGTAGTATCATTGCGGCGTATGGAAATTCTTACGCTTGGGAACGAGTTGCTGCGGCAGAAAGCGGCGCCGGTTAAACCCATAGACCCGGAAAAATATCAGGCCCTGGCCGAAGAAATGGCCGGGGCGCTCCATCAAGGCAAAGGCGTCGGCTTGGCGGGGCCCCAGATTGGGCTCTTAGAGCGGATATTTGTGGTACACATGGAAAAAGACATACCCCGGGTGTTTATCAATCCTTCTCTTATTATGACTTCTCAGGAAACCGTTAAATATGAGGAAGGCTGCCTCTCCCTGCCGGGGCTCTGGGCCGACGTGATCCGCCCCGCCGCGGTGCGGCTTCAGGCGTGGAACGAGAAAGGCAAGCCCTTTACCCTCGATGCATCGGGGATGCTGGCCCGAATCATCCTCCATGAATACGACCACCTGGAAGGGGTACTCTTCATCGACCGCCTTTCGGAGCCGAAACGGAACCGGCTCCTTGCCAAGTACGAAAAACGGAAAGGGGGGAGCAATGCGGATTCTCTTCGCGGGAAGTCCTGAGATTGCCGTTCCCACGCTGAAAACCCTGATAAAACTGAGCGAAGACGGGATCTGTGAGCTCGCGGGGGCGCTGACAACCCCCGATGCCCCCCCCAGCGGACGCGCCCCGCCGGAACCTTCCGCTGTTGGCCGGGCCGCCTTGACGGAAGGAGCGGGCGGAAGGCCGCCGGTTGTGCTCAAGCCGGAAAAATTGGACGCACCGGCGCGGGAGGCGGTACGAGCGCTGAAGCCGGATCTCCTGGTATCCTTTGCCTACGGCAAGATCTTCGGGCCGAAATTCCTGGCCATCTTCCCCCAAGGGGGGATCAATATCCACCCGTCCCTGCTGCCTAAATACCGGGGACCTTCGCCCATTCAGGCGGCTATCCTGGGGAGAGACGCCGAAACAGGGATCAGCGTCCAGCGCCTGACGGCGGAAGTAGACGCCGGGGACATCCTTGCCCAGGCAACGATTCCCCTTTTAGGCAGGGAAACCGCCCCGGTTCTGAGCGGAATCGCCGCGCAGGGGGGGGCCGCGCTGCTGGCGGAAATCATCCCTCGGCTTCAGGAAGATCCGTCCCTCCCGGGACGCCCCCAGGATCACGATCAGGCAACGTACTGTTCCCTTATTACCCGGGAAGACGGCAGGATCGACTGGAATCGCGCTGCGGAAGAGATCGACGCCCGGATCCGGGCCTTTGATCCCTGGCCCCTCTGCTATACCCGCCACGGAGATCGGGAACTGTACATCCTGGCGGGCCGTCCCTATGAAGGCTCCTCCGGCGGAATTTCCGGCAAAGGAGAGCCGGCGGAATTTTCACCGGGAACCGTATTGGGCATAGACAAAGATGCGGGGATACTGATACAAACGGGAAACGGTATTTTCGCGGTAATTCGGCTGCAATACCGCGCCGGAAAGGCCCTGGATTGGCGGGCGTTTTTAAACGGCGCTCGAAATTTTATTGGAGTCTGGCTGGAATAGTATATTAGACGTGTTCAGAAACTGAGATTTCAGAACAGCTCTATTAAGGATGTTATGACATTTTCAAAACAAAAGAGCGGCGCAAAAAGCGCCATTGAAGGTTATGTGGTAAACCATCTGCGCCTCTTTCTTTCCCTCTGCGCCGGTCTGCTGATACTCCTGGGACTCACCGCGACGGCGGTTTTTTTTATCACCATCCAGGGGGCCGAAGAAACCATGGTGCCGGAATTACGGAACAAGGAACTTACCCAGGCGCTGCTGGAACTCCAGGCCAAAGAGCTGTACCCCCGGATACAATTGCGGTACTCTGATGCAGCAGGGGAGAAGGGGCTTATCCTTGAGCAGGACCCGAAAGCGGGAACCATTGTAAAAGCCGGGCGCCGTATACGGCTGGTGGTCAGCCAGGGAGTCGTGCTGAGCATGGTGGAAGATTACCGGGGCAGGAATATCAACGAGGTGCAGATGGATCTCCGCACTCTCTTTGCGTCAGCGCAGCCCCTGCTCTCCTTGAAAGAGCCGTTTATGTATCAATTTTCTCCGGATGAACCGGGAACAATACTGCAACAGAGCCCCGAACCGGGGACTCCCCTCTCCGGCCCTACCACGCTGGAACTGGTGGTAAGCCGGGGGCCTGAACGGCGGACTATCACCGTGCCCGATTTGATCGGTCTCCCCGTTTCGGATGCCTTGAAAAAACTTTCCGACGGGAATATTCGCTTTCAATTCAGCCTTCTCCCGGTACGGCAAGGGGAAAGAGCCGAGACCATTGTTCAGCAGGACCCGGCGCCTTCTACCCCCGCCGACTCAGGAGTCCGCCTTTCCTTGGTAGCCTCGGCGCCACTTGAACCGGTAAACGGCGAAATCTTTACCCTGTTTACCTATACCTTGCCGGAAAATTCTTATCCCCTGCCGATACGGCTTGAAGCGCAGCTTCCATCCGGGGAACACCGGCTTTTGGTGGAATTGAACCACAGCGGCGGCGAACTCAGCATCCCCTACCGCGCGCCGCCCGGTTCTTTCATTATTCTCTTTATGCTCAACCGGGAATTCTACCGGGAGGAACTCCTGCCCCCGCTGGAATCCTTCTCCGTGGATCAGCTCTAGGTAGTGTCTGTCCACAAAGCCGGTTGTTTTGTGGACAGACCTTGCATTTTCGCAGTCTTTAGACGACGAAAATGTTATTTTAAGGTGGTCTGTCCATAATGTGTCTACATTATGGACAGACACTAGGTATGGAGACCGTTCTTTATGGAAGCGTATTTATCGTTTATTTTTTGGGGTAACAGCCTAAGACAATGGTTTATCGCGTTGGCCTGTATGACAGGCGGGCTCTGTATGGGAAAGTTGTGTTCCGCCATTACGACGGGCATCTTACAGAAGCTCAGTGAACGAACCAAAAATAAGATAGATGATGTTCTGGTAGCGGCGGCGGGACGGCCTTTGACGGTACTGATCTTTACCGGCGGAATCACCCTGGGGTTCCACAAATTGTCCCTTCATGAGACCGTCCGGCTCTGGGGAAGCCGGTTTTTGGAGATTTCGTTCATTCTCGTGATTGCCTGGGGTCTGGTTAGGATGATCAGCCGGTTTATTGACACCTATATTCCGGTAAAAAATATCGGCGTTGCCGGGATGAAAGACGCTGAAATCCAGCCGGTACTTCGTAAGCTCTTTTCCGCTTTGATTTGGGTTATCTCAGGAGCGCTCATTTTGAGATGCCTTGGCTACAACATCAGCGGATTGCTGGCCGGTCTTGGGCTTGGAGGCGCGGCCCTGGCGCTGGCGTCTAAAGATACGCTGGCGAATTTTTTTGGTTCCATCACGGTTTTTGTGGATAGGCCTTTCCGTTTTAACGAGCGAATCAAAATCGCCGGTTATGACGGATATATTACCCAAATGGGCCTTCGGACTTCCCGGTTAAGAACCATGGAAAACCATACGGTAATCATCCCAAACAGTCTTTTCGCGGCTACCCCAATTGAAAATGTCAGCGCCGAGCCGCATACCAAAGTAAACCAGACGATCACTATTAAGCGGGATAATGGCTTGGACAAGATAACCTTGGGGGTTTCCCTGCTGATCAAGATATGTTCCAGCATAACGGGAACCGCCGGAACGCCTTCGGCGGGTATTGTTTCCATAGGCGGCGCTTCCTGTCAGATCTCTTTTATCTACTATGTTTCAAAGGACGCCGAATATTTGGAAGTGGTTAACAAGGTTAATCAAGAGGTACTCCAACGCTTTGAAGAAGCCGGCATTATATTAGGATGATATTTTTATAGATGAAAAAGAAAATAAAAGGTTCACGGACAGGATTGGTATTGTACCGCATTTTGATAGGCATTGCGTTACTTTTAGTTCTGATCATCGCGGGGGGGACCGTGTACGCGGCGGTTTTCCACGCTTCAAGCGCCGCCGATGAAACCGGCGGAGATCAAGCGCAGGCCAATACCACGAATGAAGACATATTCGCCGGCATAGGCAAAATTCGCGTGCTAACCGCCGGAACAAAATCCGCAACGGTAATTTTGTCTATCGCATTCCCCTATATCGTGGAAGATAAGGTTTTTTCTGAAGAATTAGCGGCGCGGGTAAATGATTTTAGAAATATCGCGGTGGAATATTTTATGTCATTTACCCTGGAAGAACTACGCCGTCAAAGCGAACAGGCTATAAAGGACGAATTATTAAGGCGGTACAATAGCCGGCTTCGTTTGGGACAAATAAAAAGACTCTTTTTCTATGATTACATGATTCTTGAATAATAAGGAAAGAACACGATGGAAATGAACGAAGCGATACAGGGCAGGATCAGGCAGTCTATAAAGGCCGCCATGAAGAGCGAATTCTACGGGAAGCGCTTCCAGGGGATAGATCCGGAAGACATCAGAAGCCGGGATGACTTTGAGAAGCTCCCCTTCACCGAAAAAGAAGACCTCCGGGGGGCCTATCCTCTGGGCTTGCGCGCGGTAGATGAAGAGAAAGTGGTACGGATACATTCTTCTTCGGGTACCACCGGCGCTCCGGTGATCATCCCCTACACCCAAAAGGATGTAGATGACTGGGCGATAATGTTCCGCCGCTGTTACGAAACCGCCGGGGTTACGAAGAAAGACCGGGTTCACATCACCCCCGGCTACGGTCTGTGGACTGCGGGAATCGGCTTTCAGTTGGGAGCGGAACTGCTGGGGGCCATGGCCATCCCCATGGGGCCGGGGAACACCGATAAACAGATCAAGATGATGGAAGACTTAGGCTCTACCGTCCTCTGCGCTACCTCATCGTATGCGCTGCTTCTCGCGGAGGAGATCGAAAAACGGGGTATTCGGGACAAAATCCGGCTTAAAAAAAGTCTTATCGGGTCGGAACGTTGGGGGGAGAAAATGCGGAACCGAATTGCGTCTGAGCTGGGGGTAGAACTCTACGACATCTACGGGCTCACCGAGGTATACGGCCCGGGTATCGGGATAAGCTGCCGCCGCCAATGCGGGATGCACTTGTGGAACGACTATTTTTACTACGAGATCATCAACCCTAAAACCGGCGAACAGGCCGCCCCCGGAGAAATCGGCGAACTGGCGATTACCACCCTGGAAAAAGAAGGCGCCCCCCTTATCCGTTACCGCACCCACGATCTCACCCGTGAATTGCCGGGGCAATGCGAATGTGGCCTCCCGTATCCCCGGATCGATACGCTCATTGGCCGTTCCGACGACATGGTCAAGGTGCGGGGAGCCATGATCTACCCCAGCCGGGTAGACGAACTCCTCTCCGCCATCTCCGGCGTTTCCAGCGAATACCAGATTCAGATCGATCACTTGAACGGCAGGGACATCCTTAACCTCTTATTTGAGACCGAAGCGGTTGAAAGCGCCGCTCGTAAAACCCTGGAAAAAACCGTGGAAGCCGCCTTCAAGGAGAAAATCGGCGTCACGCCCAACGCCATTGCGGTAGGGATGATGGAACTTCCCCGGAGCGAGAAGAAGTCAACAAGGATCTTCGACAACCGGTACTAATGTTTTTTGATCTTCTCGTGGTAAAAGTACGAAGTAAACGCGATGTTATTTTTCCGGCAAAACACCGCGATTTCTTTTTCCATTACAGCCCAGTAATCTGAATCTTTAAGCCGGTAAATTTCGTTGTACAGGGAACTCAGGCCGGGATGATACTCGCTGATATAGCGCATAACGGCGTGACGGAATGATCCGCGCAGGTTGAGGTTTTCAAACCAGAATTCACCGGCAAACGATTTACATTCCGCGATAATCGCTTTAAAATCGGTTATTCCCGGAAACATCGGCGACAAAAAAACATACGTATGAATTCCCGCGTCACGCAGTTTTTGTACCGCGCCTATCCGTTTTGCCACGCTTGACGCGAAGGGTTCCAATTTTTCACGTATCGAATCGTCAAGCGTGTTAAGCGATACGCCGACCTGTATGTTTTGAATTTGTTTGAACAGATCAATATCTCTTAGTACCAGATCAGACTTGGTTAAAATGCTGATATGCGCTTGAGTATTCACGAATTGCCGCAGCAATTCCCGCGTAACGCGGTATTTTTTTTCATACGGATTGTAGGCGTCTGTTACCGAGCTTATGACAATGCGCTTGCCCGCAAGACGGGTTGTGTTTATTTTTTTCGCGCACCGCTTTACATCTAAGAAATCCCCCCATTTTTCCGCGTGATTAGTGAACCGCTTCATAAATTCCGCGTAACAATACAGGCATTTATGCGGGCAGCCGGCGTATGGGTTTATCACGTAATCGCCGGCGGGAACCCGTGTTTTTGTCAGCATGGTTTTTACTGCAATTTCTTTGACCGCGGTCATTATGACAAGTATAAAAGAAAAATGACTTGTGGTAAGAGCGCGCTATACACATACCTTAATTTCTGCCAGGATAAAAGAATATGGAACAAAACGCGCGGCGGCGTTGATCGCCTCCCTTGCCGGAAAGAGCCGAAACGCCGCCTCCCCTTGATGAGCGGGTTCTCCTCAATCGTCGAATACCCGGCGGACGGCAAAAAACCGGGAGAGGAAATACTCTTGCTGCCATCTGCCGTCTCCCCGTTTGCCAAGTTCCGAAATTTTCACCCCGGTCGTATCGGGGTTTCCTTTAAGGGTTGCCGTTTTGGTGGGAATGGAGATGGCGTGAAGCAGTTGTGAACCGCGCAGTTCTCCGGCGTCGCTTTTCTTGTAGAGAATTGCGACATGGTTTATTTGTTTGCCCCCCGGCTCCGAGGTGAATATCAGGAGATCCCCCGGTTTGGCGTCATTGAAATCAATGAGTTCCCCCGCGTTTATATAAGCGCCGCTGGAAGTTGGGAGGTCCATATCCGCGTTTTCCCGAAAGAGAAAACTCACAAAGCCTGAACAGTCAAAATTTTCAGGTGTCTTTGGAGGGCTCTTGTACGGCGTATCTATAAACTTTTCACCTTCAACCAAGATAAGTTCCCGTATATCATCCACACCGGGAGACGGGGGGTCAGGTTCCGGCTGTACCGGCGGTATCGCGGTAAGCGGCTCAGGCGGCAGCGCGGCTTCCGGCGTAGACGCGCAGCTCATCATTCCGAACATAAGCAGCAGGGCCGCCATGTTTCCCCAAAGAACAAGCTTTTTCATAATGTACCTTCCTTTTTTGTCTTGTCTTTTGATTTATTGTGTTATTTATCGGCATAAACCGGTATGTATTTGAGGGTATCTCTGCGGATCGGTTAAAAAAAAAGAGGCTGTTACAAAACTGAAGTTTTGCAACAGCCTCTCGCTCTCGCGTAGCGGCAATAGGACTCGAACCTATGACCTAACGGTTATGAGCCGTTTGCTCTACCTCCTGAGCTATGCCGCCATTCAAAGGTACGGAAACTGTACCTGATAACCGGCGGCTTGTCAATACGAAGAGCGGACTTTTACCGCTCATGGTTCTGTGAGAATTTCCAAGGCCAATTCCACGCGGCCAAAAGGGGCGCTTACCTGGAAGCCCGCGACACGGGAACGGATGGCCCGGATCATTTCCCGCGCTATCTGGATACCGCAGGCGGCTCCTTCTTCCTTGCCGACCGCGCGCGCCATGCGATCCATGATTTCCTGGGGGATTTCCACGCCGGGGACTTCGTTTTGCATGAACTCGGCGTTTTTGTAGCTGGTAAGGGGCCACACGCCGGCGATGACGGGAAGTTTTCCCCATTCGACCTCCGCCGCGTCAAGGAAGGAGAGCAGCGCTTCGGGGTTGAACACGGGCTGGGTGATAACGAATTCCGCGCCTGCTTTTACTTTGTCGCCGTAGTGCCGCAGTTCGTATTCCGGGGACAGGGCGCAGGGGTTAAGGCCCACGCCGATAACTATGGCGGTGGGTTGCGGCAAGGCGTTGCCCGCGAGGTCTATGCCGTGATTCAGGCTGCGTATTGCCTGGCAGAGGCCCACGGCATCGACGTCGAAAACGCCGGTAGCGCTGGGGTACTCGCCTAATTTAGGCGGATCGCCGGTAATCGCCAGGATATTGCGTAGGCCCGCAGTGTACGCGCCCAAAAGATCGCTCTGCATACTGATTACATTACGGTCGCGGCAGCAGTAGTGCAGAATCGTTTCGATCTTGGCGTTTCTTTCGATTTCAACCGCCGTTATAAGGGATGATATGCGGGAGCTTGCGCGCGGGCCGTCGGGCAGGTTAACGGCGTCTACGCCGTTTTTGGCGCAGAGCGCGGCTTTTTCAATAACCGGCCCGAGGTCGCAGCTTCGCGGCGGCACGAGTTCTACGATAGCCACGGTTTGTCCGGCGGCGAGCTTTGCGCCAAGTTTTGATTTTTGAGCCGGAGGAACAGCCGTTTGTTCGCGGACGCCGGCTTTGACGCTTACGGTCAGGCCCCGGCGGCTTATGGCTTTTTCCACCTTGAGGCCCCGCGCCGCTTCCGCAAGCTGTTCCGGCGTGGTTCCGCAGCAGCCGCCCACGGCGTCCGCTCCAAGCCGGCGGAAACGTTTGGCGTAGGAGCTAAAGTACTCCGGGCTGTTCATGTACATCGTTCTGCCGTCAACAAGCCGGGGAGTTCCCGCGTTGGGCATGACGAGGAAAGGTTTTGTTACATGGGGCCGCGCGCGTTCCAGCAGTTCCGCCGCCGACGCCGGGCCAATGCCGCAGTTGATTCCCGCGACCTCGATATGGGGACAGGCCGAAATTTTTTCCAGCTTGCCGATAGTCGCGGCGAGGGCGTCTTCATCCTGCGGCTCAAGGGGCACAATGGAACCGGCGACCGGCAGCGCGCAGACGCTTTTGACGCGCTCCGCCGCGAAGAGGAGTTCTTCAATGTGGACAAAGGTCTCCAGAATGATAAGGTCAACGCCGTTTTCCGAAAGAATCCGCGCTTGTTCCGCGTACGCCGCGCCCGCGGATTCCTCAAATCGGCGCTGCCAGAGTTGACCCGGCGCGGTAATCGGGCCGATGGAACCGGCGATGAAGCAGTTCCCCTCTCTGCCGGCGGTGGCGCGGGCGTTTTTTACCAAGTCGACGGCGCGGGCGTTCATTTCTTCCATCTGGGCGGCCAGACCGTACGCGCCCAGCTTTATGGAGTTTGCGCCGAAGGTATTAGTTTCGACCACATCGACGCCGGCGCGGATGTACGCTTCGTGGATGCCCTGCACCAATGCCGGGTTTGTTAGGTTCACAGAGTCGTAGCAGGCGTTAATAAAAATTCCTTTTTCGTAGAGCATGGTTCCCATTGCCCCGTCGAAAATAAGGATCTCATCTTTTAGTCTTTCAAGAAACGGTTTCATAGGTTCTCCGCTTTATTCCACTCCCATACTCACCCCCCGCTTTCCCAGTTCACGCGCGCGCCGGGCTAAGGCTTCTGTTTCGCGGGGGCCGCCGGCTTCCCGGTTGTTCCAAGCGGCGTCGAGGCAGTTTCCCGGTCTAAAGGGACGGAAATACCACGGGGAATCGTCCACGAGGGGGGCTAGTTCTTCAATATCGGCGGGAGTAACAACGCCCGGCAACGCGAGGCTGCGGTATTCGTGCCCGATGCCGGAAGCGCTGATCAGGGCCGCGCTCTGTTTCAAGGCCGCGGCGGAATTTCCGGCGGAATTTCCGGCGGAGGCCGGACGCCGGAGTTCTCCGTAGCGGGCCGGGGCCAGCTTGAGATCCAAGGCGATATATGCGGGCCGGAAAGCGGCTTCGGCAAAGAGCGCTTTTAACATCTCCGGAACCATGCCGTTGGTATCCAGTTTAACGGGAAGCTCCAGGGATTTTATCCGCCGGATCAGTTCCGGAAGTTCCCGGTGGATCGTGGGCTCCCCGCCGCTCAACACCACCGCGCCCAGAACAGCGCGGCGTTTTTCGATATGCCGCAGCGCGTCATCCAGCGGAACAAGGGATTCGGAATCTTCTGGAAATTCCGCAGATTCCCCGGATCCCCCTTCGGAGCGGACCAGATCCCCGTTGTGGCACCACGGACAACGGAGATTACAGCCCGGCAAAAACAGCGCCGCCGCGATCTTCCCCGGATAATCCACCAGGCTCGTTTTCCGCAAGGCGACATGAATCACGCGGGGCTCCTACAGAGAGGCCGCCGCTCTGAGATCCGCTTCCCCCATGGACACAGCGTCTTTGGCGGCGCTTCTAGCGGCGCCAAAGGCGGCGATAGACCGGCTGTCCAGCGCCCGGCCCAGCTCTTCCCCTTCGGGGCTCAGGAGGATCGCCGTGGGGGTGGCGAATACCTGCCGCCTCACCGCCTCGGCAAGCCCTTCCTCGGTGTCGGCGTTGACCACATCCACCGGAATCCCCAACTGCCCCGCCGCGGCTTTTGCTCCCGGACAGGCCGGGCAGGTTGGCCGCACAAAGAGCAAGAGCCGCTGTTCTGGGACGGCCTTTATTCCCGGCGCGTCAGGCGATGTAAGCGGCGCTTTAAGCGGCGCTTGAAAGGCCATGTCCAGATTCCCCGCCGGGCGGTACGGTTTCCGCTCGCCGTACTCTTCCCGCTTGCCTCTATTCCAGTTCCGCACGGACCGGTAATACCCCACGATGCGGCTGTACACTTCCGCCGGCCTTCCCTGTACTTGGGAAAGCGCTTTTCTGGCCTCGGCCAGATCCTGTTCAATGTCTTCTCGTTTTCTCATTATATTATCCTCTATTATTGAGCGGCGGTATCGCCGCTCTCGTTGTTGCTAAGCTCGGCTGCTAAGCCGCCGGCTGTTAAGCCGCCGGCTGTTAAGCCGAAATGTGCGCTTCTTTCCATTCTTGTTCGAGTTCCCCTATCCTGAGGCGCAGGCGTTCTTCTTCTTCTGTCTTACAGCGATGGCAGTAAAAATGCTCTCCTTTGAGGTAACCGTGAACAGGGCATACCGAAAAGGTGGGAGAGATGGTGTAGTAGGGAATCCGGTAATTAACGGCAATGGCCTTAACCAAATCCCGGCAGGCCCGCCAGTCTTCAATAGCTTCCCCTAAAAAGGCGTGAAACACGGTTCCCCCGGTGTAAGCCCGTTGAAGCTCTTCTTGCATATCCAGAGCGTCGAAGATGTCTTCCGTTTGGGAGACGGGGAGTTGGGTTGAGTTGGTGTAGTAGGGCTCCGCGCCGCCTGCGGTAATGATATGGGGGTAGCGTTCTTTATCGTGCCGCGCCAGACGGTAGGAGGTTGATTCCGCGGGAGTGGCCTCCAGATTGAAGAGTTCTCCGGTTTCCTCCTGAAAATCGGCGAGTTTCCGGCGCATAAAGTCCAGCGTTTCTAAGGCAAAGCGCCTGCCCGTATCGCCGGCTATGGTTACCTCCGGGCCCAGGAAGTTCATCAGGCACTCGTTCATACCCACAAGTCCAATGGTATTAAAGTGGTTGTCCAGCGTGGTAAGGTAGCGCCTCGTGTAGGGGAAGAGGCCGCCTTCCAGGAGCCGCGAGACGGCCTTACGCTTTATCACCAGACTTTCCTTGGCCAGGATCATGAGCCGATCCAGACGGCGGTAGAAATCTTCCCGGTCTGCGGCGAGGTAGCCGATCCGGGGCAGGTTGATGGTTACCACTCCGAGAGAGCCGGTCAGCTCGTCGGAGCCGAAGAGCCCGCCCCCCCGCTTGCGGAGTTCCCGTTTGTCAAGTTGGAGGCGGCAGCACATGGAACGCACGTCAGAAGGATCGAGGTCTGAATTGATGAAATTCTGGAAGTACGGGGCGCCGTAGCGGGAGGTCATCTCGAAAAGGAGCTTGGCGTTGCCGCTATCCCAGTTGAAATCTTCCGTTATGTTATAAGTCGGGATGGGGTACTGAAAGCCCCTGCCGTGAGCGTCCCCCTCAAGCATGAGTTCAATGAAGATCCGGTTTACCCTATCCATCTCGGCCTGACAATCGCCGAAGTTAAAAGCGGCCTCCACGCCGCCGACGAGCGCCTTCCGTTCCCGCAGATCCGCCGGGCACACCCAGTCGAGGGTGATGTTGGTGAACGGCGCCTGGCATCCCCAGCGGCTGGGGGTATTCACTCCAAAGATAAAGCTCTGGAGGCACTGCTTGATTTCCCGGTCGGACAGATCATCGGCCTTCACAAAGGGGGCGATGTAGGTATCAAAAGAACTGAACGCCTGGGCGCCGGCCCACTCATTCTGGAGGCAGCCGAGGAAATTCACCGCCTGCTGCATCAAGGTGGAAAGGTGCCGCGCCGGCTTGCTGGTGATCTTGTCCGGTACCCCGCCTATACCCTCGGCGATAAGCTGCCTGAGAGACCAGCCCGCGCAGTATCCGGAGAACATGGAGAGGTCGTGGATGTGGAAGTCCGCGTTACGATGGGCGTCGGCGATCTCCTGGGTATAGATGTTCTTGAGCCAGTAGTTGGCGGTGATGCTCCCCGAATTGTGGAGGATAAGCCCCCCCAGGGAATAGTTTACGTTGGCGTTTTCGTTCACCCGCCAATCCGACTGTTTCAGGTAGCCATCCATGGTATGGTCGATGTCCAGCATGAGCTTCCGGGCGTCCCGCATGGCCTCGTGCCGGGCCCGGTAGAGAATGTAGGCTTTCGCTACCGCGGTTTCCCGTTCCTCCACAAGGGCGGTCTCCACCAAGTCTTGGATCTCTTCGATTGCCGGGATGGAGTTAGGATGCCGCCCCGCCATGAGCTCCCCGATCAGCTCCTCTACCCGGCGGGTGACGCGCTCGATCCGCTCCTCGCCGCCGCCGCCAACCGCGGAAAAAGCCTTATGCAGCGCCCGGTATATTTTGCTCCGGTCGTACGCTTCGATGTCCCCGGAACGCTTAACAACGTTTTTTATGATCATGAATTTCCTCCAAGATGCTGTATTTCCCGCACAAATTCCTCCACATTCTCAAAATGCCGGTACACCGAAGCGAAACGGATGTAGGCCACCTTATCAAGGGCGCTGAGTTTTTCCAGCACCAGGTTGCCTATGATGGCGGTATCGATCTCGTGGTTTATCTTCCCCACGGTCGCCGCCGAATCTTCAACCTCGTTGATGAGGTTCTCGATGTCCATCTGGGATACCTGACGCTTCTCCAGCGCCCGCTGAACCCCCCGCTCGATCTTCTTCCGGTCAAAGGGTTCCCTCCTGCCCTCCCGCTTGATCACCATGAACGGTTTATCCTCAATGCGCTCGTAACTGGTAAAACGGAAGCCGCAGTTCGTACATTCCCGCCGCCGCCGGATAGCCTCTCCGTGGGCCAGTGTCCGGGAATCGATCACTTTGTCGTCAAAATTACCGCAATGAGGGCAACGCATCATTCACTCCATACTATATGGCGTTTACGCTTTCGCAGGCAAGTATTTAGCACTATAGGTAGCGTCTTTTTGAATGTAACATACTACTTGTTGTATGGCAAGGAGGCAGTCTATGAACCGGCCCGTAAACGTCTGATTAAAATGGTGCGCTTGCCAATGCCGGGTACTCATGGTTAATGCCCTCGAGACCGTCTACGCGGTGGGCAAACTCATCAACGATAAAACAATCGGGGGGAATCCAGCAGCCAGTATACCAAGGCTCTGGCGGGAGTAGGCAAAGAAAAGGACAGCGGCTCTGGTTTGAAGACAAAAAAGGCGAGAGGCGAGACTCCCGGCTGTCTATCACCGGTGCTGTTTATAGAGCCTGTTGCAAAACTTTCAGTTTTGCAACAGCAACCGCTTGAAAACCGCAGTTTTGTAGCCCGTAGGGCGAAAAACTGCAAGCAGCCGAAGGCTGCAAGCCTGTGCATCGAACCTGCGGTTCGCACCAACCGGGTTTTGCAACAGGCTCTATAGTTCACGGATTTGGTCCTCGGTAAGCCCGGTTACCCGGACTATTTTATCAAGTGGATCACCCATAGCCTTGAGATTCCGGGCGATTTCTTTTTGCCCTTCTTGCCGCCCCTCTTGTCGCCCTTCCGCTCGGCCTTTTTTCCGGCCTTCCTGCATTCCTTCCGCTCGCCCTTCTTGTCGGCCTTCCCGCCGGGCGTGGTTAATCCCGCTCGTCCAGTCCGACAGGGCCATCTCCCGCATGTGGTACTCCCGCAGCGCTTCCGCGTCATTCGCTACAAACGCAAGCCGCTCCTGCGCTTTCTGTATCGCCGCGTCCATCTTGATTACCTCCTCTATCAGGTCTTTCGGACTCTTCGGATCAAAATACGCCAGCCACCGCTGCAGCGGATCATGCCGTACGTCCTT
>JAIRPG010000065.1 GCA_031257105.1 Treponema sp.
GCGGCGAGCGGCGGGGCCGGGCGGCTCAAAGCCGAACTCGCGCAAAACGAAAACGCGCTGAACGTGCTGTTGTTCCACGGCGGCAACGAGTGGACCTGGCAGCCGGACGAGGCAACGCGGCGGCTGTACACGGAACTGGCGCGGAGCGGCGCGGATCTCCTCATCGGATCCCATCCCCATACCACGCAGGGCTTTGAATGGATCGAAGGTAAGCCGGTGTTCTGGTCGCTGGGCAATTTTGTGTTCGCGGGGATGGACGGAACGGACGGCGGCGAAGCGGGTCTGCTGATCCGGCTTGGCTATGCGGGGAAGACGCTGCTCTATTTTGAACCGGTTCCGGTACAGCTTGCGGGGCCGCGTTCCGATGTCGGCCCCGCGGAACAACTGCAACGCTTCTATACGCTATCGCGGGAACTGGATACGTATCACGATTCCACCATCATTCGGTGAACGCTGAAAATACGGCCTCTGGCGGATTCGGCTGATCTTACACCATAATAGCCTTGTTCATGGCTTTCTTCTGCGGCGGTACGCTTCCCAACTGGTCTTGATGAGCGTTTCCATATCCGAATACCGGGCCTTCCAGCCGAGGGTTTCCTGGGCGAGCCGGGCCGATGCGGTAAGCTTTACCGGGTCGCCGGGTCGACGGCTGGTGATCCGGGTGGGAACAGGTTCACCGGTTACCCGCCGGGCGGTTTCCACTACCTCGGTGACGGATATACCGGTTTCGCTTCCTAGGTTCACTACCAGGCTCTTCCCGTTTTTACGGATATAGTCCAACGCCGCCGCGTGGGCAATGGCAAGATCGGTTACGTGGATATAGTCCCGAATACAAGTTCCATCTGGCGTGGGATAATCGTTCCCGAAGATTTGCGCTTCTTCGCGTATCCCTGCCGCAACTTCCATGATGACCGGTATGAGGTTGGCGGGGTTCCGTTCCAACCCGGCGATTCTGCCTTTTACATCGTAACCGGCGGCATTAAAGTAACGGAGCGCGGCAAAATGTATTCCCTTGAGCTTCTCGTACCAGCCTAAAAACCGTTCGATCTCCAACTTCGTAAAGCCATAGTAGTTTTCCGGTCTGCACGGATGCTTCTCGTCAATGGGCAGATACTCGGGCTCGCCATAAACCGCCGCACTGGACGAGAAGACGATGTTCTTAACGCCCGTCTCCGATGCGGCGTTAAGGATGTTGATGGCGCCGGTGATGTTATTTACCGAATATTTTTCCGGTTTGAGCATAGATTCACCCGCCGCCTTAAACGCCGCCAGATGAATGATCGCGTCAAAAGCGCCGGATCCGGGGTACCCCGCGCTAAGCGTCTGAACCAGCGTCGGATAATCCAGAATATCCGCCTGGATAAACCGTTCTTCCTCAAAGATATTTTCCATAAGCCCGCTGGAAAGGTTATCGTAAACCGTTACCTTGTGTCCCTGATCCAGCAATTCCCGCGCTACATGGCTCCCAATATAACCCGCTCCGCCTATAATAAGTACGTTCATGGTTTCGTCCTCCGTCCATTTTGAGTATAAGTTGCCGCCGGTGATTGCTCAAGCCGCGTTCCCGGCGAGTTGCCGGTTCGGCGGGCCGCTTCCAATTCGAGCGCTTTGTCTTCCCATTCCTGATTTTTGCCGTTGATTTGCGCCGTTACCTCCTCCAGTTTGAACTGAGTGGCCCGCGCTTTCTCCCCCGCGCTGTATACCTCGGGGCGGGCTAATTCCGCTTCCAAGGCGGCCTTGTCCCGTTCCATTGCATCCAATACCTTGAGGATCTCCGCTTCCTGCCGTTCCAACCGCCGGATCAGTGTTTGTCGCTGTTTGCCGGCTTCCCGGCGTTCCGCCGCAGGCGCCGGATCAGGGCGGGTTGCTCCTTCGGAAAGATTTCCGGCTCCGGCGGCATTGTCGCGTTCCGCCGTTTCCTGTTCAACCCGGTGCAAATAGTAGGCATAGTCCCCGTAGAACAGCCTTTGCGCCGGACTTCCCTCGGTGTCTCCGGGAGCGGCGAGTTCCAGCGTTTTGGTGGAGAGGGCTTCCATGAAGGAGCGGTCGTGGGAAACGAAGATTATCGTCCCCTGGAACGGTTTAAGGGTGGAAAGGAGGATGTCTTTCGAGTAGAGATCCAGGTGATTCGTCGGTTCATCCAAGATAAGGAGATTCATTGGTTTAAGCAGCATCCGGAGGAGCGCCAGACGGCTCTTTTCTCCCCCAGAGAGCACTGAAAGCGGCTTAAACACATCGTCACCCCGGAAGAGAAAGGCCCCGAGCATATCCCGCGCCTTGGGGATCAGGGCGGTGGGGGCCTCGGCTTCGATGAATTCCAGCGCCGATTGCGCGCCCCCCGCGCCGCTGCCGATGGTTTCCGCCGCGTCTTGGGAAAAATAACCCGCCTGGACGCCGGAACCGTATTGCGCGCTTCCCAAGAAATCCCCGTCCACGCCGGCTATGATCCGAAGGAGGGTACTCTTACCCGCTCCATTGCGGCCTACCACCACGAGCCGCTCCCCATTTTCCAGGGTCAAATCGAGGCCGGAGATCACCCGCCGGGCGCCATAGCTTTTGCTTAGGCCGTTTAAGGTCAAGACGATCCTGCCGGAGTGGGGCGGCGGCGGAACGCTTATGCTGATTGTCTTGAGCGATTCGGGAATTTCAATCCGGCGTCCTTCGGCGTCTATTTTCTCGAGGCGCTTGATAAGTTCTTGGGCAAACGCGGCCTTACCGGCTTTGTACCGGAAACGGCGGATCAAGGCTTCGGTCTTGGCTATTTCCTCCTGCTGTTCGGCGTAACGCTTCAAGAGGCTTTCCATCTCCACCTGGCGGACGCGCTCGTAGGCGCTGTAGTTTCCCGCATACCGCTTGAGGCTGCCCTGAAAAAGTTCATAAACCTCGGTGACGGTAACATCCAGAAAGTAGCGGTCATGGGATACCAGCAGGTAGCCTCCGGTAAATGAGCGAAGCCAGGATTCCAGCCAGGCGCGGGCTTCGATGTCCAGGTAGTTGGTGGGCTCGTCCAAGAGGAGGATGTCCGGCGTTTCCAAGAGGACTTTGGCCAAAGCGATCCGCATCTGCCAGCCGCCTGAGAATTCCTCCACCGGGCGATCCAGATCGGACAAGGCGAACCCCAACCCGGTAAGCGTCATGGCGATGCGCTGATCCCGGCGGTAGTACCCTGAGTTTTCCACGGCTTCCTGGAGCCGGTGACGCTCTTCCAAGAGGAGCCGGGTTGGGCCGTCATCGGTTTTCGCGTTTTCCAGAACCCGTCCTACTTCCTCCATGCGGGAGATCAGCGCCAGGACGCCTGCGTAGGCGGTTTCCAGTTCCTGCCGGAGAACGCATCCCCGGTGGACAATCCCCGATTGAGGCAGGTAAGAGATCCTACAGCCCTTCTGAACCGCCCGTTCCCCCGAATCGGCTTGGATCACTCCGGCAATAACCTTCATCAAGGTGGACTTACCGGAGCCATTGGCTCCCGCTAAGGCTGAGCGGGAACCGGACGCCAAATTGAGTCCTACGTTTTTCAAGATGTCCCGGTCGCCAAACGCCAAGGAAACTTTCGTAAACTGTACAAAAGCCATACTCAGAACTCTCCCGGCCTCTCAATGGAAGGACGGTCGCCGGCGCCGGACGCCTGATTTTGGAAGAAGTAGATCACCGTTGGAGAAGACGCCCGGCGTATCACGGTAATGCCGTCAATATCGTCATCCGGTATGTGTTCAACACGGAGGCCCCGCTCGTCTGGAGTGTACATGAAGTGTACGGTGATAGGCCCGCCGCCGCCGATTCGGTCGAACCGGAGGGAGAAAGCGCCGTTGGAACGGCTCGCCAGAGCGGACGAGAGGAAAAGATCCATCGATACAACGCCGCTCCCCAGGGCCGCCGGGGGAATAATACGGGGAATGAGGAGATCGAAGCCCGACCAGGTAAAGCGCCCGTCTGGTGTAAAGTCGAGAGCGCCGTAATTCGCGCTGGTAAAGGCCGGCCCCAGGCTGTAAAGATAGAGGAAAAGCGCATTCCGCCGTTCCGTTTCCTGGGCGATGATGTCTTCCACCGGCATGGGCAGCGCGGTAAAAAGCACGGTACGTCTAAGCCCGCCGCTTTCCTGATAATGCACCGCCAGGGTGGCATCGTCTTGCAAAGACATCCCCAGAGCAGCCCCTTCAAAACGCCAAGAACGATACCCTTCGGCGGTGATCCCGGTATAGGAGAACGTTTTATTCAGCTCGGCGGTGTAAATCCAGGCAAGCCCCGTGTCTTGGCCCAGGGAAAACCGCCATTGTTTTGCAAGTTCTTCCAAGTTGATCCGGTTCGCGGCGATCATCGTTTCATAGGATTCGGGCGTCCATATCTTGGAAAGCACCATCTCTAAATCCGGATCTTCCCGGCTCTCCGGTGCGGCGGTTCCGGCGGTTAGGGGGCCTCCGCTATGCTCAAAAAGCTTCAACCGGTACGAGAAGCAATAACCGACGCTGCCGTCTTCGGTAAGCACATGGTACCAATCGCCGGGGAGGGGATCTCCGGTGGTACTGATCGCCGGATTCCCTTTTACCAGGGCCAAAATTTTGATGATCTGCCCTATCTTGAGCCGGTATACCCGCTTAGAACTGTTATCCGGATCCTCTCTGATGGGAAGGCCGTCCTGCAGCGTCTCCGCATACGTCCTTGCCAGGGAAGCGAAAGCGGCGGCGCGGTTCTCCGCTGAACGTTTGGAGCTTGAAAAATCAAGCTGAGCGAGGGGAATCTCAAATTTATCGATAGGAGCTTCCCCGGATCGCCGGTATTGCGGGGGGATCCCCGCCACCCACACCTGATTTATGGTAGACTTGATATACACCGGTAGAACGGTTCCCGCCGGGATAGGGGGATCTTCCGCCGACCAGAGCAAGACCCCCCAGCCGAGCAGCCGGGTACAAGAACAGAGAAGCGCCGCCGTTACGCTCATTATTATCACGTTTACGCGCAAAGAACGCGAAGTATAACCGCGCTTATCCATTAATAACCTCTACCAACCTTTATGTAGAGCGGCGGCATCGCCGCTCTTGTACAACCGAACATTAACACGAAGTGTTAAAGCCAACCTTTATGTAGAGCGGCGGCATCGCCGCTCTTGTACAACCGAACATT
>JAIRPG010000152.1 GCA_031257105.1 Treponema sp.
CCGAAAAACACGGGCAAATTCGGAACTGACGGGATCCTGGGCATGGATCAACGCCACACGCCGATCTGCAAGTCCGGCCCGTACCTGAGGAGAAAGCAGTTGTTCCACTATTTCATCAAAAGTGGCAGCGAAAACAGTTCCAGCCGTCGTCAGCAGAATCAAGAAGATTGCCAGTTTTTTCCGGCTTTGAAGCGCACAACCCGCTGGTACCGCAACTCTCTGCATAGAAATACCATACCGGAGGCGGTAAAATATATCAAGCCCAGCACTCAGGGCCAGCGTATTTGAAGTTTTGCGGAAAAAGTGCCGATAATGTGTACTTACGCTAAAAATACAAGCGATAGCGGCGGGCGGGCGGGAACATAGATGAATGGGTTTGGGATTGGTGGGAACAAGACTATCCCATAGGTGAGTTAACCGATCCGTCAGGTCCCGGGGCAGCAGTTATGGTACCTCCTACTACTACTTCGCGCTCACCTTCCGGGGCTACGGTGCCGTCCCTGTCCCCCGGAGCGTCAACATCGGGTTCCGGGTGTTGTGTCCCCAATAAACGCCGCAGGCGTTCACTGAGTCGGATTTCGGAATATTGATATTATAGTAAAATATACATATAATAATATGTATGACTTTTGAATGGGATGAAAATAAAAACTTGGAAAACATTGAGAAGCATAACGTCTCATTTGGGGTCGCACAAGAGGCTTTTTATGATAAAGATCGTATAATTATTAAGGATAAAAAACATTCAAAAAAGGAAGAAAGGTTTTTCTGTATAGGAAATGATGGAAACGGTATAGTAACGGTAAGATTTACTATGAGAAATGGAAATGTCCGGATATTTGGAGCTGGATATTGGAGAGAAGGGAGATATAAATATGAACAAAAGAAAAGTAGTTTACACTGAAGCACCCAAGAGCATTTCCAAAGAAATTGCCGAAGGTGAGATTATTGATGATTTTTTACCTCCTCCTGAAGCATTGGTACGAAAGGAGTCAAAGGTAAAAACAACTATAACCCTAAATAGTGGGAGTGCGGACTTTCTTAAAGAGTCTGCAAGAAAAAACATCAGTTATTGAACAACTTCCGCTTAAAAACGCGGTTCCGCAAGGCTAAGACCGGACAAAATCAGGCTATAATCGGGTTTTAGTCAGTTTTAGCCTGAGAAACCGCAGGACTTGTTCAGACTTTAGTCTGCGGGAACCAACCGGGTTCCTGCGTACTTTAGTACGACAAGTCTAATAACTTTACATGAGAATTGCTGGCAAAATGAATGGGTTCCTTGACTATACACGGTTAAACAGCTAAACTTAAAAAGCACCTATTATGTGCAGGAGGGCGTTATGCGAAATGTCAGCCCACGGAAGGCTGTCGGGCTTGTCAGACCGGCAACGGTAATCCTCATTATTTCAGGGATTATCGCGGTAATTCTCCTGGGAACTAGTTTTTACATCGTAGATCAGACAGAGGAAGCGGTAATAACCCGCTTTGGCCGCTATCATATCACTACCGGGCCGGGGCTGCAATTCAAGTTGCCCTTCGGGATAGATAAGCACTATGTGGTAAACGTTAAAACGGTTCAGACCGAACAATTCGGCTTCCGGACGATCTCAAGCGGCGTGTCTTCCACCTACGCCAATCAAACGAACGAATCCACCATGCTCACCGGGGATCTTAACATTGTAGAGGTGGAGTGGATCATCCAGTATCGCATCGTTGATCCGGTGGCCTGGACGTTTAACGTGCTGGAAACCACCGCCACCATTCGGGATGTTTCCCGGTCGGTGATCAACCAACTGGTAGGCGACCGGGCTATCATGGATATTATGGGTTCCGAGCGGAGTACTATTGAGGTTGCGGGGACAGAACTTATGAACGATACGTTCAGAAGCTACGGGCTGGGCATTGACGTGATAGCCGTAAAACTCCAGAACATCAATCCTCCGGCGGGGGTACAGGAAGCCTTTGACGATGTGAATAAGGCAGAGCAGGATATGAACCGCCTGATTAACGAGGGCCAGCAGGCGTACAACGCCGAAATCCCCCGCGCCAAGGGCGAAGCGGAGCGGCTTGTCCAAGTGGCTCAAGGCTACGCCGCCGAGCGGGTCAACAAGGCTAACGGCGATGTAGCCCGGTTCAATTCGGTATATGGAGAGTATCGCAAGGCCCCAGACGTAACCAGACAGCGGCTTTACTACGAGATGATCGAAGAAGTCTTCAAAGAAGATACGGAAACATCCATTATCGACCGGCAGTTTAACAACTTCCTGCCCCTCAAAAATTTGGACAGCGGCAGATAGGAGGCGTGATAATGAGACGATTAGGCATTATATTAGCGATTGTTGCGGTAGTGATCATCGGCGCCTTGGTAATGGGGCCCCTCTACACGGTTGATGAGGGAGAACAGGCGGTGATCGTCCGCATGGGAAAGCTGGTAGACAAGGTTACCACTGCGGGACTCCATATCCGCGTCCCCTTTATCGATGATGTTGTGCGCTACCCTAAGCGGATTTTGGCTTGGGACGGGGAACAGAAGAGTATGCCCACCAAGGAAAAGCAGTATATCTGGGTTGACGTAATCGCCCGGTGGCGAATCGCCGACCCTCAGAAGTTTTACGAATCTATCCAGACCATCAACGCCGCCTATTCCAAGCTGGCGGAAGTGATCGATTCGGAAGTGCGTACCGTTGTAGCGGAGAACTATCTGCGGGAGTCGGTGCGGAACTCTAACATCATCATGGAACGATCCGAGATCGCCGATGTGGCGGATGTGGCCGAGGCCCTGGGGAGCAGCGCCGGCCAGCTTCCCAGTCTGATCCAGACGGGGAACAGCCGGGAACCCATCTCGCGGGGAAGGCGTCAACTTGCCGAAGAGATCCTGTCCCGCTCCCGGCGTATGGTTCCCGAATACGGCATCGAGCTTATTGATGTGGTCACCAGGCAGATTCGCTACTCCGATGAACTTACCCAGAGCGTCTACGCCAGGATGATCAAAGAGCGCAATCAGATTGCCCAGGCATTCAGATCCGATGGCGAGGGGAAGAAGGCTGAGTGGATGGGTAAGATGGATAACGAGCAGCGTTCCATCTTGTCGGCGGCGTATGAGCGGGCGGAGACCATCCGGGGCGCCGCTGACGCCGAAGCCTCTCGGATTTACGCCGAAGCCTACAGTCAAGATCGGAATTTCTTCGATTTCTGGCGGGCTGTGGAGTCCTACCGGGCCACAATTCCGAGTTTTAACAAAACACTTTCCACGAATATGGATTACTTTAAGTATCTCTATTCACCGCAGGGTACCCGTTAAGGGGGGACTGTATGGCGCCGCCATGTATACCGCGAATCATCCATTTTACTATCGATAACGCCGTTGTCCTGGGCTTTGATACGGGTCTCGATTCCCAGACTTTTGCCCAGGCGAAGCTGGCCCAGTTTATCAATCAGCCGGGCTGGATCGTGTACCCCGCCGCAGCGGGTGAAGGGGAGCGCCGGGAACTCTGGCGGGCTGTCGGCGCGGTTGAGCGGGAGGGAACCATCGTGATCTGGGGCCCCGATTTTCCTGGTATACGCTTTGAGGAGTGTATCGAAGCCGGCGGAGATGGGGCTTTGGACGCCCTACGGTACTGGCTTCGGGCCCGGCGGTTCCTCCTCCTGGAGGGAGAAGCCGTTTCCCCGGAAACTCCCCCGTACCCTCCCTGGCCGGGGGGGACACTCGTCATGTATGGCAGCGCCGGCGCAAACAAGGCTTATTCACCGGGAACGATCTTTTTTCCCCCGGAGCGGTTTCTGCGTCGATCCCTTGAAGCCGAAGGGGATGATACCTGGCTCCGTTGCGCCGAACGCTGGGTTCACCCGGTACGCGCCGGAGCGGACGCGCTGGCCTTTAGCGCCGCCGCGTTGTTCTACCGTATCCTCTGCGGGGAAGCGCCTTTCCAGAGCGAGGACTTCAAAACGATTCACGAGGATATTCTGGAAGGGGTCTTTCTTCCCCCGCATCTTAGCGCGCCGGGGCTGAACAATGACGCGGCGGCGCTTATCACCGCAATCATGAATCCTACCACTGGAGGGGGGGCGGTGCAGCCCAACCAGATTCGGAATGAAAAAGGGCCGCAGACATCCTCCCTTGAGCGGCTCGTGGAACTGCTGGGCGCTCCAGGTTCCGGGAAGCTCGATGCGTTCTTTCATCCCTTGAGCGGCGAAGAGCGGGCAAAGCTGGAGGCGGAACGGGAACAACAGAGACGCAAAACCGGGCGGGTGGTAAAAACGAGGCGTTTTGCCCGGCGGAACAAGGCGGCTCTGACCCTATGCGCCGCCGCTGTCCTCGCGGTGGCCCTTATCGCCGGCAGCATCATCCAGGGACGGAAGGATCTGCCTACCACCAAAGGCATGAAGCCCGTGGAAGTGGTAGAAGCTTATTACGGGGCCATAACCAGCCTGGATCACACCCTTATGCAGGCGTGCGTATTCGGCAAAGCGGGAAAAGACGATATCACCATGGTGACCAATACCTTTGTACTCAGCAAAGTCCGCCAGGCTTACGAGATGAGTACTCCCACGATGAGCCCCCAGGAGTGGCTGGACATGGGTTCCCCTTCGCTTGATACCACCATATTCGGCGTCAGCGATCTCCTCCTTACGCCGGAAGATACCGATGAGAGCGATGGCGAAGTCCGCTATCAAGCGCGGTATAAACTCTGGCTGCCCGCAAGCTACCTGGAAGACGCATCTTCCTTCCAGGTTGCGGAAGATCCGAAATCCCGGCCTGAACCCCAGAACATAACAATTACCGATACGGTGACGCTCAGCCTGATAAAAGACTCCTGGCGAATATCCGGCATCGGGAGAAAGTAGTCCTTCTATCGAGCCTGCTGCACAACTTCAATTTTGCAACAGGCTCTACCTAGGTCTGTCCACAAAGTGCCTACATTATAGACAGACTATCTATTTTGAAATGCTGTTGAAAAACCAAGCCGGTTATTTCCACTTATCGTATATTTTTTCTCATGCCCAGGTTGATATATAATTATTTCAATATCCTTACCGTCAGATGAAACTATATTTAATGTAACTACTTCTGTCGGTAATACTGAAACCGTATATTCTTCTCCCGCTCCAAGATATTTTATTTCTTTTTTTGTTATACTTCCTTCCCTAATTGTTGGATTATCATAATATTTATCATCTTTTATTTGAGTATCAAATATACTGGTAGAATACAAATTTTCATTTACCATTCCATCTATTTTTACTACTGCGTTTCCACTAATTATTTTTATTCCTGCTTTTATAGCAAATGCCGGAGCGGTTGATTTTGAATGTAAACACGAAACATTTAGCAGTACAAGGAAAAGTAAAAACAGCAACGGTATTCTATTAAAAAACGGAATATATTTACGCATATCAATCACCTATAAACCTATAGCGGCCTATCGGCCTATCGGACGGTGATTTCCTCCTTGTTGTAGTATATATCGGTCTTAATCTCCGGAATAGGTACCCATTTGACCAGGAAAGATATTTCGTTGTTGAATTTATATTTGTAAGGAATCGTGCTGTTATCCAAGTACGGTGAAAGCGTCCAGCCCAGCACGGCGTTCCAATCCCCGAGGTGATGGGTCATTTCGAGCTTAAAAGATTTCATCTTAAAGCCGGAACTTCTCCGCAGCGCTTCATTGTCAAATCTAAAAGAATTGAAGAGATCCACAAAAAGGTTCTTTTCGCCGGGAAGATCCTCCCCCATCTCAAAAAAGGGAAGATCCTGGAAGTACCGGAAAATTTCGGCGTTCCTGGTGGAAAAACTCACCCCTAAATCGAGAAATTTTGAGATTCCCAAGGTAAACCCCAGGGAAAAGTTGAATTCTGAATAGGTGTAGCGCTGCAAATCAAAGGTAAGGCTTGAATCAAGGTTCAGCGTAAAAGAAAACCGTTCCCGCCACCATAAAAAAGATAGTTTTTCCTTCTTAAATCCCTGTCTGTAGGTCAGCTTGAAATCCCTGGGGTTGAATTCCTCATCGTCAGTGGAGAGCACCCAGCCCTGACCCGGAATAAATTCGTAGATTTTGGAACGGATCGCCGTAAAAGCGGCGGTAAAGATATTCAGCGTCAGGCTTGAAGTAAGGCTGGTAAAGGCGCTTTTTTCGGGATCGTACACAAAGTACTGCTGCGCCGAATATTTGGAGGTAAAGCGCAGGGTTTCCGTAAAGTACAGGGGCTCTATCTTCTGTTCTTCTTCCAGGGGCTTTATAAATCTTTCCTTAATATTGGTTTCGCTTATCCAGATCCGCATGGTGGCGTCCAAAGACAGCGACGCATCTTTGGGGGGTAATTCCCAGGAGAGGGATGCGTTTTGGTTCTTATCCATAATAGAGGCGGCCAGATTGATCCCCAGCCGGTGAGCGTCTATCTTTTCCTTTTCCCATGCGCCGTAGTCTATATCCCAGGTAGGATCCTGGATGGAGGAAGCGTCAAAAACCGACTTGGCGATCAAGTTCCGCAGCGTATACTGAAAATTCGAATTTCCCCACACCGGATCCCAGTACAGGGGTTTGATGGTAGTGATTACCTCAGAGGAGGTGGTAAAGAACGTGGCGTTGTATACCCTGAGCATAGCCGAATCTTTTTTTGCCTGGGTGTTAAATTCCTCAGCTTCATCGTTGATTAACGAATAATCCTGCCAGGCGCCGTTGCCGGACAAGCGGAAGGAAAGGGTGTAAAGGCCGGTATTCGCGTCGGTAAGGGAGAAGGCGGCGCTGCCATCGCTCCGAAAACTAGTCAGAATAGAAGAAATTTCCCCCCAGTTTACATCTTCGGCTTCGGGCCAGTTGGCCTGGGACGAACGGAATTGCAGTTCTGACGCCGCGGTAGGGCCAAAGCGGTAATCAATGGTAAACCGGGGGCCTCCAATCGCGGGAAGCTCAAAGCGCCGGCTTAAATCCGGAGGTTTCAAGTTGTACCACCCCTCTTCCGTCTGTCCTTGTTCTTCGGCGGCGGGTTTTTCCCAAGGGGAGCGCGGCGTTCCAATGCCCGCTAGGGGATCTTCCGCGGACTCTTTTGCTTCCTTTTTGGTTCCAGCGCCGCTGCCAGCGCCGCTGCTTCCGGCGGCGCCGAGGGTCAGGGGGGTTCCCGCGATAGAAGCGCTCACCGAGGCAATGGTGAACTTGTCAGGAAAGAAAAATATTCTGGCAGGATCCGGAGATGCGCTGGGTATACCGGTGGAGTTTCTCGTTCTGAACGCCACGGTACTGGAGATGCTGGAAATCGACAGGCTGGAAACATAGGGCGCAAGAAACGGCAAAGACGGGCGTATCGAACCGTTCAACGTCCATTCATAGGATCCCAGAACGTTAGCAGCGGTGGCGGTGGTTGTATCTTCAACGGCGGCCCCCTGCTTGAGCATCTTGAACCAATCCATCTCTTCGCTCCGATCCATAAAGTCCCGCTTTACGTAGGGATCCGAATAACCGGGAAACGACCAGGACAGGGAGCCGTACTTCCCCGAAAGGGAACTCCGGGTTTCAATGCGGTACCGAAAAGGCGCTTCCCAATCAAAGATACGGCTTGTGTTCCATTCGCTGGAGCCATCGAACTTGGCGAAGGGGGTGTGATAATTGGAACCAACCAGGTAAATATTCCTGGTGAACCCCATGCCGGCGGAAAAATCCAGCGCGCCGAAGATCCCCTTTTGCGGAAGGGTCAGTTCGGTACCCAGGTAAACCCCTAAATTCGTGTAAACGTCCAGCAAAAACGAAAGCCGCGTCGTGTTGGGATCCCGCGATTTCTTGCCGGTGCTGCGCAGGAACATCCCTTCCCGGATTTTTTCGTTATCAATCCTATTCCCCAGTATCTTCGTGAGGGAGCTTTCGGTAACGGAACTGGCCTTGGGCCGGCCAAGGATATAGGTGGTCGTTTGAACAAAAGCTCCTTCTCGTGAACGGGTACCCAGCACCGGGTGGAAAATGATCTCATCGGCGGGAAACGTGAAGGCAGGAATGTACAACACCGGGATCTCTCCGACCTTGAGAACCGCGTTCAGTATCGCAAAATCGGAGCCCGGCAGCAGCCATATCTTGGAAGCATCGATAGACCAAAATGATTCTTCACCGCTGCCGGTTATCTTCGCATTGGTAAGGATCGTTACCTCTTCGTCGCTCCGGGAGATCACGGTTCCCGTGAAGCGATAGGCGGTTTCGTCCTTGGATACAGAACGCTCGGACACGCCGCCTATGAATACGGTGGCCCAGGTGTCCAGATTTACCGTAAGGGATTCTCCTCGAAAGGTTTCCTTGGTATCCCCCTCTTCCTTAACGTACAGCACTCCCCCGGAGGCGGACATGATATTCCGGGTACGGTTATAGAGGATCTCCCAGGCTTGTATCCGGTGCGCCGCTTCGCCGTCTTTAAGGCTCACCACCACGTCACCCCGCAGGCGGGCGTACTCTTCGTCTACCACTTCCAACGTAAAATATTCGGTGCTCTTGGCGGATTCAATGGTGATTGTTTTTTTACCCTTGGCGTTTTCCGGGTTTTCCGCTTCAGGGCTGAGCAGTTCAAAATGAGCCCGCAGCCGGTTGGCCAGATCTTCTTTACTTCCCCCCTCGCTCAAGCCCAGGCTCCGGCACCACGCGGCAAGTTCGGTGAGGGTAGAGGTTTTAATCTCCATTTCTAGGATGGTCTTGGCGGGATCTTGTTGTGCAGCGGCAAGCGCTTCTGTTTCCGCGCCGGCGGACTCCGTTTCAGCAGCGTCCCGCTCCGCCTGATCGCCGGTGTTACCGTCGGCAACATCGCCGATAACATCGCCGATAGCATCGCCTGTATCCGCTGCGTCCGCCGTATCGACCGTTTCTGCGCCCTCCGCGGTATCCGCCCTATCCCCGGTATCAACCGCATCCAAAGACGAAGGCGGCGCTGGAGGCGGCGCTGGAGGCGGTAGTACCGGCGGTATTACCGGCGGCGCATTGATGTCAGCCATATCGGCCCGCGCGGTATTACTGAGGGTGCAGCCGGCGCAGATCAGCGAAAAAATCAGAACCCAAGAAAAGAATACCTTCATCTGCGCCTGGAAGAACGCCGGGATTCAGCCAGGTTACGATCCAGAAGTTCTTTAATGTACATTCCTGTATAAGAAGAAGGATACACGGCCACTTCTTCTGGGGTTCCGGTGATCACCACATTCCCTCCCCGGTCGCCCCCTTCGGGCCCCAGATCGATAAGGCGATCCGCCTGTAAGAGCACGTCCAGGTTGTGTTCGATCATCACCACGGTATTACCCTGATCAACGAGGCGCTGAATCACTTCCATGAGCTGCTTCACATCGGCAAAGTGGAGTCCCGTGGTCGGTTCGTCCAAGATGTAGAGGGTCTTGCCGGTAGAACGCCGGGAAAGCTCCAGGGCCAGCTTTACCCGCTGGGCCTCCCCGCCGGAAAGGGTCAGCGCGGATTGGCCCAGCTTGATGTAGCCGAGACCCACCGAAAGGAGCGTTTCCATCTTCCGGGCAATCTGGGGAATGGGGGCAAAAAATTCCGCCGCTTCCTCAATAGTCATGTCCAGCGTCTCGGCGATATTCTTCCCTTTGTACCGAATCTCCAAGGTTTCCTTGTTGAAGCGCCGGCCATGGCATACATCGCACGTGATGTATACGTCCGGGAGAAAATTCATCTCGATCTTAATGGTTCCGTCTCCCTGACAGTTCTCGCAGCGGCCCCCCTTGACATTAAAAGAGAAGCGTCCCGCCTTGTAACCCCGCGCCTTCGCGTCCGGAAGGTTGGCAAAAAGATCCCTTATGGCGGTGAATCCTTCCACATAGGTTATGGGATTAGACCGGGGAGTTCTCCCGATAGGGCTCTGGTCAATGTCGATTACCTTGTCGATGTCTTCCGCCCCTTCAAGCTTTTTGTACGCCCCCTCCGGATGGTTGGCCCCGTGGATCCGGTTGAACAGGGCGGGGTAGAGTACATCCGAAAGGAGCGTGGACTTGCCGGAACCGGAGACCCCGGTGATACAGGTAAAGATCCCCAGGGGAATCTCCACATTGATTTTTTTAAGGTTATGTTCCGACACCCCCCACAGGCGAATCGCTTTGCCGTTCCCCTGCCGCCTGGCCTGAGGAATCTCCATGCACAAGGTTCCCGCCAGGTACTGACCGGTAAGGCTGTCTTGAACCCTCATCACCTCCTGGGGCGTCCCCTGGGCCACTATCTTACCGCCGTGAACCCCCGCGCCGGGCCCGAGATCCACGATGTAATCGGCGGTGCGGAGCGTCTGCTCGTCGTGTTCTACCACGATGAGGGTATTTCCCAGGTTACGCAGATACAGCAGGGTATCGATGAGGCGCTGGTTATCCCGCTGGTGAAGTCCGATAGAAGGCTCGTCCAAGATGTAGAGCACCCCCACCAGACTCGCCCCTATCTGAGTGGCCAGCCGTATCCGCTGGGCCTCCCCGCCGGAAAGAGTCGCCGCCTTCCGTTCCAGGGTAAGGTAGTCCAAGCCCACGTTCTTCATAAATCCCAGCCGGGCGTTGATTTCTTTGAGTATCTGCTGGGCGATCTTTTTTTCGTTCTTGCTGAATTGAACCGATTCGAAGAACTTGAGGGATTCCGAGACGGATAAACTGCTCAGTTCCCAGATGCTGCGCTCTCCAACGGTAACGGCCAGAACCTCCGGTTTAAGGCGCTTCCCGCCGCAGTCCTCACAGGGTTTTTGGCTCATAAACTTTTCAAGCCATTCTTTCACGCCCGGACTCTGGCTTTCGCTGTAACGCCGCTTGAGATCTTCCAGGATTCCAGGCCAGCGGGAGTTGTAGTCGAAATGGTGGGACCCGTCACGGTTCCGGTAGCTTACCTCGATGTCGTCCTCGCTGCCGTAGAACATGACGTTCATGGCGCGTTTGGGCAATTTTTCCAGAGGCGAATCCAGGCTGAACTTGTAGTGCTTGGCGAGGCTTTCAAAACGGCTGCGATACCAGGCGGAATCGGGATTGTAGGGAACGAGCCCGCCCTCATTAAAAGAAAGGGAAGGGTTCGGCATGATCAATCCTGGGTCAAACTCCATCTTGATGCCGAGACCGGAACAACTGGGACAGGCCCCAAAGGGGTTGTTGAAAGAAAAAAGCCGGGGCTGGAGTTCTGGAATAGAGACGCCGCAGTCCGGGCAGGCGTTCTTCTGGCTAAAGAAATGCTCGGTAATGTCCGGCGAAAGTTCGCCGCCGCTCGTTCCCGCCGGGCTCTGGCAGAGTACCAGCATGATCCCGTCGGCTGCGCCGAGGGCGGCTTCCACCGACTCGGCCAGCCGGGAACGAATATCGGGCCCTATCACCAGGCGATCCACCACGATCTCGATGGTGTGTTTTTTCTGCTTGTCCAGGCTTATTTTCTCGTCCAGGTTCACCGGTACCCCATCGATACGAGCGCGGGCAAATCCGGCTTTCCGGGCGTCTTCGATGATCTTCTGGTGTTCGCCCTTCTTCCCCCGGATCACTGGGGCCAAGAGCTGTATCTTCGAGCCTTCCCCCATCTGGAGGATCATGTCGATAATCTGATCCACCGGCTGTTCCCGAATCTCCCTGCCGCATTGGGGGCAGTGGGGAATACCTATCCGGGCGTAGAGGAGCCGGTAGTAGTCGTAAATTTCAGTCACCGTTCCCACCGTAGATCGGGGGTTGCGGTGGGTAGTTTTTTGTTCTATAGATATTGCCGGCGAAAGTCCTTCTATATAATCCAGATCGGGCTTGTCCATTCGGCCCAAAAACTGCCGGGCATAAGCGGAAAGGCTTTCCACATAGCGGCGCTGGCCCTCGGCAAAGATCGTATCAAAGGCGAGGGAGCTTTTCCCCGATCCGGACAGTCCGGAAACCACGATGAGTTTATCCCGGGGCAGTTCCAGATCGATGTTTTTAAGGTTATGCTCCCGCGCGCCCTTGATGATAAGTTTATCCATGGCATTAAGCATAACCTGGGAAGAGGCCTCGCGCAAGTTTGTATTTCTGTGTAAAGGCAGGGGTATCTTACCCTGGCTTTGTCAAGCTGGATATATTATACTTTCCTCCATGGAGCCTATCATTCTCGCATCAGGATCTTTGCAAAGGCAGGAGTATTTTCGGCTTATGGGACTTCCTTTCAACATTGTTCCTGCCCAGATCGATGAAACCTATGGAACCGGCTTAACACCCCAGGAGATCACCGGGGAATTAGCGGCGCGAAAAGTCAATCGTATCATCGAGATGCTGCAGGGACGGGCGCCTCCCTGGATCTGCGGCGCCGACACGGTGATTTCCCTAAGCGGAGAGATCTTTGGAAAGCCGGAAAACCGGGAACATGCCCGCTCTATGCTGAACAAACTCCAGGGAACCGTACACGAGGTGGTCAGTTCGATTGCCCTGTATAATGGCCGGGATAAAATCATGGATTGCCGGTCAGCGGTCAGCATGGTGACCGTTGCCTCCCTCACGGAAAACGAGATCGAGTGGTACCTGAATACCGGCGAGTGGCAGGGGGTTGCCGGGTCGTACCGGATTCAAGGGCTTGGCTCATGCCTCGTTTCCGGCATATCCGGCTCTTATAGCGGCATTGTAGGCTTGCCAATTCGGGAATTTTATGTCATGTTACAGGAAAACAGGTATCCCTACGGGGCGGCCTGATATAAATTCCGCCGCCGGCCTTTGGGTTCCGGTGGTGAGACATAGGGAAGGATCAAAACCGAACGGTTTTGATTAAGGGGTTTTCTTTCAAGAAGAAAGCTCTGAGGGAGGTTATTTTGGCTGTTGTCACTATGAAAAACCTGCTGGAATCGGGGGTTCACTTTGGCCATCAGGTAAAGCGCTGGGATCCGCGGATGAAAAAGTACATCTTTGCGGAACGGAACGGGATCCACATCATCGATCTACAGAAGACTATTCAGGCTATCAAAGACGCCTACGATGCGGTGCGTAAGACCGTTAGTTCGGGTAAGACGGTTCTCTTTGTGGGAACCAAAAAGCAAGCCCAGCAGGCGATCCAGAAGGAGGCCGAGCGCTGCGGTATGTTCTTCGTGAATAACCGCTGGCTCGGCGGTATGCTTACCAACTTTTTTACGATAAAAAAGTCTTTGCTCCGCCTCAAGAAACTGGAAAAGATGGAGGTGGACGGTACGTTTGAAAATCTAACCAAGAAAGAGATCGCCTCCCTGGGTAAGGAACGGGCTAAACTCCAGAAAAATCTGGGGGGTATCAAGGAAATGAAGGAACTCCCCGGAATTCTCTTTATCATCGATACCCGCAAAGAGGCCATTGCCGTAGCGGAAGCCCAGCGTCAGGGCATCCCCATCGTGGCGGTGGTGGACACGAACTGCAACCCGGAGGGGATCAATTTTCCAATTCCCGGAAACGATGACGCCATCAGGGCTATCACCCTCTTTACGCAGATCATCGCCAATGCGGTGGTGGAAGCCGACAATGAAGCGGGGCTCAAGATCATCGAAACACTGGGAGACGATGACGAAGGTATGGAAGACATCTTGACCGATGTCTCTCTGAGAGAAGAAGACCGGGAAATCGACATCGAGTCGTACTCTACCGCCTCCGTGGAAGCGGCGGTCAAAGAGGAGATTGTGGGAACAGACGATGACGATGAACTTCCGGTGGATGTAGAAAAAGTTTTCGGTGAGGAGTGATATATGGCGGAAATTAGCGCGGCGGATGTAAAGCGGCTCCGGGAGAAGACCGGCGCCGGTATGATGGAATGTAAGAACGCCCTGGTGAGCACCGGCGGAGATTTTAATCAAGCGGAGAAACTCCTGAAGGAAAAAGGACTGGCGGCGGTGGAAAAACGGGCGGATCGAGCCACCAATGAGGGGAAAATCTTCGTAAAGGTTAAAGATAATGGCGCACAGGGAACGGCAGTGCTGGTAGAACTGGCATCGGAGACGGACTTTGTGGCCCGAAATCCTGAATTTATTGCCCTGGGGGGAACTATCGCTGATATTGCCCTAGAAAAAGGCTATACCGAGCCTAACGGTGAGCTTTCAAGCCTGGTAACAGACCTGGCCACAAAAATTCGGGAGAACATGGGGCTCAAACGCCTTCAGGTATTAAAGGCCGGTCCCGGCGAATACCTCACTTCCTATATCCACGGCGATGGAAATATCGGGGTAGTGGTATGCGTGGAGGCGGATAAAGTCGAGACGCTGCAAAATGAAGAATTCAGATCCTTTGCATTTAGCCTCGCCTTGCACATCGCCGCCTTTAACCCCATGGCCTTGGATAGGAGCAGGATCGACCAGACATTCCTTGCCGAACAGGAGAATATCTTCCGCAAACAGATGGAAGGTGACGAGAAGCTCCAGGGAAAACCGGCAAATGTTATCGAGAATATCCTTAAAGGCAAGGTAAATAAGTACCTCTCGGATATATGCCTTTTGGAACAGGGGTACGTAAAGGACGAAAAATTCACGGTAGCCCAAGCATTGGAAGACTGTGGAAAAAGGCTTGGGGCAAAACTTCGCATCAAGGATTATGTGTACTTCAAAGTTGGAGCTTGAGCGGGGAGCGTACAAATGCATAGCATCATTGCAGCGTCTGAAGATCGGATGAAAAAGACCGTATCTAGCCTCAAGGAAGGCTTTTCCTCCCTGAGGACAGGGAGGGCTTCGGCTTCCCTCTTCGACAAGATCCGGGTTGATTGCTACGGCGATAAATCGCCTCTCAGTCAGGTAGCGAATATCTCAATTCCCGAAGCGCGGCTTATTGTAATCCAGCCTTGGGACAAAGGGCTTATCGGGGAGATTGAAAAGGCTGTCCGATCCTCAGAGTTGTCACTCAATCCCAGTAACGACGGCAAGGTTATCCGTATCGCTATCCCCCCCTTAACAGAGGAGCGCCGCAAGGAACTAGTAAAACTTGCCAAAAATCAGGCCGAACAAAGCCGGGTAGCCATACGGAACATACGGCGGGACGGTAACGACGAATTGAAGAAGGTTCAGAAAAACGGGGAATTGACCGAGGACGAGGAAAGCCGGAACGCCGAGGAACTGCAAAAATTAACCGACGGGTACATAGCTAAGGTTAATCAAGTTCTGGAAGAGAAAGAGAAAGAGATTATGGAGGTTTGACGCTATCGCACTAATGAATGTTCCCCGGCATGTGGGGATCATAATGGATGGGAATGGCCGCTGGGCGCGGAAACGAAACCAGATTCGTACCCAGGGTCACCTTGAAGGGCTCAAGGCGGCCAAGCGGATCGTCCGGGCCGCCGCAGACCTGGGGATCTCCTATCTGACGCTTTACACCTTTTCAACGGAGAACTGGAAGCGTACTGCCGATGAAGTGGGGTTTATCATGGGCTTGGTGAAGCAATACCTAAAATCGGAACTGGATTTCTACCGGGAAAACCGGATCCGTATTCGCCACGCCGGTGACGCCGCCGGGTTGCCCGCTGATATTGCCCGGGAACTCGTGAGTGTCTGCGAAGACACCCGGAATTTCGAGGGACTCCAAGTGGTACTGGCCTTGAATTACGGCGGCAGGGACGAAATTGTCCGGGCGGTACGGCGCCTTATCGAAAACGGCTTACCGGCAGGGGAGATCGACGAGGCGCTTATACAGCGGAATCTGGACAACCCCGATATTCCTAACCCGGATCTGATCATTAGAACCGCTGGAGAATTCAGAATCAGCAATTTCCTCCTCTGGGAAGGAGCCTATGCGGAGTATTATATCTCCGATAAGCTTTGGCCCGACTGGGCGGAACCGGATCTCCAGAACGCCATTGCCCATTTCCAGGGCCGCGAGCGGCGTTACGGTGGAGTCAACTCGTGAAAAAACTTATTCAACGTCTTCTGGTATTTATTATAGGTCTTCCTTCGGCGATTTTTATCGTTGCGGGCCTGCCTCAAAAGCACCATCTAACCGCCAATATCATCGTTATCGTCTTGAGTTCTTTGGGAGCCGGCGAATTTGCCGGTATGTTGAGAAAAGAAGGATACCGTATATCCCCTGGAGAGTCGGTCATTTTAGGGTGCCTGGCGCCGCTTGGGGCAACATTAACGGTGAGCTTCGGCGTGGGGGGAGACCTGTTCTTCGCGGCGGTTCCGGTTCTGGGAATATTCTGGGTGCTGATCCGCCGGGCATTCGCGGGAGAAAAAACCTTAATGGAGAACTCCAAGTACCTTACCGCCGGGCTTTCGGTGCTGTTGTACCCGGGGCTCCTCCTCAGTTGGCTTGTTATGATGGGGCTTCTGCCCGGCGCGGATCGGATCATGGCGGTTTTTCTCCTTATGGTGATAGTCAACGATTCAGCGGCATGGGCGGCGGGGATGCTTTTCGGCAAAGGCAACCGGGGGATTATCCCTGCCAGCCCGAATAAGAGCGCTGCGGGCTTTATCGGCGGATTTGCCGCTTCCGTCTTGGTCGGCGCCGGCGCGGTCATTTACTTTTCCCCGGTATTCAACTCCCCGGCCCTCCCGTCCCCCTGGGCGGGGCTCATTTTAGGCTTCTTCACCGCTACCGCCGCATCACTAGGAGATCTCGCTGAATCGGCCATGAAACGAGGCGCGGGAATCAAAGATTCTGGATCCAGCATCCCCGGTAGGGGAGGAGTGCTGGATTCTATCGATTCCATAGCCTTGGCGGCGCCGGTGTACTACTTCTGCTACCGGCTGCTTTTTATGTGAATACTCGATCCGCATGAAGAAAAGAATAGCGGTGCTGGGCGCTACCGGTTCTATCGGGAAAAGTACCCTGGATATTCTACGGGAAAACCGGGATCGATACGAACCGGCGCTTTTTTCGGCCCACCGGAACCGGGAAGCTCTCCTTGCCCTCAAGGGTGAATTTCCCGATGCGGCTTTAGCGCTTTCGGGGGAGTATAACGGAGGCGGGGAAATTGCCTTTTGGGGCCGGGAAGGACTCTTGCGGGCTCTTGCCGACTCTGGCGCCGATACCGTGGTAAACGGCATTGCCGGGGCGGCGGGCTTGGAATCTTCCCTTGTGGCGTTAGAAAACGGGGCGGATCTGGCTTTGGCAAACAAAGAAACCATCGTCATGGCTGGCCCCCTTACATTGGAGCTGGCGGCAAAGCATGACAGGCGGATTCTCCCGGTAGATTCGGAACATTCAGCCATATTTAGCCTGATAAACGCCCATGGAAAAGATTCGGTAGACGAGATCCTCTTGACGGCTTCGGGAGGGCCTTTTAGAACATACACTCAGGCGGAACTATGCTCCGTCAGCCCCCGTGACGCCTTGGCGCATCCAACATGGAACATGGGGCCGAAGATCACTATCGACTCGGCGTCTCTGGCAAATAAGGGGCTGGAACTCATTGAAGCGGTTGGCCTTTTTCATGTCCCGCCAGATCGAATAACGGTGGTCATACATCCCCAGAGTATCGTCCATTCGATGACGCGCCTGAGAGACGGAACGGTTTATGCGGCGCTTTCAAAGCCGGATATGCGGCTCCCTATCCAAAATGCCTTGAGTTTCCCCGAATGTCTACCCTGTCCCTTTGGACGGCTCGAATTTGACGCCTTAACCCTCGAATTTGAGAAGCCCGATGGAGAACGTTTCCCTATGCTCCCCCTGGCATACGAGGCCGCCCGGCAGGGAGGGCTTTATCCGGCTGCTTACAACGCGGCCAATGAGATCGCTGTGGCGGCTTTCTTAGCCACGACCGTTAGTTTTCTTGATATTCCCCGGATTGTTCAGTATGTTTTGAATACTCATTGGGGGGAATTGGGTAACGGAACCGGCCCGGGGGCGCTGGAAGCGATCATGGAAACCGATAAACGCGCCCGGCTGCTGGCGGAAAAATATATTGCGATGTATATAACGGAGAAAACTCGATGATTTTTATCAAGATTGTGCTTGGTTTACTGGGTCTGGGGATAGTGGTATTTGTCCATGAAGCGGGGCACTTTATCGCCGCCCGTTTGGTGGGAATTGATGTGGAAGCCTTCTCCATTGGGTGGGGTAAGGCCATCTTCAAAAAGTGTATTCGCGGGGTAGAGTATCGCATCGGTATGTTTCCTATCGGAGGCTACTGTAAGATGCGGGGAGAGAATGAATTCCGGGAAGCTTACGAACAGGACGTTAAGGCCATACCCCAAATCAAGGGTACGTATTATGGCGCCGCTCCCTGGCGGCGGATCATTGTAAGCCTCGCAGGACCTCTTTTTAATCTGATTTTTGCCGTGCTGGTGCTGGCCGTGATCTGGGGTATTGGCTTTGAGGTTACCACACTGGACAACCGTATTGTTCTAGCGTCGGATATAAGCGGCGGGGAACGGTATCCCGCCGATGAGGCGGGTCTCAAGACCGGAGACCGGATTGTCCGAATCGAGAACCGGCCTATTGCTAACTATCATGATATTCAAGAAACTATTACCCCCAACGCTGAAAAAAAACTGACCATAGCCGTAGAGCGGGAAGGGGAAATCTTGAATTTTCAGGTGGAGCCTCGCCTGGATAAAAGTACCGGCGCGGGTAAGATAGGGGTTTACTTCTGGACGGATCCGGTGGTGAGCGCCGTCACTCCGGGAAGCGCCGCCGCCATTGCGGGACTTCTGCCCGGCGATAGGATCCTCCGAGCAAATGGGGAAGATTTCCTCTATTCAGCGGCGCTGATCAAGGTACTTCAGGAGCAGCCGGCGATACTATCGCTGGATTTTGAACGCAACGGGCAGCCCATGAAGGCCGATCTCGTACTGGTTTATACCGAATCAAATGTTGATATTGGCATAACCTTCCAAACGATAACATATCATACCCCTTCTTACTCTCCGCTGGGGGCGGTGGTCAAAGGCGCGCAGGAAACCTGGAAGACCTTGGTGATTTCCTTGCGGAGCCTTTCCCTGCTCTTCCGAGGCATCGATCTAACTCAGGCCGTGGCCGGCCCGGTACGGATAACCTATATGGTTGGCGACGCCGCTGCCGAAGGATTCGGACAGAGTTTCGGTATGGGTATAAGCTCCATGGCCAGTTTCCTTTCCCTCATATCCATTACGCTGTGTATTATGAACCTTCTCCCCCTACCAATTCTTGACGGCGGTATGATTCTTCTTTTTATAGTAGAAATTATTAAGGGACATCCCTTGCCGCCCAAGGCAATCTACGCTTTCCAAACAGTTGGGGTGGCGCTTATCTTTGGGCTCATGCTTTTCGCTGTTTTTGGAGACATTCTCTTTCTTGTAAAACGGTGAGGAACGCGGTGAAAAGATTCCATTGGCTGAGTTTGGCCTTTTTCTTCGCCGCAACCTT
>JAIRPG010000154.1 GCA_031257105.1 Treponema sp.
GGCGGCGGTAGACAACCCTTCGTCTATCCAGGTATCCGTATATTGCTTGGTTTCGTCAGCGGCCCAGGCGGAAAAATTCACCAGATGCTGCATTTCGTGAACCACGGTACTGCGGCACGACTCATCATTGACGACTCCGGGATTGGTATCAATGTACAGCATATCCGCTTCATTGGAATAATAAGCCGTATTTTTGGAGTCTGACGATTTCTGATACATATTGCCGGACCAGAAATAACCCGCGGTATAACCATCGTTTTTATTACCGCCGTCCAGTATATCCAGCAGCAGCAGGATGATCTTGCCGTTATCATCCACATCCAAAGGAGCGCCGAAGTTGTCAACTATCAGGCCGTACATATTTGAGTCGAATTCCTGGGCCAGCGCTTTGGCGGCGGTTACATCCGCCGCCGCGTTTTTATCTTTATAGATAATACAATGTTGGCCTACCGCCAGGCTTGCGGCGGTAACCTGATAATAACGCTTGCCTATAAAATTATAGGCCCAGAACGTTTTGTCCGGGAGATTGCCGTTCTGAACGGTTTCCGTATCCGGACCGGAGAACAGATCGCAGCCCCCCAGTGCGAGGAGACCTGCTAAAACCGGCGCTGCTAGAAATTTTTTCAAAGTTAACCTTCCTTACGATAACTATATCACGAGCCGGTCTCCGGCAACGTTCAATTGCCGCCCGTCTTGACATTTTTTTCTATTACAGGTATAAAGTTTTTTAGATTGAATGAGAAGGATGCGAATTTATGTATGCTTTAATAGAATTTAAGGGCAAACAGTACAAGGCTGAAAAAGGCGCTGTATTGAAAGTTGCCCGGTTTGATGCCGAACCGGGCGCGACGGTAGAAATTGAATCGGTACTCCTCCTTTCGGAGGATACGGTAACGGTGGGAACTCCTTATGTTCAAGGCGCCAGAGTTTCGGCTACGGTGGAATCCCATCAGAAAGACAAGAAGATCATTGTCTTTAAGTACAAGCCTAAGAAGGATTATCGTCGTAAACAGGGGCATAGGCAGCCTTATTCGCTTATAAAGATTGAAAATATAGGTATTATGGACAATGCCTAGAAGATCGGTCGATTGCAACGGGCAAACCCCAGCGGCAGGCAGGTTTTTAGACTGAAAAAGCGAGCATGATCATCATTGACGCGGCTCTGGATGAGGAAGGGCTTCTGGTTTTCTGTAGCGCCGAAGGGCACGCTAGGGCAGGGCCTAAAGGAAGCGATGTTGTCTGCGCCTCGGTGTCGGTGTTGATGCGTACCGCTTTCCGGATATTCCTCAACAGAGAGGGAATAAAATTCAGGGGAAAGGCTCCTGAGCGGGGCGTTTTTTGGCTGGAGACGGATTGTACGGCAGAAGGCAGGGAATTTTTGGCTGCCGCCGGAACTTTTCTTCTGGAAGGGCTCAGATCTATAGCTCAAGAATACCCTGATTATTGTTTTATGACTACGCATACGGAACGGAGGAAGTAAAATGGCTCGAAAACGGGGCGGTAGCGGCGCCAAAAACGGACGGGATTCTAATCCCCAGTATTTGGGTGTCAAGGTATTCGCCGGTACACAGGTCAAAGCTGGTACTATCATTGTGCGGCAACGGGGTACAAAAATACACCCGGGGACTAACGTAGGATGCGGCGGCGATTACACCCTCTTTGCATTGATCAATGGAGAGGTTGTCTTCAGTCGGCGCAGGGGGCGAAAATTGGCCGGCGTTATTCCCGCCGCGGCGGAATAAGAGACATTCCGCTCAGAAGCGCTGCCCATGGGCCTGGAGTGGAGTTTTTAAGGTCCAATGCGGAAATTTGCCGATGAAGCTTTTATAGAAGTTTCTTCCGGATCCGGCGGAAACGGTTGTGTGGCCTTCCGGCGGGAGAAGTATGTCCCTAAAGGCGGCCCTTCCGGAGGGGATGGCGGCAGGGGGGGGAATGTGGTCTTTGAGGTTCGTTTCAACCTCCGTACCCTGGCCCATCTCCGGTACAAACAATCCTTTAAGGCGGAAAATGGTCGGGACGGCGAAGGTTCTCAGCGGTTCGGCAAGAAAGGTGAAGATGTGCTTATTCCGGTGCCTCCCGGTACGGTATTAAAAGATCCTGATAACGGTAGGATCATACGGGACTTTGGCAAGGAACCGGGGCGATTCATCTTTCTCGCGGGCGGGAATGGCGGTTGGGGCAATGTTCACTTTAAATCATCGGTGAACCGGGCGCCCCGCAAAGCGTTGCCGGGTAAGGCCGGCGAAAAGCGGCGACTCCACGTGGAACTTCAGATCATGGCGGATATCGGTTTGGTAGGGTTCCCCAATGCGGGAAAGTCTTCCCTTCTGGATCGGTTTACCAACGCCAGACCTCAGATTGCCCCCTATCCTTTTACGACGAAGATCCCCAACCTGGGGGTACTCAGCAGAGGAGACCGGGACATTGTTTTAGCGGATATTCCCGGCATCATCCAAGGCGCATCATCCGGAGCGGGCTTGGGGATACGTTTTCTTAAGCATATCTCCCGTACTTCAGGACTCATTTTTCTCATCGACCTATCGGAAGACTCATATCTTGAGGCTTTTGATATTTTGTATGATGAGCTTAAAACATTTTCCCTCAGAGAAGGGGTTTCTCCGGTGAAGCGGGAAGGTTTCAATTTACTCGGTAAGCCCCGGCTCATCGTTGGGACAAAATTGGATTTGGAAGAAACCGCCGGGCGTTTGGCCGCCCTGAGGAAGAAGTATCCGGACGAGACGATTTTTGGTATTTCGGTGTTTTCCGGTGAGGGTCTGGCCGAACTGGCCGGCGCTATTACCCGGTTAGCTGACGCCATATCGGTGGATTCCGCCGCGGCGGAAAGCGGTTTGACGGGAACCGTTGCCCTGGACGCTCTCGACGAGACCGGGGAATCTTGGTTTCTTGATGAAGAATGGGAGGGATAGTGAAGCTCGCAATCCTGGGTGGAAGCTATAATCCCGTACATATAGGGCATCTCCTGCTTGCCGAGACGGTATTGAACGCGCTGAACTATGACCGGATCATCCTCGTCCCCGCGTTCATCTCTCCCTTTAAACCGGGCGCGGAGGGAGCCTCTCCCTCGGACAGGCTGAACATGGCGTCAGCTTCCGTTGCGGCGGATCCCCGGCTTACCGTGGACGATTGCGAGATCCGCCGGGAAGGAATTTCTTATACTATTGATACAATTGAAGATATTGAAAGCCGTTATCGCCCCGAAGGGAAGCTTGGCCTCATTCTGGGGGATGATCTGGCCTGTGACTTTCCTAAATGGCGCCGGGCCGGGGATATTATGGAACAGGCGGACATTATTATTGCCCGGCGTATGTCCGCCGTTCCGGTTTCCATGCCCTATCCGTGCGTTGTCTTGAACAACGAGCTATTGGACATATCCTCTCAGTCTATCAGAAATCGAATCCGGCAGGGGGGGAATTGGCGTTATCTGGTACCCCTGGGCGCGAGGATCGTTATTGAGGATCGCCATCTTTACGGCGCCGGTTCCGAAACTTCCCCCTCGTCGCCGGAACTGTCCCTTATCGTCCGGGTAGAGGCCGCCGCGAAAGCTATGCTCAGTCCAAGTCGTTTCCTTCATTCCCGGAATGTAGCTCTTCTCGCCCGCGATATTTGCCTCCGCTTTGGCTTGGATCCCGCTGCGGGGTATCTGGCGGGGATCGCCCATGATATTTGTAAGTCTCTGCCTCTCGAAGAACTGCGCGGGCTTACCCGGCAAACCGAGGGCGGCGAGGGCAGGGAGCAGGCTCAGTTCGGTAAGCATGACGGTTCCCTGTTGCACGCCGAAGCCGGAGCGGTTTTTCTTCAAACGCGTTTCGGCGTTGATAATAAGGACATCCTCAACGCAGTCCGGTTCCATACAACCGGAGGGCCGGATATGGGGCCGCTGGCCAAGGCGGTCTATATCGCCGATAAGGTTGAACCTTCGCGTAAGGAAGTCCGGGCGGAGTTGCGGGAACCGTACCGGTACGCTCGCCTCGATTCGTTTTTTGAAGCCGTATTGGAGGAAAACGTGGCCTATCTTCAAATAAAAAAGATAGAGCCAAACCCAGAAACATGGAGGCTCCTCGAGTCCCTACGGAAAAGGAGATCGTTATGAAACCGTCCGGAAGGGCGAAAGTGGACGCCAGTCCGGTTCTCCTGATCGTCATAGTAGCTTTAGCCGGAGCCGGCGTCTTCTTCACGATGTTGGCCCTGCGCTCAGATCCGATGGAGGAGGCCCTTTCCCGGGATAGGGTAATCAACACGCTGTTTGTCCTTGAGGATCAAGGGAAACCGCTGGCCTCCTATGTGCTGATGTATTATCCGGGAACCAAGCGCGCTGCGGTATACGATATTCCTGGAGAGCTTGGGTTGATCCTCAGGAGGATCAACCGGGTAGACCGAATTGACACAATTTACGATACCCAAAAACTGAGCGTCTTTGAAGGCGAGATCGAGAATCTTTTAGGGATAGACATCAATTTTACGGTGGTTTTTGAATCTCAGACATTAGGAAAACTGGTGGATCTCATCGAAGGAGTAGAACTTTTCATCCACGCTCCGGTGTCGGATTTCGATTCTGAGCCGCCGGTCTTCTTCCCCTCCGGTTTAACCCGTCTTGATGGCGATAAGGCCCGGGTATATCTCGCGTACCGGCAGAAAGACGAAAGCGATGAATCCATTTCTTTTAGGCGCCAGCGTTTTTTTCTTGCCCTAATCAAGCGTATGGGCGAGAAGAATGAGTTTCTCAAGACCACGGTAGTCGCTCAGATTGCCCAACCGCTGCTAAAAACTACCATGAGTCAGCGTACCAGATTCCGGCTTTTCGATGAATTGGCAGGTATCGATACGGACCGGGTCAGCATTCAATCCATAGGGGGAAACACCCGGGAAGTATCATCCGGTCAGACGTTGCTTTTCCCCTTCTATGACGGCAGTTTGATCAAAGATTATGTCCGCGAATCCCTGGGAACCCTTACCCGGCAGGTAGAAGGGGTATCTACCGAACGGGTCTTTACCGTGGAAGTTCTTAACGGCACGAGCACCGTCGGTTTAGCGATGAGAACCGCGGAATTGCTGCGAGGGTTCGGTTATGATGTGATCTCCGTCGATAACGCCGATACGAGCGATCACGAGGTCACGGAAATTATTGATCGTTCAGGATATGAAGAAGTCGTTAAGACGTTTGCGGATATTATCCGCTGTAAACGGATCCGTTCTGAGACCGCTTCTTCGGAAAATATGACGCTTGATATAGAGATGAATCCGCAAAATTTAGAATACCGGTCGGATTTTACCCTTATTATTGGAAAGGATTTCAATGGACGCTACGTTATCGGCGGATAAGATCCGCATAGACACCGACTCCCTTTCCAGGGCTTTAGCTCTGGGGGAGTTGCTTCGGGAACACAATGGCGGCGATGTAATGGTTTTGGATCTGCGGCAACTCAACGGCTGGACCGATTTTTTTGTAATCGCCACCGTAACGAGCGCCGCCCATCTCCATGGACTCCAACGGCATATCAAAGAATTTGCCGCCGGTGAAGGCATAGAAATTCTTCACCATCGCCGTAAAGCCGTTCCGGATGATCTGTGGAACCTCATAGATCTCGGTTCCATCGTAATACACCTGATGACCGCCCCGGCGCGGGCCTTTTACGAACTCGAAAGACTTTGGAGCGCCGGGACTCTCATCTATCCATAAAGTTTAGACGTATGATGGAGTGTGGTAAGATTCGTTATTCGTCATAGTCATCGTAGTCTCCATCCTCGTCGTAGTCGTAATCGTCATCCTCTTCTTCGAAATCATCGTCATCATCGAACTCGTCGTCGTCATCGAATTCGTCTTCGAAGTCATCATCCAAGTCTTCAAATTCTTCCTCTTCTTCGATTTCCTCATCATCCTCTTCATCGTCATCATCAAAGAGAAGGAATGGATAAGGAAAATCGCTCTTTTGCTCGTCCGCCGTTAGCGGGATTAAAGCAAGTTCCTCCCCGACCATCCGGTGGGGGATATCCGTGGGCTCATGCAGAACCATAGCATTCTCCATAGGGTTATATTTTCTCTTGAAACATAAGGGGTAGATTCAGTATCTGTCAACTGGTTTTCCCTCTATTCAAAAATTTTTGTTCATTCGCTCGTTAAAATTTCTCTCAAATTTTCATTTTTTGAGACGAACCGGCTTTACACGACGCTCATTTTTCATTATCATGTTATTTCGTAACTATGGGAAAAGTAACGCCCGGTGAGGTTTTCTGCGGGATTGACGCGCCTTGCAAGATAAACCTTCATTTGCGGGTGGGAAATATCCGGAACGATGGTTTTCATAACCTGGAAAGTATTTTTTTGAGCCTTGCCTTTGGGGATAGTCTCCGGATTAAGATGTTTCCAGAAGGCGAGGGGGAAGCTGATTGCCGTATCCTTATGGAAGGAGTGGAACTGCCCGCCGGGGAAAACATCATAAGCCGAGCGGTTATCCTATTTCGGGAACAGACGGGCTTTGGACGCTCTCTGTTGATTCAAGTAAAGAAGCGCATTCCCTTGGGGGGCGGTCTTGGAGGCGGTTCGTCTGACGGGGCTTCGATTTTGATGGCCCTGAATATTTTGAGCGGGGCGGAACTGCCGAGGCAAGCTTTAGAAAGGATAGCCTCTTCGCTGGGAAGCGATGTGCCTTTCTTTCTTTCCGGCGGCGCCGCTTGGGTGAGCGGACGAGGAGAACGGATAGAACCGCTTCCATTACCTCAGGATCTGTGGATAGTGTTGGTAAATCCGGGTTTTTCGAGTGAAACTGCGGCAGCCTTTGCCTTTCTTGACCGGGAACGAAAGAAGGGCACGGTTCCGTCAAGAAGGGAGATTCTTTCCCCGGAACGCCTGAAGGCGGCGCTGGGGGAAAATCCTGGTTTCTGGCCGTATGTTAACGATTTTTTGCCGTTTTTGTTATCCGGCGCTGGTAAAACTCGATGTTGTCCGGATAGTAATAGTGGTATTGGTGAGGCGTATCAAGGTATATTGAGCGAGCTTGAAACGCTGGGAGCGGATTTTTCAGGGCTGTCCGGAACAGGTTCAACCTGTTTCGGTATCTTTACAAACAAAGGAGTTGCGGAACAGACGGCGAAAACATTGGCTAAAAAATGGGAATTTGTCCAATTGACTTTTCCCCTTGCGCGTCCGGCACATGCGGTATTAAACTAATACTAGTGATTCTGGACCAAAAAAGGAGAGTCTCTATGGAGATCACCGATATTAGGGTACGAAAAGTGGCCGGGGAAGGGAAGCTTAAAGCATACGTGACGGTTACATTTGATGACTGCTTTGTGGTTCACAATGTAAAAATCATTGATGGAAAAAGCGGCGTATTTATTGCTATGCCAAGCCGGAAAACAAGAGCGGGGGAATATAAGGATGTAGCTCATCCGATTCACCCTGAATTCAGGGCGGAACTTCAAAAACGGATCCTGGATAAATATGATTTTGGTAATGTCCAAGATGATATGACGGTAGAATTATAAAAAAGATACTTAAAATGGGACGTAGGCAAGTGGAAAGCCACCGGGTTTTGGCTCCGGCATACACAGGTTCGATCCCTGTCGTCCCAGAGACGTAATTTTCGCTTCTGGAGAAGCGCTCATTTTTATTTTTCGGGAGAGAGGTACATGAGTCAGGTTGTTTTTGCGGCCCGGAATCGGGCCGGCGTAGGATCGGGGGATGCCCGCCGGATGAGGCGGAACGGACGTATTCCGGCGGTAATATATGGACACTCCGGCAAGGCCGTGTCTATCGATCTTGACGCATTGGAATTTACCAACGGCGTTAAGGGTATATCTGAAAGCACTATTGTAAAAGTTACTATTGAAGGGCAGTCTCATGATGCTTTTGTGAAGGATACACAGCGGAATATCACCAATGGCCAGATTCTCCATGTTGATTTTTATGAAGTAGACAGCGCTATAGCGCTTCGCGCCAAGGTATCGGTACATACACACGGGAACCCCGCAGGCGTCCGGGATGGAGGCATTCTGGAGTTGCCCCTCCATGAAATTGAGGTGGAATGTCTGCCCAAAGATCTTCCAGAGCGGATCAATGTGGATATTTCGGATCTCAAGGCCAATCAGTCTATTCACGTTCGAGATCTTCCCCTCGGCGAAGGCGTACGGTTGATTTCCGCGGGGGATCAGGTAGTAGCGCTGGTGAAATTCGCTAAAGCCGAGAGCGCTGCGGATGCCGCCGCCGATTCCGCCGAACCTGCCGATTCTAAAGAACAAGCTAAGAGCTAAAAGCATCTTGAAAATCGAGCGCCTGTTGTAAAGCTGAAGTTTTGTAACAGATTCTCTAACCTGGGGCGAGTTCCGGAATGGAAGTGGAAAATCGGCGTACTTCTTTTGAGGAAGCCGCTCTCTTGGGCTTAGGAAATTGGCCGGCGGAAACGGCGCTTTTGGCGGCGGTATCCGGCGGCGCCGACTCTACCGCCATGCTTGTCGCCTTATCGGAACCGGCTAGAGAGCAGGGTTTGCGTCTTCACTGCCTCCATGTAGAGCATGGTATTCGTTCCGCCGAGGAAAGCCGGGGGGACGCGGAAGCGGTGCGCGCGCTTTGCGCCTCCTTGAATATCCCCTGCCGTGTTATTTCGATTCCGCCGGGCAAGATTGCCCGAACCGCCAAGAACCGGCGAGTGGGTATTGAGGGCGCCGCGAGACTCTACCGGCACGCAGCGTGGAACCGGGAAGCGGATCGGATCGGCGCCGGAGCAATTCTGGTAGCCCATACACGTGATGACTTGTTGGAAACGGTCCTTATGCGTTTTTTGCAAGGTTCCGGACCGGCGGGACTTGCCGCCATGCCGGTTTTCCGGGGCAGAATCGTCCGTCCCCTCCTGAGGGTAAGCCGCGCTCAGACGTTGCGGTATCTCTTAGACCGGGGTATTGCTTTTAGAATCGATTCCACCAATGACAACCCGGCGTATCTCCGCAACCGGATACGCCGTCAGCTTATTCCCCTTTTAGATGAACATTTTCCTTACTGGCGAAGCGGGCTGGAAGCCGCGGCTCAGACGCAGGCGTTGACCGCCGCGTTCCTCACGGAGGAGGCGGCGCGGCGGATCCCCTGGGAACAACGGGGGGCGGAGTGGTCTGTTTCTCGGGAACGTTTTTTTGCGGAAGGGGAGATCGTCCGAGAAGAGGCCCTGTTTCAAGTCCTGGACGCCATTCCCCGCCTCCCATCCGATGATCCCGACGCCCCGCCTTCCGGGAGGGTGGGGGCGCGGCGTGGCTCTCCGGATCATCCTCCCCGGCGGACCGCTATCCGGCGCTTTTCCCGGGCCGAATGTCGGGTTTTGGATCTCGGTACCGCTCGCATTGAGGATCGGGGCGGTCTGATTACGGTTCTTCCAGGCAAGACGAGGAGAGGAGAAGCCGGTTTCTCGCTGTTGATTAAAGCGCCCGGACGCTATAAGCTGAAAGAAACCGGCGTTGAATTGACGTTGGGGAGTATTGAGACCGGAGAAGGCTTCTATGGGGGGCTTCCTCTCATAGTACGAGAGGTTTTTCCGGAGGATTGCGTCTATACGGCGGCGCGGCGTCTTTCCAAAACAACGGTATTTGAGAGGGCGCGTCGCTCAGGATATACCGGGCTTGTAAGCGCCGAGGATTTCCGGGGCGTCGCCGCCATAATAGGGTTGAACGGGAATAACGCCGCAGTGGTGGCGCGCCGGGAAGAACCCGGCAGTCCCTTCGCTCACGGGCTTTCTTTTTTTACGCTGAAGTTTCCTGTAGGAAAAACAGGGGGGTTGGATGTTCAATGATCAAGATCCTAAGCTGCCTTCTCGTCCGCCTCTATCCGGCGGGAAGTCTAATCGTTTTGCGCTGATTTTTTTTCTCATTATTATAGGGGTGTTTATCGCCTTCTTTTTCCGGCGCGCGCCTCCTTCGTCGCAAGAAATTCCTTACTCGACCTTTACAAGTTACCTGGAACGGAATGAGGTTACGATGGTTAAAATACTGGATGGTAATCTTATTGAGGGGACCATCAAGGGAATGTCCGGGGAGACGGTGCGATTTAAGACCCTCATTCCGTATCAGGATCCCGCTCTTTTGCCGAGTCTTCGAGAGAAGGGGATCAATATATCCGGGGGAACCAGCGGGTTGAGTCCCATGCGGCTCTTCTTGGAGTTCCTTCCCTGGCTCGTTGGATTCAGCTTTATCTGGTTTATGTACAGGAATATGCAAGGTTCCGGGAATCGCGCTTTTCAATTTGGCAAGAGCCGCGCCAAACGTTACCAAGATGAAGGTAAAAAAGTAACATTTACCGATGTGGCGGGCCAGGATGACGCGAAGTACGAATTGCAGGAAGTGGTGTCTTTTCTTAAGAACCCTCAAAAGTTTACCAAAATGGGGGCCCGTATCCCTAAAGGAGTACTCCTCGTCGGTATGCCCGGTACGGGTAAGACGCTTATGGCCCGGGCGGTGGCGGGGGAGGCCGGGGTAGCCTACTTTCATATGTCGGGGTCTGACTTCGTGGAGATGTTTGTCGGAGTTGGGGCCAGCAGAGTACGGGATCTCTTTGAGCAGGGCCGGCGGAGCGCCCCTTGTATCATCTTTATCGATGAATTAGACGCGGTGGGCCGTACAAGAGGCGCGGGCTATGGGGGCGGTCATGATGAGCGGGAGCAGACCTTGAACCAGCTTCTGGTAGAGATGGACGGCTTTGATTCTAAAGACGGGGTGATCATCCTTGCCGCTACCAATCGTCCGGATGTACTGGACCCGGCGCTCCTCAGGCCGGGACGCTTTGACCGTCAAGTGACGGTTGCCATGCCGGATATCAAGGAACGGGAGGCTATTCTAAAGATTCACGCCGCCAAGATCCCCTTGGCGCCGGATGTCGATCTGTCTCGCGTGGCCCGGGCGACTTCGGGAATGAGCGGCGCCGAGATCGCTAACCTGGTGAATGAGGCGGCGCTCTTTGCCGCCAGAAAAGATAAAACCACGGTGGAGAGACCCGATTTTGAGGAAGCCCGGGATAAGATCCTCATGGGTGTAGCCAGAAAGACGCTGGTAGTTTCCGATAAAGAACGGCGTATGACCGCTCTGCATGAGGCGGGTCACGCATTGCTCCATTATTTCTTAAAAAACGCCGATCCCCTCCATAAAGTGACTATCGTGCCGCATGGCCGGGCGTTGGGTATGGCGCTGTCTCTTCCGGAGGAGGATAGTTACAGCCGAACCAGGAGCTGGATTGAAGATTGGATTGTGATCTGTTACGGCGGCTGGGTGGCGGAGAAACTCCTTTACAATGAAACAACCACAGGAACGAAGCAGGACATTGAGCAGGCCACAGAAATGGCCCGGCGTATGGTTTGTGAGTGGGGTATGGCGGAGGAACTGGGGCCGGTTACCTACGGCCAAGAAGAGGAACCGATCTTCCTGGGCAAAGAAATCGCCCGGCATAAAGATTACTCTGAAGATACGGCGCGGCGTATTGATAGAGCGGTGAAGGGTATCCTTGACGCCGCCAGGATTTCCGCCGAGCGGATTATCGGCGAACATCAGAAAGAACTGGAAAAACTCGCCGATGCCCTCATAACCCGGGAAACGCTCCTGGACGATGAAGTGAGAAGTATCCTCGATCTTCCCGCACGGGAAAACGGCGCCGGGGGGTTGTAGTATGTTCTTGGAGATGCGGCGTCATAGGCGCCTTGAGGGGCGTGCTCCGGTTCTTCGGATCGTGTTTGTTTTTTGCTGCGCCGCGAGCTTCGGCGTCGCGGGATATGCACAGCAGAGGGGAGAGGCCGCCGCCGCGGAACGATATGCCGCGTGGGCGCTGGACGCGATCTCCAGGAACCGCTGGGGTGAAGCGGAAGAAGCGCTGGAACGGGCGGCGGATTACGCCGATGTTTCTTCGGATCTGTCCTACCTGCTCGCTACGGCTCGTTTTCACCAGAACCGTCCCCAGCGGGAGATCCTTGAGGCGCTGGGGCGAGCTTTGGAAGCAAATCGCTGGAACCGTTACCGTCCTGAAGCAGCCCGGTTGCTGGAAGCCACGTGTCTTATCCGGCTTCATGCGTATTCAGAAGCCCTGCAGAGCCTTGTCCGGGCGGGTGAGAACGCCGATGCGGCGTGTCTCCGTCTTACCGCTCTTCGTTTTCTTCCGGACAGAGCCCGTTTTCAGGATATGATGACTCAAACATTGGCCCGGTATCCCGATAACCCCCGTCCGGTGGAAATTCTCTTTGCCTATGCCGCGGACAAGCTTCCCCAGGGGAATGACGCGGCTCTTATCGATATCGCGCTCAAACGCCTTCCCTTTCTGTTGGATTCGGAGCCTTCACTGGCCTACAAAGCCGCTCCCTTTCTCCGAAATTCTACCGATGCCCGCCGGTATATCACCGCTTACCGGGCTATGGGAGGGAACGCCCCCGAAGCCATTTCGGCGGCGCTCAGGCTGGGGGTTATCGGAGAGGATGACGCTCTTGAAGAACTTTTTGCCCTTCCGCCGATTGCCGCCGGCTCTGAATCCACCGAACCGGTATTGACCAGATCGCTGGTTGAATCGGTCTGGTCTCTCCTCAGGAATGATGCGGGGCGGGATAGGTTCAGCCGTAACCTTTCCCGTTTCTCCGGGGTTATCACTGAAGATAGGGATGGAGACGGCTATCCGGAATCGGAAACCCGCTACCGGGATGGGCTTATTCAGAGCTACGCCTCTGATTTCGATCAGGACGGGGTATGGGATCTCCAGATAGCTTTTTCCGGCGGTTTTCCGGTTCGGGGGGAGATGGCGGTTTCTACGGAGACAGGAAGCGGCAGGGCGGCGGCATCGCTCAGTTGGGAACAGTATCCGGCCCTGTTCCGGGTAGAGCTCGAAGGGGTAGCGTATATACCCCGGCCCAAGGATTTTTCTTTTGCGCCTATCCGGTTTAGCTCGCTTACCGGGGAAGGCCCTGCGGCGTTGCTTTTTGTGGACGCGGATACGTATTTTCCGAGGCTTACAAAGCGCGCCTTAATCGCATCCGCTTATATGGTGGAGCGGCCCGGCGGCGATTTTAAGGGAGCGGTAGAGCGGATAGAAGTCAACCGGAGTATCCCGCTGAGGGCGTCCGAATGGCTGGATTCCCAACTCGTTTCGGTTACCGAATTTATATCCGGGCGGCCGTCTGTACAGCGGCTCGATTTAGATCTGGACGGGCGCATGGAGACGGTTCGGCGTTTTAGAACGGCTCGGACTGATTCTGGAGACGCGGAATTCTTCCTCTTGGAGAATGTCGTATCCTCAGGCGCCGCAGCGATTGAATCATCGGAGAGCGATTGGGATGGGGATGGCATCTATGAGATTCGGGAAGTTTACGCTCCTGATGGCACAATAACCCGATCCTGGGATATGGATAGGGATGGTATTCAAGAGTTTACCGAGATTGAATGGGGGGATTGAGAATGTATCTTCGACCTGGCGTGAAAACAGGATTGTTCTTTTTTTGCGCCGCGTTATTAGCCGGATGCGTTACTCCTGAAAGCGCGGAAAAGCGGTTGAGCCCTCGTAAATCAACCGGAGAGTACCGGCTTGAAGATATTGCCCGTGTTATTTCAGAAGACCCGGTCAAGGCGATTCATCTTATTGGCGCGTATCGTTCCCGATATGAGCCGGCTTCTTCTTCCGGTGTATCCGGCGGAGATGGAGAAACGGGCGCCAATCGTATCTTGGAATCGCTGGAACAGGAAGCGGTGGAAAAATTACGGGCCGCCCAGTCGTTGGCAATTGAAGAAAAGCGATGGGATGACGCGGCTTCTTATGCCCGTTCCCTCTCCGCCCTGGGGATTGCGATCGAGAAAACCGGTATGGAGCCTGATTTTATCCTGATCGCCGCTAAAGAACAATTGGAACAGGGTAATGATCTGGGAGCTTTTTTGGGAGCCGTCAGAGCGCACGAGTTAAAGCCCCTGGAATTGCCGGATGTTCTGCTCTTTCTTGAACGAGCCGTCATGGTGCGGCAGCGGCGGGCCGCGGCTTTTTTTCTGGCGGCGGCGGGAGAAGCGGAGGTTCCCGAAGATTTACGGCGCTATGCCGAAGGCCGGGACACCGTTTCGGATATGATCAAAGGGGTAGCCACTGTTATTGTGGATCAGGGCTACCGTATCGAACATGGCCGAGGGTATCCCAGCAGAGTGCTGGGATCCGCCTTTTTCGTGGACGCTTCGGGATTACTTATCACCAATTACCATGTAATTTCTAGCGAGGTAGATCCTACCTATGAGGGCTATTCCCGTATGTATATCCGCATGGGGGATAGTACGAGTCCCCGGATTCCCGCAAAGGTCATCGGCTGGGACAAAGCCATGGATCTGGCCCTTATCAAAGCGGAGAGTCGGCCCGAATATGTGTTTTCCGTTGTGGATCAGGTCATTCCCCAGGTTGGCGATACGGTTCTCGCTATTGGTTCTCCCGGAGGGCTGGAAAAAACCGTTACATCAGGAATCGTATCCGCTCTTGGCCGGCGTTTTCTACCCATAGGCGACGTCATTCAGATCGACGCCGCGGTAAATCACGGTAATTCAGGCGGCCCGGTAGTGGATAACTCCGGACGGCTGGTAGGCATTGTTTTCGCGGGAATCGAGAACTTCCCGGGGCTCAACTTTGCCGTGCCTGCGGAACGTCTCGCCGCCGCTCTTCCCGCCATGATCCGAGGGGGGAAGGCGGATCGCCCTTGGCTGGGCCTAACTCTCAGCGAGACGGTACAGGGGGCGGAGATCATTTATGTTGTCCCGGTAACCCCCGCTGAAGAACAGCAAGTTGCCGAAGGCGTTTATATTAAAGCGCTCAACGGCGAGCGTGTGGCCGCGTCCCAGGGAGCGCTTATCCCGGCTCTTCAAGACCGGCTGTTCTCTTCCCGCCCGGGGGAATTGGTGGCGTTGGAAACCTCCGATGGCAAGCGGCGGCTCATTATGACCGTTACGAGGCCGGATCTGCCCCTGGCGGAGGCGGCTAAGATCGATACGAGGGAACGAATGGCCGCGCCGCTCTTTGGCCTTGTTCTGGCCCCTTCTTTAGGGAATACGTTTTCCTCATCGTTTATGATAAAGAAAGTTGTCCGGGGTTCTATTGCCGACGAAGCGGGTCTTTCTGAGCAAGATCCTGTATCTATCCGGGGGTTTCATCTCGAAGAAAAAGAAGGTTACGCCATGATGGATATCGATGTTAAAAAACGCCGCCTGGGTTATATCGAAACTTCTATGCGTCTTCCCGCCGCGCTGGATTCCCCTGATACGCTCTAAATATCTTTACCTTCTTGAACAATTTTGCACCTCCAAAACAACAAACCTCATAAAAGAGAGAAACAAAACGAGGAACTCGGAAGGGCTTGACTTGTTTTCATTAATATTATAAAACATAGGTGAATACTAGGAATTATGGCGTACAACGGATTAAAAGGAGATGGAGATGGTGAAGATGAGCGTGTATCTGAAAAAGGCGGCGATAGCGGCGGCGCTGCTGCTGGCGCTGGGGAGCTGCGGCGGCAATACCGGTTCTCAGGCGGCGCGGAACGCCGGGGACGAGCAGGTCTTGAACCTGTCGTTTACCTATCCCCTCACCCTGGACGTGAACGATGCCCGGAATTCCAATGAATTCCAGATCATGACCCAGGTTTTCGAGGGGCTTACCCGGATTTTCCAGCGGGACGGCCAGGACGTGTACGAGCCTGCGGGGGCGGAGAGCTGGACCGTTTCCCCCGACGGGCTGGTCTGGACCTTTAAGCTCCGGGATCATTCCTGGTCGGACGGGGTAAAGGTTACCGCGGGCCAGTACGTGGACTCGGTAAAACGGCTCCTGGACCCGGAAAAGGGCTTTTCCTACGCCACCTTCGCCTTCGATATCGCCGGGGCGGAGGAGTATTACCTGGGGAAGGGGCCGCTTGAAAATGTCGGCGTCCGGGCCGTTGACGACAGGACCCTGGAATTCCGCCTTACCGAGACGGCCCCCCAGTTCGGCAAAAAGATCGCCTTCGCGGTAATGTTCCCCATCCGGCTGGACCTTATCGAAAAGGGGGGCGATACCTGGGCCGTCAACCCGGGAAATCACGCCTTTAACGGCCCCTTCGTGATTTCCGAGTGGATCCAGGACAACAGCATGACCCTGACCCGGAACCCCCGGTTTTGGGACGCGGCCAATGTTAAGCTGGAGACGGTGAAATTTACCGTCATCGGGGAGTATTCGACCCAGGCGACCTTGTTCGAGGCGAAACAGCTCGACATTATCGCCGGCAGCTCGGAGTACATCGGTAAATGGAAACCCCTGGCGGAACGGGGGGAGATTCAGTACCTCGTGGGCAAGTACCCCCAGACTTCGCTCCTCTGCTTCAATAACAAAACCGGCGGCCTTTCGGGCATCTTCGGCAGCGCGAAAGTAAGGCAGGCCTTTTCCCTGGCCCTGGACCGGGAGGGGCTGATCGATACGGTGTACAACCGCTATATCCCCGCCTTCGGGTGGTTTCCCCCGGGGATTAACTCCGATGCGGTGGAGTACCGGACGGTGAGCCCCGAGCCCCTCAAGCCCCTCTACGATGAATACCGCAACAATCCCGCCAAGCTGCGGGCCCTGCTCAAGGAGGGGCTGGCCGAATTGGGGATCAGCAAGGACCCGGGGGACATTACCGTCACCTTCCTGACCACGGCGACCAGCAACAGCGTGGCCCTGGCGGGGTATGAATATATCAAACAGATCTGGGAGATCAACCTGGGGGTAAAGGTGAACCTGCGGGCGGTGGAAACGGCTCTGTACCGGGAGGAACGGAACCGGGATCAGTACGATATGATCCCCAACGGCTGGCACGGGGACTATGACGATCCCATGACTTTCGCGGAGCTTTTCGCCTCCCGCAGCGATTTCCTCCAGTACTTCGGCTGGCCCGCCACGGGGGAATATGACGCGGCCTTTGAAAAACTCAAGGGCGAGACGGACAACAACAAACGGATCGCCATCTACGCGGAGCTGGAAAAGATTCTGACGGCGGATAAGGCCAATGTGGCGCCCTACTACTATTCCGACTCGATGAACTTTACCCAGAACTATGTGAAGAACCTGAGCATACCCCTGTTCGGCCCCACATACGAGTTCAGCCGGGCGTATATCCAGGGCAAGTGATCAGCCGGTTCCGCCAGAGATGCTGCTGTATATCGTAAAAAGATTTGCCGAGGTGGTGATGATCCTGTTTTTCATCGCCACGGCGACTTTTTTCCTGACCGCCCTGGTGCCGGGAAATCCCATCGCCGAGCGGGTGGAACGGCTGCCCGCGGCGACCCGGGAAAACCTGTACCGCCGCTACGGGCTGGATAAACCCCTCGGTCAGCGCTACCTCATCACCATGCGGAACCTGCTGCAGGGGGATTTCGGCGAGTCCATCATCTATCCCGGCCAGACGGTGCAAAGCATCCTCCGGGACAAATGGCAGGTTTCCGCCCGGCTCGGTTTGCAGCAGCTCATCCTCGGCATCGGGGTGGGGCTCTTCCTGGGAATCATCGCCGCGGTGAAAAAGGGTTCCCCGGCGGATTACTTTGTGGTGTTCTTCTGCGTACTCCTGGTTTCCGTGCCCCATCTTATCTTCGGGCTCTTGCTGCAAAAAGTTTTCGGCGGAACCTTCGCCCTCTTCCCGGTCATCGGCTGGCCCAAGGGCGGCGATCTCTGGCTGGGGGGCTGGAACTACACGATCCTGCCCACCCTGACCGGCTGTTTTTCCTACATCGCCGCCTACGCCCGGCTCCTCAAGACTTCAATGCTGGACGTGCTGAACCAGGACTACATCCTCACCGCCCGGGCCAAGGGCCTGACGGAATGGCAGATTATCCGGCGGCATGTGCTGCGGAACGCCTTTGTGCCCATCGTTACCAAACTGCCCATGAGCCTGGCCATGTGCGTCACCGGTTCTTTTTTTATTGAGCGGGTCTTCGCCATTCCCGGCATCGGCATGTACTACGTCAACGCGGTGAACCAGCGGGACATCCCCATCATCATGGGCGAAACGGTGATCCTGGCCATCCTGTTTATGGCGGTTATCTTTATCACCGACATCCTGTATTCCTTCATCGATCCAAGGATCCGCCTGAAGGGGCCTCTTCGGGCGGAAAAGGAGGCTGTCCATGGATGATAAAACAAAGACCGAAGCGGCGGAAACCCTGCGCTTCGGGGCGGAAGATTTCGTCATCACCGGCGCGAAGGGCCTCATGATTGAGCGAAATATCCGGCCCGGGGTGAACTACTGGAGCGACGCCTGGCGCAGGCTCAGGAAGAACCCCTCCGCCATGGGGGCCCTGGGGCTTATCGTCATCATCGCGGTGCTGGCGATTATCGGGCCCCACCTCCGGGGCTACGACTTTGTGACCATGGCCCCCCAATACCGGAACCAGCCCCCCCAGGCGCGGTTCTGGTTCGGCGCCGATAACCTGGGGCGGGATCTGTTTTCCCGGGTTTGGTACAGCGCCCGGGTTTCCATCCTGATCTCCCTGGTCTGCACCCTTATCCAGATGATCTTCGGTTCGATCTACGGCGGCATCATGGCCTACAAGGGCGGGGTGGTGGACAATGTGATGATGAAGCTGATCGTGGTGCTTACCTCCATGCCTTCCCTGCTCATCATTATCCTGGTGATGATCGCCCTGGGAAATAACATCACCGGCATGATGGCGGCCCTCTGCGTCTCCGCCTGGTGCGAGACCGCCCGGCAGGTTCGGGGCCAGCTTTTGCAGCTCAAAAACCTGGAATACGTCACCGCCTCCAAAGCCCTGGGGGGGCGCTCCGCCTGGATGATCCGCAAACACCTGCTGCCCAATACCATCGGCGTGCTGATCCTGAACGCCGCGGTGAGCGCGCCGGGCTATATTTTTATGGAATCTACCTTAAGCTTTTTGGGGATTGGCCTGCAGGCCCCGTACATCAGCCTGGGGACGCTCATCGCCGCGGGGCAGCAGACCATGGATTTTCACCCCTATCAGCTTTTTTTCCCCGCCCTGGTACTCTGCCTTACGGTGCTGGCGGTGAATCTCTTCGGCGACGGCCTGCGGGATGCCCTGGATCCCCGGCTCCGGGTGTAGAACGGTATGCTGTTACGCGTTAAAGACCTGGCGGTTTCCTATCACACCCATGCGGGGGAGGTGCAATCCGTCCGGGGGGTCAGTTTTGACGCCGCCCTGGGGGAAACGCTGGCTATCGTGGGGGAATCGGGCTGCGGGAAATCCGTTACCGCCCGGGCGATCATGGGGCTGATTCAGACGCCGCCGGGGGAAATAAAGCCGGGGGGTGAAATTTTGTATGAAGGCACTAACATTTTCTCCTACACCGGCCCCCAATGGCGCGCATACCGGGGAGGGCAGGTTTCCATCATCTTCCAGGATGCCCTGACCGCCCTCAACCCGACCATGAAGATAGGCAGACAGATCGCCGAAAGTTTCGTCACCCACAAAAACGTAAGCTGGCGGCAGGGGTTTAAGGAGGCGGTAAAACTGCTGGATGCGGTGGGAATCCCCGCGCCGGAACGCCGGGCCCGGCAGTATCCCCATGAATTTTCAGGCGGGATGCGCCAGCGGGCCATGATCGCCATCGCCCTGGCCTGCGCGCCCAAACTGTTGATTGCCGATGAGCCCACCACGGCGCTGGACGTAACCATTCAGGCCCAGATCATGGACTTGATCGGGGAGATGCGGAAGAAATCCGGTATGGCGCTTATTTTGATAACCCACGATTTGGGCCTTGTCGCCGGCGCGGCGGACAAGGCGTTGATCATGTACGGCGGCAAAATCCTGGAACGGGGGAACTGCCGGGATTTGTTTTCCGAACCCCGCCATCCCTACACCCAGGCGCTGATCAACGCCGCGCCCAAACTTTCAGGCGGCAAGGACAAGCGGCTGTTCTCGATTCCCGGCGCGCCGCCCGATCTTTTGGATCCCCCCGCGGGCTGCCCCTTCTGTATGCGCTGCGAATACGGTATGCCCGTCTGCGCCAAGGCGGAACCGCCGGAGACGGATTTTGGGAATGGCCGCCGGGCCCGGTGCTGGCTCCACCACGAGAACGCGCCCCCCACGGCTCTGTCGCCGCGAAAGGGCAGGGCAGGATGAAGGACACGCTTCTTGAAGTGAAGGATTTGAAAAAATATTACAAGGCCGGAAAAGGCCGGCTCCTCAAGGCATTGGACGGGGTGAGCTTCAGCATCGCCGGGGGGCAAACCTTCGGCCTGGTGGGGGAATCGGGCTGCGGGAAAACCACCTGCGGCAGAACCGCCATCGGGCTGCTTGAAAAATCAGGCGGCATGGCTCGTTACCGGGGCAAAGACGTTCACGCCATGACCGGGCCGGAAAAGAAGGCCCTGAGCCGGGAAGCGCAGATCATCTTCCAGGACCCCTACGCCTCCCTGGATCCCCGGATGACGATAATGGATATTGTCGCCGAAGGGCTGGATCTGCACAGGCTGGCGGGAAGCGCACACGAGCGGCGGGACCGGGTCTTTGACCTGCTCCGCATGGTGGGCCTGAACCGGGAGCACGCGGGCCGCTACGCCCACGAACTCTCAGGCGGCCAGCGGCAGCGTATCGGCATCGCCCGGGCATTGGCGGTGAATCCGCGCTTTATCCTCTGCGACGAGCCTATTTCCGCCCTGGATGTTTCGGTGCAGGCCCAGATCGTAAACCTCCTGATGGAACTCCAGCAAGAGATGGGACTGACCTACCTGTTCATCTCCCACGATCTGGCGATGGTAAAGTACATCTCCGATGCGGCGGCGGTGATGTACCTCGGCGTGATGGTGGAAATGAGCGCCGCCCCGGAACTCTACGCCCATCCGGCCCACCCCTACACCAAGGCGCTGCTCTCGGCCATCCCCGACCCGGAATTCTCCGCCGGACGGGAGCGGATCCGTCTGGCCGGGGAAGCCCCCAACCCGGTGGATCCGCCCCCCCGCTGCCGTTTCTATGGCCGCTGCCCCCTGGCCTCGTCCGTCTGCGGCGGCCCCGCCCCGGAATTGCGGGAAATCGCCCCGGGCCACTATGCGGCCTGCCATCGTATTTGAAGG
>JAIRPG010000155.1 GCA_031257105.1 Treponema sp.
GTATGCCCGGCGGCCCCCTCATGTACCACACCCCCTTAGGCAAGAACGAAGACATCATCACCAGCGAGCGCTTCTTCGATCAGGATTACTGGATGGACGCCTTTATCGAACAGCAGCCCTTGTCCATCAGCTTTTACCCCGGCGAGCGCCCCCACTGTTACGACCTCCTGGCCCTGGAAGCCCTGGCCGACGAATACCGCGCCACCGGAAACCGCCGCTACCTTGACGCACTCCTGGGCGGCTGGCAGGTCTACGTGGACAACAACAAACATACCGGAGGCGCCCCGGCGATCTGCGAAACCGGCGGCCCCTACAAGATCGGGTACAACAACCATTATCCGCCGAAGTCCTACTACATCAGCTCCGGCCACACCGGGGAACTCTGCGGGAACGTATTCTGGATTTGGGTCAACCACCGGCTCATGCAGCTCTTCCCCGGGGAAGAAAAATACGTCTACGAGATTGAGGAATCCCTCTACAATACCATCATCCCCGGCCGTACCGCGGGGGGAGGCACCTGGGATCATAACCGCCTGCAGGGCGAACGCGGTGACCGCAGTCTCAACGGAGGGGGCTGCTGCGAGATTTCATCGGTGAACCTGGTTTCCTCGCTGCCGGAATACATTTACATGACCGCGGCCTCCGAAATCTACGTGAACCTTTTTATCCCCAGCGTTTTTGATTCCCCTTTGGCAAAGCTACGCATGGAAACCCGCTTCCCCCAGGAAGGCGCGGCGCGGATCATCATGGATGAAGTGAAGGGGGAGGGCCAATTTGTCATCAAGCTCCGCATCCCCGGCTGGGCCGCCGGCCCGGTGAACGTTTCGGTGAACGGCGAAACCTTCACCGGCAGTCCCGGCGCGTACCTCCCGCTGAACCGCCGCTGGAAGGCGGGCGATGTCATCGCCTTTGACCTGTCCCCGGCGTGGCGGCTTTCGCTCTACACCGGTTTTGATCAGGACGAAAATAACCTGAGCCGCTACGCGATCCTCTACGGCCCGGTTTTGATGGCCCTGACCGGTTCTTTTGCCAGGGACAAAACGCCCCGCCTCGCCTTCGACCCTTCGGAGTTCGAGCAAAAACTGCGCCGCCGGTCCGGCCTTGTCTTTGACATCGAAGGCTGCGGCGGATACACCCTCAAGCCGTATTTCGAGGTACATGAGGGGGTTTTCAACTGCTGTCCTATCATCGAATAAGCCCGTGAGAGAGGAAGGCGTCTATCCATTTATCGGCGATAACCTGGTGGCCGCATACCGCCGGGTGAATGCCGTCCCATATCCAGTAGGCCGCTTCCCGGACGCCGCAGCGTTCATCAAAGGTTTTTTGCAATGGCACCAAGATGGTGTGAAATTCCGCTGAAAGTTCCCGTACCTTCCCCTGGATACGGCCTATCATGCGCTTCCACACCGCGTAGTTCTCTTTGACCTGCCCCACCGGCAGGATAAAGGGTTCACAGAGGAGTATCCTGATCCCCGGAAGTTTCGCGGCGGTTTCGCCCAGGATCCGCCGGTACGTTTCGCCGAAGCGGTCCGCATCGATGTCCGTTTGGTTGTTCCTTACGGCCCGGAGGCAGTCGTTTACCCCGATGAGGATGCTCAGCACATCGGGTTTTACGTCCAGAATATCCCGGTCAAGCCGGGCGCGAAGGTCTTCCACGGTGTTGCCGCTTACCCCCCGGTTGACGAATTCGTAGCGCCCTTCGGGATACCGGGCCCCCAGAAAGCCGTTGACCATAAAGGCGTAGCCGTGCCCCATCTGATGGTTCAGGTCCCAGCGCCGCTCCTCGTCCTGATAGCGGTTTCCATCGGTGATCGAATCCCCCTGAAACAGGATACGCATCATGGGCCTACCAGCCGCCGGAGGGGGAGGGAACGCCTTTTTTCAGCTCCAGAACCGCCGTCTTGCCCCGGTATTTCACGGAGAGCCGGGTGTCCTGATCCGCGGTAAAGAGGGCTTCCGCGAGCTTTCCCCCCTCCCAGGCCATGTCCAGTGTTACCCCGCCCCGCACCCGGAGCCCCCGCGCCCGGCCCTTCTTCCAGGCCGAAGGCAGGGCGGGGAGGAGTTCGCAGTACCCCGCATGGGACTGTACGAGCATCTCCGCCACGGCGGCGGTAAAGCCGAAGTTGCCGTCAATTTGGAAGGGGGGATGCACGTTGAGCATGTTCTCCGAGGTTTTGCCCGAAAGGAGCTGCCGTACATAGCGGTACGCCCCTTCCCCGTCCTTGAGCCGGGCGTGGAACAGGATCACCCAGGCGCAGCTCCAGCCCGTATGCCCGCCCCCGTGGGACAGGCGGTATTCCAGGGTCTTCTTTGCGGCGGCAAAAAGTTCAGGGCTCTCCTCCGTGATCTGCGCGCCCGGGTGGAGGGCGAAGAGGTGGGAGAGGTGCCGGTGCCCCGGCTCGGCCTCATCGTAGTCCTCCAGCCATTCCCGGATGCGGCCGTCCTTGGTGAGCTTCGTCTCCGGGAGGCGGCGGATCATGGCGGCGATCCTGCGCCCCGTTTCATGGTCCAGGCCCAGGGTCTGGAGGGCCTCTTGATAGGATTTCCCCAGCTCCCGCAGGATCTGTATGTCCATGGCCGGGGATATGCAGAGGGCGGCCCGCTGGCCGCCGGGGGTGATATAGGTGTTCTCTGGCGAAATCGAGGGGCCCGAGTGGAGCGTCCCCGCCGCGTCCTCCGTCAGATAATCGAGGAAGAATTGGAGCGCCCCTTCCATGACCGGGAGGGCCCGGTTTTTCAGGAAGTCCCGGTCCTGGGTATACCGGTAGTGCTCAAAGTAATGCAGGGCCAGCCAGGCGCCGCCCATCACCCAGAAGGGGGAACTGTCACCAATACCCGTGGGATCCGGATCGCCCCAGGCGTCGGTGTTGTGGTGCAGGACAAAACCGCCGGCCCCGTAGAGGTTCCGCGCCGAGGCCCTGCCCCTTTCGGCGGCCAGATCCACCAGGTCAAAGAGGGGGGCGGTACATTCGGAGAGGCCGCATACTTCGGCGGGCCAGTAGTTCATCTCTAAATTGATGTTGATGGTGTAGACGCTCTCCCAGGGGGGGGTAAAGGTCCCGTTCCAGAGCCCCTGGAGGTTCGCCGGGAGCCGGCAGTTGTAGGAGCTGGAAATGAGGAGGTAGCGGCCCAGGTTGAATTCCAGGACGCTGAGGTAATCCAGGTACCGGTCATCCCCCTGTTGCAGTTTTTCAAGCATCGCGTCCGTGCTTTCCGCCGGGGCCGCGCTTTCCGGATCATCTGTACTATTGATAGAAAGTTCCACCCGGCGGTAGAGTTCGCGGTATGTGGCGCAATGCGCCTCCTTCAAGGCCTCATAGCCGGTCTTTTCCGCCTCATCCAGGGATGCCAAAACCCCCTCCCGGTACTGGAGGTTCCCCCGGTAACTGGTCTGGAAGGAAGCGTAGATGACCACGCTCTCCGCGTCCCGCACGGTAAGGGCGTCCCCCAGAACCTCCGCCTGGCCGCCTTGGGCGATGAGCCGGGCCGCGCCGAAATAGTCCACCCCATCGGGGCCGCAGCGTCCCCAGAGACCCACCGTGGCCCGGTCTATCCTGCCGGAGTGTTCCTCAAAGGGCCGCCGGTTCAGGTTGGCGATGAGGGATACCGGCGCTGTAGGCGGCGCTGTAAGCGGCGCTATAAGCGGCGCCGTGCCGCTGATTTTGACCGCCAGCACGTTGACCGCGAGGGAGGTAAAATACTCCCGCCTGAATTCCCCGGTAGCGCCGTCCTCCCCCTCCACGGTGAAACTCAGCTCCGCCAGGGCCCGGTCTATGTCCAGAACCCGCCGGTACGCGCCGGGGGAACCCTTGGGCCGGTAGTGAAAGAGCCGGAGGATCCCGGCGGGCTGAAAGGGGTACAGGTAGCGGGGCGTACCGGTCAGGGCCGCCTTGGCGTAAAAAGCCGCCTCCTCTGGCTTCCCCGCCCAAAGCAGGGAACGGATCCGCTCGACGCTGCCCTTGGCGTCGGGGTTGCCCCGATCCTTGGGGCCGCCGTAAAACAGGGTCTCCTCGTTGAGGAGGATCGACTCGTCGTCGATCTGGCCAAAGACCATGGCCCCCAGCCGCCCGTTTCCTAGGGGCAGGGCCTTTTCCCAGTCCCCGGCGGGGTGATCCAGTTCAATGATGTTTCGCATAGCGGTATCTTGACTGATTTTCAGATACCGCTCAAGCGCCGCTCGATCGCTTTGGGGATGGTGTTTTGAAAGAACGTCCATGTTATACTCCTTACAAAGCATGGATAAATTGGTACGGAAACAGCGCCGGGCGTTTGTTAGTTTTTCCTCCTCTTTTCTGTTCTTTGTTATCATCCCACTGCCGGTACTGAATATCGTTGCCTGGCAGGCCATCCGGATCACCGAACAGAATGAGCGCCAGGTCTGCGTAACCCGCCTGGCCGAGGGCCGGGACAAGATGGATAACTGGATAAAAAATACTCAGAGCATTGTCTCCCTCCTCCGGGCGGACAGTTACCTTTCCGGCCTGGAACGGCTGGGGTTTTCCATAGCGACGGCGGACTACTACTACATCTGGCTTGCCCTGCAGTCCATCGCCAAACTGGAGGTGGCCGAACGGGGGCTGGACATCCTGATCTACTTCCCCGCCTCCGGCCTCGTACTGAGCCCCACCTTTATGGCGGGCCGCATGGAGGATGCCTACGATACCTTCTTTCGCTTTGGGGACTACGACTACGAGGGGTTTCTTTCCGCCTTTGCCGTTACCGGCGTGAGGCCGGATTTTTTCCCCGCCATGGACTATATATGGGAGGCGAATCCCCGGCGTGGGCTTTTATACGGCCTCAGGCTGCGGATCATCGGGGATACGGCCTTGTTTTTCCTGCTTCGGGAGGAACAGGCGTTGGATTACTTCGCCCCAGTTTTTTCAAGTCCCGCAGCCCTCGCCATCTATGATTCCCGGGGAAGGCTGCTTTTTTCCCATGGCGGCGTCTTCCCCACGGAAAACCTGGCCGCCGGAATCTCCGGGGAAAGCGGGCTCCTCCCTGCGGGCCTCCTGGGGCCGGGGATTACCGGCGCGTACGCCCGTTCCGCTTCGGGGCTGCTCTACCTCTCCGCCCAGGGGGAGGACACGGCGCTGAGCCGCGGGCGCGCGCTCCGGAATCTCACCTTCGCGCTTAACGTTGCGGCGGTGTTCCTTTCCCTGGGCTATGCCCTATTCCTGGCGGCCCGGAGTTCCCGGCAATTGGCGGAGGCTTTCCGGCTGCTGGAAGAATTCCCCAACCTGCCTTACGAGAGGGGCGGCGTTTTAAGCTACCTGAACAACTCGGTAAGCGCCCTAGTGGATACCAATACCCTGCTCCGGGAGGACGCCCATTCCCGGCGGGATCTGCTCCAGGCGGCGTTCCTTGACCGGCTCCTCTCCGGCGATTGGGAAAGCCGGGAAGAAGCCGCCGCCGCCGCGGAACAGGCGGGGATAGTCCTGGAGGATCGGCGGTTCTGCCTGGTTTTTCTTATTATGAGCAAAGAAACCTCGTTTTCAGAAACTGCGGGGGCTTCCCTTTTTGCCGGGGCGCGGCAGGCGATCCGGGGGATCCTGGAGCGGGAAGTCCCGGGAGAGGCCCTGATCTACAGTCGCAGCCCCAGCCGCATGGGGATATTTTTCTTCCTGGGCCCGGAACGGGGGCGGGGGGAAGCCCTCCGGAATTTTACCGGGGAGTTGTTTCTCCGCCGGGCGGTTCCCTCCTGCGCGGAAGGGGGCGTCCTCCTCCGCCTGGTAGGGAGCGGCATATACGACGACCTGCTCCGCCTCCGGGAGGGCTACAATCTCTGCCGGGAATACGCCCTGGTGTGCGGCGACTGGGAAAAGGCCCCTATCCACTGGATAGACACGCTGCCCCCGCCCCGGCAGCGGATCTTCGTGTTCCCCCTGGAGGAGGAACAACGGCTCATCAACCGGCTCCAGAGCGCCGACTTTGAGGGGGCCCGGCTCAGTATTCGCTCGGTATTCGCCGCCAACCTGCGGGAGGGGCTTCTGGGTGAAAAGATGCTGGCCATCTTTTACGCCACCCTTCAGGGCTGTTTCCTCAAGTCTCTGGAGGGCCCCCTCTCGGAACTCTACCGGGACGAGGTTTCCGGTCTGGACTTTCGCCGTTCCCCGGGCGAATTGGAGGAAGACTTTACCGCCCTGGCCCGGCGGATCTGCGCCTCCTTCGCGGCAGAGTATTCGAAAAAGAACGCGGTCATCAAGAAGGAAGAACTTACCGCCTATGTGGAAGACCATTTTAGTGAAGAACGGCTTTCTCTGGGGCTGGCGGCCCGGCATTTCGGCTTTTCGGAGACCTACTTTTCACAGATGTTCAAGGAAATCACCGGTGAAAATTTCTCCACTTTTACGGAAATCACCCGGCTCACCCACGCGCAGATCCTGCTCAAGCAGTATCTCAAGGTGGAAGAAGTGGCCTGCCGCTGCGGCTACAAGTCGCCCAACACCTTCCGCCGGGCCTACAAGCGGTACTTCGGCATCAACCCCGGCAGGAGCCGGTAGGCGGGCTTGTAGGCGAAGCCGGTGGCTTTAGGGTTCCCGGTAGGCCCCTACAAAACGCAGGGTCGGGTACAGGCGGCTTTTTTCTATCACGATCCGGAGCTTGTCCGTTTCTACCGGCGTAAAGCGGCATATCTTTTTGTACCCCACCGTGGTTCCCTCGCCGGTCTTTTCCCAGCCGGTTTGTGTTCCGGCGTAGACCGAGAACGCCTCGATCCGCTGGCTTTCCCGGATCTGCTCCTGTAAAACGAGGCGGCTGATCCTGGTCCGCCGGGGCAGGCGTACCTCCAGGGCGGCGCTTTCGGTTTCCCCTGCGGGCCGCCAGTAGGCATCGTCATCGGTGAGAATGGCCGCCGCGGGGAAGCCTGATTCTTCCGTTTCCGCCCCGGCGGTAACCCCCGGTTCCGCCAGCAGGTTCTTCCCGTAGATGCCCCGGATAGCCGTCCCCAACTCCGCAAGCCGTTCGCAGTCGGCCCCGTGGATCCGTCCCTCCGTATCCGGCGGGATGTTGAGGAGGAGGTTCGTGTTTCCCCCCGTAGAGGTCTCGTAGAACCGGAGCAGGGTCTCCAGGGGCTTGAGTTTGCCGTCTTCTTCAGCGTGGTAAAACCAGCCGGGCCGGATGGACACGTCCACTTCGGCGGGGTACCAGATGAGTTCGGTTTCCCCTTCCAGGATTTCCCGGCTCCCCAGATCCCGGTCGCGGGGGCCCAGCTTCTTTTGGCGGAATTCGGCGTCATCGGACTGCTGGGAATTGGCGGCGATTTTGTGGGCGTCTTTAAGGTGGGAGGGAACCACGCTCCACTCTGAAGGCCGGGTATCCCCCGCCTCGTTGCCCACCCAGCGCACGTCGGGCCCCACGCTGGCGATCACCGCGTCCGGCTGGAGGCGGCGGATGAGGCTGTACCAGGTATCCCAATCGTAGAACTGCTTTTTGCCGTTGGGCCCCTCCCCGCAGGCCCCGTCAAACCAGAGGGAGTAGAGTTTACCGTATTTGGTACAGATCTCCTCAAGCTGGCCGGCGAAGAAATCGTTGTACTCCTTGCCGGAACCGTAGGTTTTCTCGTGCCGGTCCCAGGGGGAAAGGTAAAGCCCCAGCTTGAGGCCGTACTTCTCGCAGGAAGCCGCCAGGGAAGCCGCCACATCCACCGGTTTCGGGGAAGACATGACGGAGTGCGTCGTGTAGGCGGTATCAAAGAGGCAGAACCCGTCGTGGTGCTTCGCCGTAAGGACGCAGGCCCGGATGCCGGCGGAGGCCATAGCCTCGCACCACTGATCCGTGTCCAGCCGGGCGGGGTTATACCGGGCCGGATCCTCCTGTCCGTCCCCCCATTCCCGGTTGGTAAAAGTGTTCATCCCGAAGTGGAGAAAGGCGGTGAATTCCAGCCTTTGCCACGCGATTTGCCGTTCCGAGGGCCGTACCCTCACCAGATCCCGTACATCCATAAGCGCTCCTTGCTATAGTTTTGCGACAGCCTCTATTTTCTCCTATATCGCGGATGGAGGCAATCCGGCTTCCCGCTTCCCCAGGATAATTCCTCCGGCAAAAACCGTAAGAGGGGCTACCAACACCAGGCCGAAGCAGCCCACCAGGGTATGCACCACCTCGGAGGAAACCCAGACCATGTTGATGATGTTCTCCAGAGGAACCCCCTGGGCGATGAAGGTCATGATCATGGCGGTGTACTCCGCCGAATAGGCCAGCAGCAGGGTGGTGCTCATGGTTCCCGCCACGTGGCGGGCCACGGAAAAACCGCTTTTGACCAGCGCCGCCCGGCTCACGGTGGGGTTCTGCCGCTTGATTTCGTCCATGGCGGAGGCGATGTCCATGGAAAGATCCATCATGGCCCCCGAAGAAGCCAGAAAGATGCCGGAGATAAAGAGATGCGCCAGGTTCAGGTGCTCGTAGCCCGCGTAGAGGAGCATCTCCGCGAAAGGCCGCACCGCCCCGTGTATCTTGAACCAGAGGGTGAAGCCCCAGGCCAAAAGCGAAGTGGCCAGCACCCCCGCCATGGAACCCGCAAAGGCGGTGAATCCCCGGCGGGTAAGACCTCCTACCAGGAAGACGATCACCGCCGTCAGGGCCGTCACCAGGATCACCGTGGCAAAGATAGGATCCCAGCCCCGCAGCATGGCGGGAAAGAGGAGCCGGATCAGCATCACCGCGGTAAACACAAAGGAGACCACGATCTTCACCCCCATCCACCCCATAATAAGGATGATAAAGGTAAAAAAGAGGAGGCAGAGGAACACCGTCTTACCCGTGCGGTAATGATCCATTACCTGAGCGTGGCTTACCTCCCCCGCGTCGTTCAGGCTGAGTACGGTGAGCGTCATGTCCCCCTCGCGGAAGATCTTGTCCAGCTCTATCTTGCCCATCATGTTGTTGGACGAAGGGAAGACCTGCCCCCGGAATCTCCCCGACCGGATCTCCACCTCAAGCTGCTGTTCTCCCTGCTTCACCGGACCGATGATCTTGAGCTTCTCGTTGTTTACCTCCACGATACGCCCCCGAACCCGTTCCGCCTTTCCCGTTATCCCGGCGCTCCCCTCAAATCCCGTGGGAAGCGCCAGTACCAGTATGGTGAGCCCCAGCGACGCCAGGGCGAAGATCCTGTCCCGTTTCATACGCGCTTACTGTACCCGCAGATTCATCGCGCCGGCGAGTTTTCTAAAGATGTCGGTGTTGTCGTAATAACCGCCGAAGATCTCCTGGTGCACCCCGTAGGCGAAAGTCGGCACCGGTACGCCGGTATGGGCGTAGGAAGTCCAGCCGATGCCCGCGGTCTGGTTCATCACCTGGGTAAGCTTTACCGTCAAGGGCTCGTAGCCGCCGTAGAGCAGGTACTGATCCTCCGCAAAGGATCGCTCCTGCTCGTTCCCCATGGAGCGCTGGAAGGAGAACTCGATCTGTTCCTTCTGGAAGGCCGAGAGGGAATCGTAGTCTATCCCGAAGGATTCCCGGATCGCCGGGAGCAGATCCGCCAGCTTGGCCTTATCCCTGGGGGTGTTTTTCTTGTACGGGCCCAGCACCTCGCCGTCGAAGGCCACGTAGGAGCGCTTCTGGAGCCCAACCTTGTCGAAGAAGGTGTCGTACTGGGTTCCGGCAAACCCGATGGTCATGCCCCCGGTCTCGTGATCCCCGGTCACCACGATGAGGGTCTCGTTGGGATGCTTCCCGGCGAAGTCCACCGCCTCCCGGATGGCCGCGTCAAAGGCCAGCACGTCGTAGATAGAGGCCCCGGCGTCGTTGGCGTGGCAGGCCCAGTCCACCTTGCCCCCCTCCACCATCATAAAGAAGCCCTGGGGGCTGCCCTCCAGCAGCTCGATGCCCTTGCGGGTAAAGTCCGCCAGGGAAAGCTCCCCCTGCTTCCGGTCGAGGTCGTAGGGCATGGCCCCCGAATCCTGGAGCCGGGGGCTGACGGCGATCACCTTCCCGGCCCCGGCTTTGAGGGCGCGTATCCCGTCGGCGGTATCCACATAGGTGTAGCCGTTGGCCCGGGCAATCTCAACGGCGTCCTGCTGATCCTTGTTCTTGCCGGTTCGCTGATCCACCGAGCCGCCGCCGAAGTACTCGAAGCCGCTGTTGGCAAGCTGGACGGCGATGTCGTAGTAGCTGCTCCGGGAGGGAACCTTGGCGTAGAATGACGCCGGGGTGGCGTGGTTCAGCGTGACTGTGGAGACGATGCCCACCTTCATCCCCGCCTCGTGGGCGTATTCGGCGATGGTTTTGTAGCGTTTGGTCTTCCCCGGATCCATGTTGATGACCCCGCTCAAGGTCTTGTTCCCCGTGGCAATGGCCGTGCCCGCAGAGGCGGAATCGGTGATAAAGGTTCCCGCGTCAAAGGTGGTGGTGAGTCCCGACACGGGGAACCGGGTAAAGCCCAGCTTGGTGATGTTCACGTCCTTGGAAGACCGGGCGGTGGCAAAAACCTCGGCGGAACCGATCTGGGGCATGGCCATGCCGTCCCCGATAAAGACAAACACATACTTGGCGCGCGCTCCTTGAACCGCGCCGGTATTCCGCGGTCTCTCCGAGGCTGGCCTCTCTGAGGCGGCGCCGGCGAATATCCCCGCCGGGAGCAGTGTGACAAAAAGCGCAAACAGCAGGCTTTTTCCGACATAATTTCTCTTCTTCCACGTTACCATTCGAGTAACTCCTTTATGGATTATGTTGATTTCAAGATCGTATCTGTCCGTTAAAGCTCGATGAAAGAATATTGAGAATTTCATTAATGCATCGCCGCGCGCTCCTTTCAAATTTACGGCGGGACGGCTAAGATGAGTCTATGGAACACATAATTGACCTATTACGGGAATCTTCCGCCCTGCTGGAGGGGCATTTCCTCTTGTCTTCGGGATGCCACGCCGAACGCTACTTCCAGTGCGCCCGGCTCTTGCAATACCCGGATCGCGCGGAGGCGGCTTTAAGGGATGTGGCGGAACGCCTTAAAGCGGACATGACTGCGGGTAAGCTGGCGTTTGACGCGGTAGTTGGCCCGGCCTTTGGGGGGATCATCGTGGCTTACGAACTGGGCCGGCAGTTGGGCCTTCCCGCGTTTTTTACCGAGCGGGACGATCAGGGCGTCATGGTACTCCGTCGGGGCTTTGAAGTCCGGCCCGGTCAGCGGATCCTCCTCGCCGAGGATGTGGTCACCACCGGCAAATCCTCCGGGGAAAGCGCCGCCGCGCTGGAAGCGCTTGGCGCGGAGACGGCGGCGCTTGCCTGCGTGGTAGATCGCCGTGCGGGCGGCGAGGCGCTGCCCTGGCCCCTCTATGCCGCCTGCCGGCTGGAAGCGGCCAACTGGGACCCCGCTTCCTGTGATCTCTGCCGGCAGGGAATCCCCCTCGTTAAGCCGGGATCCCGGAGGCAGCGCCTTGGCTGAAGCAATCGTCGGTTTTTTTACCGCCGCGCCGCCGGCGGAACTTATTCTGATCCTGTTTTCCAAGGTGATCGAGGTAACGTTGGGGACGCTTCGGGCTATCCTTATCAACAAGGGGTACCGCCGGGAAGGGACGCTCCTCTCTTTTTTCGAGATCATCCTCTGGACCTTCGTCGCATCCCGGGTGATTATGGGTATCGCCGATGCTCCCGTTAAAGGGATCGTGTACAGTGTGGGCTTCTCCCTGGGGATCTACTTAGGTTCCCGGATTGAAAGCTTTATCGCCCTGGGGAAAGTGCTGATCCAGACGATCATTGCCAAAGAGAGCAGCGAGGCGATGGTCTCCCTGCTGCGTTCCAGGGGCTACGCCGTAACCACCATGGACGCCCACGGACGGGACTCGGATAAGACCGTACTGATGATCTTCGCCAACCGGAAAGGCAAGGAGGAGATCATCCGGGAGATCAGCCGGATCGACAGCGGCGCCATGATCATCACCAACGATATTTCCGCCCTTTCAGGAGGTACGATATCGGCGGTTAGGGGAGGGCTCCTTAAATAGAGTCTGTCCACAAAGTAACCGGCTTTGTGAACAGACACGTCTTCATTGACGGCGGATAAAAACAGCTTTATACTAGTGGAACTCATGGGTATTTTAACAAGTCAAAAAATAACCGCGTATTATGAGCGGTATAAAGCAATAGATGTTACTTTTACCAAGGAGATAATCCAGGTTACCGGAATGATTACCCAGCAGGTCCTCCTCAAATGCGGAGGGGATTTTTGGCCGTGCGTGGTTTATTCTTCCTCATTCCAGGGAGCGAAGGTAGTAGCTAATATCAAGTCCGGGATCATCCAAAAGCTCCAAGCCGCCAATAACGCCGCAAGCCTCCGGCTCTGTTTTCGAAGCCTTGAAACGGGAGCGCCGGTATCCTTTCTGGTCGCCGTGCGGGTGGTGGGTTACGCTCCTTACGGTGAATCCAAGGAGATGTCGGTCTTTACCTTGCAATACACCCAGCGCCCTCCTGATGATCTTATCGCTATCATAGGCCGGCTCCTCGACGCCAATATAAATTCTTCCAAGCGCCGGGGAGACCGGATCATCCTTTCAGCGGATGCCCTGCGGAAGTTAAAGCTCCTCCCCAAGGAAAGCGCCGTCTTTATCGAGGGCGTACCCCGGCATTGTATACTGCGGGATCTTTCTTTTTCAGGCTCTAAGCTCATCATGATGGGGGTCTCCACGTCTTTGGTGGATCAAGAGGGGGCGCTGCGAATAAATTTTGACGATCCCCGGGAAAGCTACTTGGCGCGGGGAAAATTCATCCGGGCGGAAAGCGTGGAGGGACGGAAAGATCTGGTGGCTTTGGCCATGGCCTTTGAGGAAACCCAGCTCCCTATGGGGTTTAAGCTCAGGATTAACGATTACCTCAGCCAAACAAAGGGAGATTTCCATGGCGCCGAAGCGCCGGCGGACGGACATGAAGCAGAATCAGTCTCGTAAAATCGTTTTTGTGGCGGTACCCGACTCTCTGCGGGGCCAAGTGGAAGCCTGGACGGGTTCTTCTCACGATGATCCCGAAGAAGCGGAAGCGCGCCGGAACTTTACCATTGATCCCGCTATCCCGCTCCCGGTGGAACTGCCCCAGGGCGCAAGCGCTATCGATTGGGAAACGCTTTCCGGGGAAATGATCCTGTCGGGGATGATTCGGGTGATCATGGAAGACCCCGATGCGGAAAACGCCGCCTATTACCGCGGCTTCGTCCAGGCGGTAAAGCCGAATCTCCTGGAGGAATTCTCCGAGGCGGCTATTCTTAAAGCGCGGAACGGCGATTTCGACACGGCGCTGGAGATAATCACGGCCCTGCGGGGCGTCTTCCCCCGGTCGCCGTCGGTACTCCTCAACCGGGCGCTGATCCTGGAAAATAAGGCCGCGGCAAGAGAGGATATTCTGGAGCGCGCCGGCAGGCTGAAAGCAGTCCAGACTGCAGCCCAGACTGCAGCCCAGGCTGACGCAGCCCAGGCTGAGACAGTCCAGACTGACGCAGCCCAGGCTGAAGCGGCGCTGGTTTGTGACGCCTACGCGGAAGTTTTAGCCTTAAATCCGCCTTTTCCGAACGGTATTTTCAACGCCGGTTTCTTTTATATGAAGCGGCGGAATTTTTCTCTGGCAAAGGCCTGTTTTACCGCCTACCTCCCTTTAGCGGATGATCCGGATAAACAGGAACGGGCCCAAGCATTGCTGCGAGAGATAGAACATTCAGGGCTGGACGATCCCGCCCTCCAGGAGGCTTATGACCGCATCCTCCAGGGGGATGAGCAAGGCGGTATCCTCAGAATACGAGATTTTCTGGAACGCCGGCCCGGCGTGTGGAACGGCTGGTTCATCCTTGGCTGGGGACTGCGGCGGCTTTGCCGCTGGGAAGATGGGGCGGCTTCTTTCAAAAAAGTCCTGGAACTGGGAGGAGATACCGGCGATACCCGGAATGAACTGGCCATTTGCCTTATGGAGCTTGGAGACTACTCAGGCGCCCGGAAAGAATTGGAAACGGCGCTGCGTATGGAGCCTGAAAATACGAAGATCATTTCCAATCGAGGGGCGCTGGCCCTGAAACAGGGAAAACCCCAGGAAGCCGCAGGTTTTTTCCGCGCCGTCCTGGGATTGGACCCCGATGATCCCGTGGCGGCAGCTTACCTCCGAAAGCTGGGCCTGGAACCTGCCGAATAGGGAGGCCGCAGCCTCCCAGGATACGCTTTTATGGCAAAGTTTTTACCTTGGCCTTTAACGTATCGGTCCAGAATTCCAGCTTCGTGTCCCGGTACGCGGTAAACGCTTGAGCGGGAACAAAGATCCCCTCCAGCGGAGTATCCCCTGAAAATATCTTGGGGCTTCCCAATACAGGCGGCTCGGCCCCAAGGATAACCTTGGCAAGAGCCGGACAATCCGAATAAGCCGAATCCCCGATGGTTTCCACTCGAGGCATGAATGTTTCGGTAAGAGCGGCGCAATGCTTGAAGGCGTCGCTCTCTATCTCCACAGCCAAGGGCAGCGACACGGCGGTAAGGGCGGCGCATTTCCAGAAGGACCGGCGGCCAACTTTCGTTACCTTGGAGAGGGGAATGCTCCAAAGGGAAGCGCAGTTGTTGAACGCTCCGTAGGAATTTTTCGTTTCATTGAGAATTTCAGTCAGATTGGGGGCCTGCACTATCTCAAGTTTGGTACAGTTGTTAAACGCTTCGTGATGGATCGTGGTGACCCCCGGCAATACCGCCAAGACCAGAGAGGCGCACCCTGAAAACGCCTTGAGGTTGATAGTCGTTACGGTTTCGGGCAGGATAAGGGAGACGATCTTCGCCTTACCGTCTACTTCGGCGTTGGAAACCTCGGTTCCGGTACTCGCGCTCAGATCGAGGGCTACATAGCGGCTGAGGGCTTTATACAGAGCCCGGAGGTTGTTCTTTCCCGAAGAAGTCGTATTCTCAAGATTGACCCCTCCTACTTTAACCACATAGGGATTCTGTTCCGTATTTTCCGGCTTCCCATCAAGATATGACGCCAGCGCCGCCACATTGTCAAATTCCGGCGTCTCCGGAACTTCCTCGCCTTCATACCGGTACACCGGAGTTTTCGTTTCCATACCGGGGTAGATATGGACGATTTCTTCCCATTGTTTGGGGCCGCCCGCCAGGGAGATTTGTACCGCCATCAGGTAATAACCGGCGGGAAGGCTGAGAATCCGCTTTTCCTCCAAGAGATTTACGTTGCGGTAGAATTCGGGATCCCCGCCTTCTTTCATGGTAAAAAGGAGCAAAGACGCCGAACTTGCCTTGTCCGCGGGAAATTCCACGAAATAATTGAGGGTTCCAACGCCGCCGCCTTCCAGTACCGCCTTGTCCAGCGTTATCTCCGCGGAGATTTTTTCTTTCTCCACAACTGTGATTTCGGCGCTTCCTCTGGCCGAAGGTATCTCTCCCTGGCCGGAGGGGGCATAGGCGGTCGCAACGACAGTCCATGTTCCGGCTTTCAGATTCACCTGGGCGGATTTGCCGTTTGCTATCGTAATATCCGGCGCGCTTTCATCGGCGCGGAAAAAGCTCAGGCGGTAACCGCTAAAAAGCGCCGCGTCAGGGTAAAGCGCCCGTTCGGTATTCCGCTGGGCAACCCGGATCACTACCTGTCCCCAGCCGCTCTTCAGATCCGGAGGCGTCGGTTCATGCCCCTGCTGATTGACGGGATCGGAACACCCCAGAGCGAACAGCATACAGACCGCCGCACCCATTCCCGCAAAAAATTTGTATCTCATCATTTTCCTCCTCTCTCATCTACGATGGTACGTTGTAGTTCCCTGCTATGGGGAACACCGTTGATTACGCCGGGTTCTCCCGGTTTTTCAGGCTCCGTTGGCTTTGCCGGCTTCGCGGGCTCGACCGGATCCGCCGGCGGCGGATCGCGCGTTTGGGCGTATCCCGCTAGGAACAGCGCCGGCGCGGAGAGCGCCGATGCATACGCTGAAGCGTACGCTGATGCGTATACATCAGCGTACAGCAATAAACGGAGCAGGGAGGATCCGGCGGGGTAAAACCGGCAGCCGGAATGTTTGCTCTTTCGAGAGGAAGTTCTATACATACTTCACTCCTCCAGTAATGGAATTCACGCGAAACCCGGCAGGTTCCGCGGAAATCTATCCCAGATTTCATCTCTATTATGGAGCGTAATGGGCGGTTTGCTTTAACAGGCTTAATTTTTTAAAGAGAACCTGGGAACCAACCGGTTCCCAGGCAAACGCTATTCTTTCAAAGTGATCGCTACCACCGTATCTACCGGGTCGGGCAGAGGATGGCTGCTGTTACTTCGGGAATTGAGGAAGAAAAAAGCGTGTTCCGGGTATTCGGTAAGGTTCCAATAGCGGGACGGACGAATCTCGCTGCCGTCCCGAAGCAGCCGCAGCTTTTCCACCTTACCCGCGAGACCGGGAAGGCACACCGCCCCGACCTGGCTTTCGAGGACGTGGGCGTAGAGCGTCCGGCTGTCCCGCAAATCCCTGGTATAGCGGCCCCATTCCGGCTTTTCAAGATCCGCGTAACCGCAGTGGTAGATACTCTCCCCATTGTCCGCCATCCAGCGCCCAACCTGCTCTAGAATTTCCACCGAAGAAGGAGGTATCCGGCCTGCGGCGTCGGGGCCGACATTAAGAAGGAGGTTGCCGTTCTTGGAGACACACTCCACCAGCATACGAATCACCATTTGGGCGCTTTTCCAGCGATGGTCTTCCGCGCAGTAACCCCAGTGATCATTCAAGGTGATACAGGCTTCCCAGGGCACAAAATCCCCCAACTCGTTGCGGATGCCCCGGGGCGGGATCATCTGTTCAGGGCAGGCAAAGTCGCCGGCGTAATCCGAGGGGTTCGCGGTAAGGATCGTCCCGGAATGTTCTCCAGAGCCTTCAAGCCGATTGTCTACAATAAGATGGCCCTGGAGGGAACGAACCATATCCATCAACGCCTGAGCCCGCCACTTTTCCCCCGCCATGTCGCCATAGGAAAAATCGAACCACATGATGTCCAGTTTCCCGTAGTTTGTCAGGAGTTCCCGTATTTGCCCGTGCATAAAGTCCAGGTAGCGGTTAAAATCGCGCCCCTCGTTTCCCGCCTGGGGGTCATCCCGCAGAGGGTGCTGCCGGTCGCCGTAGTGGGGAAAGTCGGGATGCCGCCAATCGATGATGGAGAAATAAAGTCCAACCTTAATACCTTCGGCGCGAAAAGCCTCCAGGTATTCCCGTACCAGGTCGCGGCCCGCAGGGGTGTTGGTCGCCTTAAAATCGGTAAGCGCCGTGTCCCAGAGACAGAACCCATCATGGTGCTTGGCGGTGAGTACCGCATACTTCATCCCCGCCCGCTTCGCAAGCCGGGCCCACTCGCGGGGATCGTAAGCTTCAGCCTTGAATTCCCTGAAATAGGTCAGATAGTCTTCGTGGCTCATCCGTTCAACGCTGCGAACCCACTCTCCCCTGGCGGGAATCGCGTAGAGCCCCCAGTGGATGAACATACCGAACCGCGCCTCGTTAAACCATTGAGTTCGTTCCGTCCGTTTCTGAATATTTGTGTTTTTCATAGAGAACCTCCTTTACAATCCGGTTAATTCCCGGTACAGAGCAATGTACTGTCGAGCCGATTTTTTCCAGGAGAAATCCTGCCGCATACCCCGGACGCGCATGGCTTCTACCTGTTCGCGGCGGTTGTAGTATGCCCAGACGGCCCAGCCCGCGGTATTGTAAATAGCCTGCGGGGTGAGATCGTCGAAGATAAAACCGGTGCCGCCTCCGGTATTCTGGTCGAAATTCTCCACCGTATCGGCCAAGCCTCCGGTATTCCTCACAATCGGGAGCGTGCCGTAAGCCAGAGAATACATCTGATTAAGACCGCACGGTTCGTAGCGGCTGGGCATCAAAAAGAAGTCGCTTCCCGCTTCAATGAGGTGGCTTAACTCCTCGCTGTAACCGATTCGGGCCTTGAAGTTGGAGAGCCGGTAGGAAAGATTCCGAATTTCGTTTTCGCACCACTCCTCGCCTGTGCCCAAGAGTACGAATTGCAGGTTCATATCCCGGCATATAGACCAGGCGGAACCAAAGGTAGGGCCGAAGAGTTCTCCCACGCCTTTTTGCCCGGTAAGGCGGGTGACCATGCCGATAACCGGAATATTCGGATCGCCGGGAAGGCTGAATTCCCGTTGCAGGGCTTCCTTTGCCTTTGCCTTGCCCTGTATATTTTGGGCCGAGTAGGGCTCCGGGATGTAGCGGTCTATCGCGGGGTTCCATACCTCGGTATCAATGCCGTTGAGGATCCCCGTATAGTCCTTGGAACGGTACCGAAGCACGCCGTCCAAACGGAAGCCCTGGGAGGCTTGCCGCGTTTCCCGCGCATAACCGGGAGAAACGGTGTTGATCTTGTCCGCCGTAATGAGTCCCGCTTTGAGCAGGTTCATCATGTTCCAGTCGTCAAAGCCCGCGTTATAGAATACATCCCAGTTCAAACCGGTATAGTGGAAATTGTCCTTGCTGTAGATGCCTTGATAGCCCAGGTTGTGTATCGTTAAAAGTGAATGGGCGTTGCCGAAGCTGTCCCGAGCCTCTCCGTATTTGAGGAAGACCGGAACGAGAGCGGAAGGCCAGTCATGGGCGTGAACCACATCGGGATACCAGCGGATCTTGCGGCAGACTTGGAAAACCGCCTTGGAAAAGAAGGTAAAACGCCGGGGATTATCGAGAAAGTCGGGTTCCTGGGGAACCCCGTAGATACCGTCCCGTCCGAAAAAGTTTTCGTGATCGATAAAATAAACCGGAACCGGATTCTCCGGGGGAGATCCCGGCAGAAAGGTGGTGTATACGGCGCTCCACTCCTCTCCGCCGCCGACAGGAACCCCAAGCGCTCCCTCAAGCCGCGTGAGCATATCCCGATTGACGCGGTAGTACCGGGGAAGGACGATGCGGACATCGTGCCCTTCTTTTGCCAGGGCAATGGATAGAGCGGATACCATGTCGGCAAGCCCGCCGGTCTTCGCAAAGGGAACGGCTTCGCTTGATGCCATAAGAATTTTCATGTGCGCGTCCTCTTAAAAGGAATCTATCATGGAAAGGCCGTGCTCCCGGATGATACGCAGTCCCAGTTCATGATCCGCCAGCTTAAAGATAACCACAGCCTTTCCCGCCTTGCTTTCCAGGGATGCGTAGAGATATTCGATGTTTACCTTTGATGATTGGAACAGTTCCATTACCGCAGCCAGGCTTCCCGGACGGTCGTCGATTTCCACTGCCGCCACATCGGTAATCCTGGTGGTAAAGCCTCCCCCGGTAAGGGCGGTCATCGCATCCTCTTCCTTATCTACAATGAGCCGTAAGATGCCGAAATCAGCGGTGTCGGCAATGCTGATGGCCCGGATATTGATTTGGGCGCGGGCAAGCACCCTGGTAACTTCTCCCAGCCTGCCGGCGTTATTTTCAAGAAAAACCGATATTTGCTTTATTCCCATGATGGCAATTTCCTCCGTAAAGTAGAGTTGCAATAGCGTTCTATTGCGGCTTAAATTTTCCGTTTGTCGATTACGCGCTTGGCTTTGCCGATAGAGCGTTCGATAGATTTGGGTTCCACCAGTTTAACTTTAAGTCCGATCTGGAGCTTGGACTTCATGACGCTCTCGATCCGCTTCCGCAGCCCCTCAAGATCTTTGGTTTCGTCACTGAAGAATTCCTTTTTTACCTCTACCTGGAGTTCCACCTCGTCCAGACGGCTCTCTCCCCGGTCTACCACGATGAGGTACTGGGGCTCGGTTCCCTCGATCTCGATAAGGGCGTGCTCGATCTGGCTGGGGAAGACATTGACCCCCCGGATGATCAGCATATCATCGGTTCTCCCGAAGAGGCGGTGCATCCGCACGGTGGTGCGCCCGCAGGAACAGGGTTCCCGGATAAGGAACGTGATGTCCCGCGTCCGGTAACGGAGAATGGGCGTTCCCTCCTTGGTGAGGGTGGTGAATACCAGCTCCCCCTTTTCGCCATCCGGAAGGGACCGTCCGGTTTCGGGGTTGATAATCTCCGGGTAGAAAAGATCTTCGTTGATGTGCAGCCCGTTTTGGGCCTCGCACTCAAAGGAAACGCCGGGGCCGATGATCTCCGTGAGACCGTAGATGTCGTAGGCCTTCATGCCGTACCGGGCTTCGATTTCCTTCCGCATATTCTCGCTCCAGGGTTCCGCCCCAAAGCAGCCTTTGTTGATGGAGAGCTTGCGCGGATCGACGCCCGCTTCGGCGGCTTCTTCGGCCATATACAGGGCGTAAGAGGGGGTGCAGGTGAGCATGGTGGCGCCGAAGTCCTGCATCACCATAAGCTGCCGGGCGGTGTTCCCGCTGGACATGGGCAACACCTCCGCGCCTATGGTCATGGCTCCATAATGGACGCCCGGGCCGCCGGTAAAGAGGCCGTACCCAAAGCAGTTCTGCACAATGTCGTCCCCGGTACAGCCTCCGCCGGCCAAGGTTCTGGCCATGGCTTCCCGCCAGATGTTGATGTCATGCCGGGTATACTCGTCTACCACCGGTTTGCCGGTGGTTCCGGAACTCATGTGAACCTCCACAATCCGGTCTTGAGGGCAGGCCAAGAGGCCCCGGGGATAGTTCTCTCGAAGATCATCTTTTGTCGTGAAGGGCAGCTTTTCAATATCGCCGAGGTTGTGGATGTCCCGGGGCTTTATACCCTGTCCGTCAAACTTTTCCCGATAAAACGGCGTTCGCTCGTAGAGCATTTCCACCAGGTTTTTCAAGGCAGCCAACTGGAGTTTTTTCCGCGCCTCCGGATCCATACATTCGTATTCCGGGTTAAAGATCATGACAATTCCTTTTCGTTTAGTAGGTAAATTTATGATACGCTACTCTTCAGTAAAAGTATAGCCTACCGGAGGCAATTTATTCGCAATGTGTTATACTGATCCCGTATACTAATGAGAGTCTTTTCATAAAGTAACCGACTTTGTGGACAGACACTCATTAGATCAAAGTAATATGAAGCGATTTGTGTTTCCGGTAATTTTAGGAATTTTCGCGATTCTTCTCGGAGGCGCGGTTTTTACGGTTCTGCTGGCGCTCCAGGCGGTTAAACCGGGGCCCCTGCGGATAAACCTTGGGGATTACCCGCTGTATATGAAGCGGGGCTTCAACCCGGCGGATATAGACCGCGCCCCGGCGGACGGCGTATGGGACGCGGCGCTCGGTATAAGGACTGCGGCGCTTGGTACAGGGACCGCGGCGCTCGGTACAGAGACTGCGGCGGGCGGCTCAACTCGCTGGAGATCCGCTACGGTAAAACGTATCCTCCCCCCGGCCAAGCGCCGGACGTTTCTTTCCCCGTTTTCCGAAAAAACAGAGGAATATACCTTTATCATCCCCTTCACCATGGATAAGGAGAGGATGGATCTGCTCAGGTGGAACCCGCTTGAACGCGGCGTACCGATAGAGCCGGGGCTCTTTCTGGCAAGTATCGGGGATAACTGGGAGATTTTCCTCAATGGGAACCTGGTCGGTTCCCAGATGTACCGGGAAGAAGACGGGAGCATCCGGGAACACCGCGTCAGGCGGAACCTCGCCGTCACCCTGGATCGTGAATATTTTCGGGAAGGGGAGAATTACATCGCTTTTCGGATAGCCGGTTCTCCCTACAACGAAGATACCGGATTTTACTACCTTTCCCCATACTACATCGACGCCCTTGAAACCGTCATGGGACACGCCGGGGATCAAACCGGCCTCACCTGCGCCGCCGTCTATGTCTTCGTGGGGATCTACCACCTCCTCCTCTTCTTCATGCGGCGCCGGGCGCGGTACAACCTCTACTACGGCCTCTTTTCCATCATAGTGGGCGTCTATTTTCTTTCCCGTAACCCTTTTTTCTATACGGTGTTCCCCAATTCTCTCTTGGTTTTCCGATTTGAATACCTGTCCCTGTACTGGATGCTGTTCTTTACCGGGGCTTTTTTTGAAGATCTCAACGGAAAACGCTTTTCGCCGGTTAGCCGGCTCTGCCTGGTCTTCAATCTGATCTTGAGCCTCGGTTCCTGTCTGTTCTCGCCGGAATTCATGAACGACGCCCTGCGGCTCTGGCAACGGGTTATGATCCCCATCGCGGCCTATATTTTAGGCTATGACGTGATCTTCGCCCTCATCAAACGGGTAAAAAAGGGAAAAGAACGGTACGGCGAGGTAAAAGGAGCGCTGAGAAAAGCCCTGGCCCAAGATCTGCTCAAAACTCCCCAGGGAAACATCGTCGTCATCTTTACCATCCTTGCCGTTACGTTTATTTCCGATACCCTCGATTCCCTGTTCTTTCACAACGGGATCGTCCTAACCCGGTATAGTTTCTTCTTGTTCAATACGGCCTCCGCCCTGGTATTGGCCCGGCATCTGGCCAGTTCGTATAACCAGGCGGACGCTCTGAACGAGACCCTTGAAAAGCAGGTACGGGAACGGACCGCAGCCCTGGAAGAACAGGTAAAGATCGCCGAGAACGCGAACCAGGCCAAGAGCGAATTTATGGCTACCATGAGCCACGAGATCCGTACCCCCTTGAACGCCATCATCGGTCTTTCAGACATTGAACTGCGGAAGCGCTTGGATAAAGAAACCTTCGACGCTATCAGGAAGATCCGTAGTTCCGGCGCAACCTTGCTGGGGATCATCAATGACATTCTCGACATCTCCAAGATCGAAGCCGGGAGCTTTGAGATCATCCCCGTGGAATACGAGTCCGCGGCGCTCCTTTCCGATGCGGCGCGGCTTAATATACCCCGTATCGGCGCTAAGCCCATCGTCTTCGAGTTCCTCCCGGACGAGAATCTGCCCGGTAAACTTTTTGGGGATGAACTACGGATCAAACAGATTCTGAACAACCTGCTCTCCAACGCCATCAAGTATACCAGGGAAGGCACGGTGCGCTTCGAGGCATTCATGGAGGGGCCGAATACCCTGGTTTGCCGGGTAAGCGACACCGGCATCGGCATACGGAAGGAAGACATGGGCCGCCTCTTTACCGAGTACAGCCAGCTTGACACCAAAGCGAATCGCAAAATCGAGGGCGCCGGCCTGGGGCTGGCGATCACCAAGATGCTCCTGGATCTGATGGGCGGCAGCGTGGAAGTACAAAGCGAGTACGGCGCGGGTTCTGTCTTTACCGCGCGTCTTCCCCAGAGGATCGTTGACGCAACGCCTATCGGTAGCGAGCGGGCGGAGCGGCTCAAATCCCTGGACTTCACCGGGACGGAGACGCCCGGTCAAGCTCTCGTCCCCGCCGCCATAAACAAGGACATTCGCATCCTGGCGGTGGACGATGTAGACATCAACCTGGAAGTGGTCAAGGGCATTATGGAGCCTTACGGTTTCACCGTTGACTGCGTCCGGAGCGGTAACGAAGCGGTGGAAAAGATCCGGGCCGGAGCCCCCCGTTATGACCTGGCGCTCATGGATCACATGATGCCCGGCATGGACGGCATCGAGGCGGCGCGGATCATCCGTGAAGAGTTACATACCGATTATGCCCGGAACCTGCCCATTGTAGCCCTTACCGCCAACGCCCTGGCGGGAAACGAGGAGATGTTCCTTGCTAAAGGCTTCAACGCCTTCCTCTCGAAGCCCATCGACATCAAGCGCCTTGATGAGGTACTGAAGGAACTCCTCGGGTAGGCTTACCGCAATTTCTTGACAGGTATCTATAGCGGATATACAGTTTAAAACAACGCTCATAAAGGAGGAGCAACTATGGCGAAAAAAATCAGAATCGGCGTCATCGGAACCGGGGGCATTGCCCACGCCCACTTGAATCCCTACCTGTCCTTTGAGGACGTGGAAGTTGCCGGGGCCTGCGACATCGTTCCCGGAAAGGCCCGGGAATTTCTTGACCAGTACAACCTCAAGAACGCCCCCGCCTTTGACAACTGCCGGGATCTGCTGAAGAACGTCGAGCTTGACGGGGTGAGCGTCTGCACCTACAACACCACCCACGCGGAATGTTCTATCGCCGCCCTGGAGGCGGGGGTTCACGTGCTCTGCGAAAAACCCATGTCCTTCACCCTCCAGGAGGCCGCCGACATGGTCAAGGCTTCCCGGAAGGCGAAGAAGATGCTGACCATCGGCTTCCAGCCCCGCTACGATTACATGCGCCGCAAGATCGACGGCATCATCGAATCCGGGGCCCTGGGAAAGGTCTACTACATCCAGTCCGGGGGAGGCCGCAGGCGGGGCATCCCCGAGGGCACCTTCGTGGACGCGGCCAAGGCGGGCTACGGCTGCCTGGGGGACATCGGCTGCTACTCCATCGATGAATGTCTCCACGCGGTACACTATCCCAAACCGCTGACGGTCTCCGCCATCGCCACGGACTACTTCGGCAAGAATCCCAAGTACTGGCCCCACGCGGACAGCTTCAACGTGGACGATTTTTCCGTGGCCCTGGTCCGCATGGAGGGGGATTGCACCTTCGTGTTCAAACAGTCCTGGGCCATGCACGCCGATTCCCTGGGGGACACCCTCTGGCTCGGCACCGAGGGGGCTATCAAAGTTGTTCAGGGGTTCAACGAGCACCACACTCCTTCGCGGTACATGTACTATACCGACGTGAACGGTATGCACATCGACTCGGTGATAGAGCCGTCCTACCCCTTCAACGCCTACGCGGGGATGGTGGTGAAGGATGTTTTCGCCGCCAAAATTCGCGGCTTTGTGGACGCGATCAAGAGCGGAGGCCCCGCGCCGATCCCCGGGGAGGAGATCATCTACAACCAGGCGATCTGCGACGGCATCTACCGGTCTTCCAAACTCAAAAAGGAAGTGGAGATCGTGATGCCCGCTTTTTAATGTTC
>JAIRPG010000073.1 GCA_031257105.1 Treponema sp.
CGGGAAGCTGGAGCCTCTATGCGCTGCGGGCGCTTGGCGCGGGGGGAATTCTGACGGCGGTGGATCTTTCGCCCCTCTCCCGGCAATACGACCGGGGGCTCTTTGGAGGGGATAACTTCTTTTTTATCCAAGGGGATATTACCCAGGATGAAACCAGAGCGGCGATCCTCAGCCGGGGGCCGTTCCAGATACTCCTCAGCGATGCCGCGCCCGCTACTACCGGAAATCGGCAGGTGGATACGTTCCGTTCCCTCGCTCTGGCGGAATCGGCGCTGGACTATGCGGAAAACGCTCTGGAGAAAGGCGGCAGTCTGGCGGTTAAGGTCTTTCAGGGCGGAGATACGGCGGCGCTGTTATCGCGGATACGCTCCCTCTTCAGGAGCGCGAAGAGCTTCAAGCCGCGAGCCTGCCGTTCCGAGTCTTTTGAGATCTACTATGTGGGATTGGAACGGCGGTAAGCGCGCTTATTTGGTCGCGGCCAGTTGAGCCATATAGGCGGTTAACTGCGCGGCAAAGGTTTCCCCTATCTGGGTTTCCACCGCCCGCAGCGCCCGGTTTTCCGCTTCCTGAATGGTCAGATGTCCTACGCGGTCGCTGATGTTGTAGGGGAACAGCGTCTGATTCGTACGGGTATCCCGCAACTGAGCGTCGACGGTATAACGGACATATTTGTTCTGATTTTGGGAAAACGCGACCTCCGTCAGGGTGAACGATACATCCAGCGTATAGCGGGAATTTTCTCCCCCGGTTTTGAATCCCGCGGCGCTGAAGACTGCGGCAAAGGCGGCGCCGACACGGCCTAAGCGGTCATTTTCCACCTTCACCTGAACGGGAATAGCCCCCGCGATCTCTCTCGCTATGAGCCGGTATTCTTCACCGGAGCGGGCGTCGGGGAGAAGCGCGGCGGCGGGGTTGAGTACCGAAAGGACGCCGGAAAAGACGCGGTTGGCGTCGGCGATAGTTCCCGCCAGTTCGTAACGGGCATAGGCGGCAAAGGTATCGCGTTCCGCGCCGGGGAGGCCGGTAAGCTTTTGGATAAGCGTTTCGTTGGATTGGATGAGTTCCCGGTAGAGAAGCGTCCCCCGGTTCTTGTCCATAACCGCCACGGCGTAATACGTGTCCTTGCCGTCGAACCAGCGTTCTTTTATCTCCGCGCCGACGAGGGTTTCCAAGTTATAGGATGTTTTTACGGCGCTGTCGATCTCCGAGCGTTCCCGCATATCGATAAGGCCGCCGGAAACCGCCTCGGAGTATTTGTAGCTGGCGGTGATCTCCCCTTTGACGGCCTGCCCGAACACGGCGGCCAGGTTTCCCAGGGCGCTTTTATCCGCCCCACCCCGATCCATGCCGTAGCCTACCGCGGCAATGTATTCGCCCTCCGGATAGACCGTGGACGCATTGTTAATCCACCGGGGACTTTGAGTTGAAGCGGGCGATTGCGCCGCCGGCGTACCGGCGCAAGCCGAAAGAATGAGAAACAGCAAAACAGCCGGCGGCAACATTACCGGCGGCAGGATTGCCGATGGCAGGATTGCCGGCGGCAGGATTGCCGATGGCAATCTTGCTGAGTTTAATAGGTACATAATGCCTCCACCAAGTTAAGATTGCCGGCCTTTACGTCAACTTCGTTTACCGAAGACGCGATAAGCCGGCCCTGGGCGTTGTAGTAGTTCACCGTAACCGCGTAGATGCCCGGGTTCAGGTTGATTCCGCCTACCCAGGCTTTCGCGGGAAAGTACCGGGATATTCTCAGATCGGCCCGCTCGCTGGCCTCCGCCACGATCTGGGCGCCTATACTGGTAAGCCACAAGGCCAACCCGGTGTCGCCGGACGCATCCTCCGCCGCGGCGCTCAGAACCGATGCGGCGGTGCCCTTGATGACGCCCCGAAGAATGGACTTGAAGTAGATTACTTCCGCTTTTTTCTTAAAAGTTTCCTGGGCAACCGCATCTATATCTTCCAGTAATTCCAAGGTAAAACGGCCCGCCGCGCCGGCCGTTACCTCGATGCGCCTCACCAGGGAGGGCCTTGAAACCATTACCGGCAACGCGATCTTCATCCACCGGTTATAGGGCAGGGGAATACGGATTACCGACTCTTCTTTGAGGGGCGAAAGGCCGCTAAAACCAATCACGTTCAACCGAGCCATACCGTGCGGAACCGAAAGCTCCTCGTCCACCGATGCGGGCACGGGATACGGGTACACATCCGGCGCGTTGGCAAAGGCCAGTTTAAGGCGATCCTGGTCTATCCGGGCGTCATCGGCGTTTCCAACGGCCCGGTAGAAGAGGATCCCCAAATACCGGGCCAGCGCGGAATCGTTAAAAGCGAAAGATTCGGGGTTATAGGGAATGTCGGTATGTTCTTCCAGGGCCTTTTGCTGCAAGTTGGTGGTAATTATGTCGTATTTTGAAGCGAGAAACCGGAGCTTGTTGTTCATCCGCCGGATCTCCACCAGGGCGTCTTCCAAATTATCCAGATGGTAATAGTTGAGGGCGTTAAAGGCGTTGATGTATATATCCTCGTAATCTTCGCCGCCGTATTCCCGCGTCGTATCATTCAGCAGGTATGTGCCGATCTCCATGGTAACGCTTTTTGTAAAGGCGTCTTCAATAGCCCGTTCCCCGTCTTGCAGCAGGGCGATGGAATCATCATAGCGCCTGTCGTAGTGGGTCAGCATCCCTTTATCCAGGTAGAACAAAACGGCGTCCCGGTTCCGGTACAGCTTTTTTTTGTGGCTGTCGATGTACGAAATACCGTCCGCATAGTCACCCCGGCTTACCTCCTGATCCACCTTGAGGTACGGATTGGAAGAAGCGCAGGAGGCAAACAACACGATGCCGATAACCGGAAAAACAGAGAGCCTGTTCCAAAACTCGGTTCGTTTCGGAATAGGCTTTGCGGCCTTTCTGCGTTTCATGTTACAGCTTTGAACCTGATTTCTTAATTACCTTCTTGATCTCGCTGTTCTGATCCATCCACATACGGGCGTTGGTTTCGATGTTGCTCATTTCGGCGGATACAAAGTAGGTTCTGGTAGAAGTCCCTCCATCCCGGTCTACGATAGTTTTAACCGATCCGGTGAGCAGAAAATCCGCGCCGGTCTCATTGCCCAGCTCCGCGGCGGTAGATTCGCTTGAATTCCTTTGCTGTTCCTGCCGTTCGGCCCGCAGTTCGTTCCGGGTATCGCCGCCGGCCACAAAGTCGGCTTTTCCGCTGTTGAATATGGCGATCTCCATGGTCTTGGAGATGATCGACGTATCGATATGCTCGTCGCTGTCGTTCTTAAAAGCGCCTATCATGACGACCGGGGGCCGCCCCAGTTTGGCGATTTCCTGTTCAACGCGGGGTGAATTGAGACACGCCTTGATAAGCGAATCGCAGACAATCCGGACATCCGTATCATTCCAGTACCCGCTCAGATCCGTCTGCGTACCGGCATCGACCCGGGAAACCCTCGTTGAGGCGCAGCCCGACGCTAAAACCGCGAGACAAAAAAACGCCGCCGGTAGCGCCGCCGGACGTTTGACCAATTGCTTCATTAAATAAACCTCCTAAAGCAAAAAGATGCTTAAAACATACACACAAAGGAGGTTTTTTTCAAGCGTTCACGCTCAGAGCCTTTAGCCTTTTATGCCGATGCTGTCAAGATTTTCCACTATCCGTTTCTGAACGAGAAAATAGATGATAAGGAGCGGGGCCAGAAAGGTGAGGATTGACGACTGCTTCAGCGCCTCAAAAGCAAGATCGTTAGTCTGGGAAGTCCCAAACCAATTCCGGGCCGCCACATTAATGTACCAGTTGTTCGCGTCCTTGAACGTCATGTCTATGATCTTGCCGAAGTAAGGACCGCCGGGATTGAAATATCCGGTATAATAAATATCCCCATAGGCCCAGACAAAGGCCAGCACTCCCACGGTCAGAAGGGCGGGGGCGGCGTTAGGAAGCATGATGCGGAAATAGGTTTTGTAAAACCCCATGCCGTCAATAAGCGCCGCTTCCTCAAGCTCTTTGGGCATACCGTTAAAGAACTGTCTCAATATAAAAATAAAGAGGCTCTGATTTACGCTGAATCCAAATATTGCGAGGAGGTAGAGCGTTATGGGTTTGTTTATCAGATCCACCGTTGAGCCGCGCAAGAGCGTGATTATGCCGAACACGTCGAACCGCTTGAAATTCAAATATTGAGTAATTAAGAAAGACTGCCGCGGTATTAAAAAGACGAAAATAACCAGGAAGAAAACGATATTTCTGCCCCAGAATTTTGTCCGGGCCAGGGCGTAGCCCGCCATCGCGGACATAAAAAGCTGGATAAGGGCTATAGACAGGGCGTAGAGGATCGAATACGCCAGAATCATAAGGTCTCCCCGGTTTGTTGCCTCGTTACGCATAACATAGCGGAAAACAAATTCAAAGCTGTTTACCGAAAAAGCCGGAGGAATCCAGACTGAATTCGGATCTCCCAGTTTCCGCAGATCCGTAAACGCCATGGGCATAAGGGTAAGCAGCGGATACAGTATGGCAAAAGAAACGCATACAATAAGCGCGCATAGAATAATATTCACCGCGAATTCCGTAAATACTCTGGGATGAAAAGAACGTTTCGCGTCTCGTTCCCGTTTTGCCAGACGGGCGGCAGCCTTATTTGTTGTCAATGATCTTTGCTCCTCTCATAAACGCCCATACCACGCCCAGCGCCGCGAATACGTTCACCATGTATACAACAGAAAGCGCGCTGCCAACGCCGATCTTGCTTTTTGCGAAGGCAAAGTTGTAAACCTCCTCCGCGATAGAAGATCCCCGGAAAAGGTCTATCAAGGTATAAATAATAACAAATACCGTTACATCGGCGATAGATGGTATGGTTATTTTCCAAAAAATCTCATAGGCGTTTGCCCCCTCTATTTTTGCCACTTCGTAATGAGAAGGCGAAATGGACTGCAGCCCCGCGAGGAAAATCATCGTCTGTACGCCGGTGCGGGTAAAGAGGGTGAAAATATTTGCCATCGCCCCCGTCAGGAACAAGACAACGCTTCGAGGCAGGAACGTATAGGTCAGCAGCAAACGCATAGTGGATGAACTTGTATGCAAGGTTCCCGTAACTCCCTCAATCATGCCGCGCCCCACGCTGTTCTCCGTCCAGTCTGTTATAAGCTGAAGCCCCAGCACGATAGGCAGGAAGAAGATAACCCGCACCAGCCCCCGTCCGGGGAATTTCGCGTTCGCCAGAATAGCCAAGAAGAGGCTGAAAAGAGTGATAAGGGGCAGGCCGGTAAAAACCGCTATGTTTTCGTCCACAAACACCCTGGTAAGCGGCTGACTTTTCGTCGAAACCTCTATGGTAAATAAGTCGATATAGTTTTTCATTCCCGTAAAAGAGAATTGAATACCCCCGGAAGGCGCGACATCCACGCTGTTAAAAGAATAGAGGATCGTATCCTTGAGGGGCGCGAGGAAAAAAATAATAAACCCCAAAAGCCAGGGCAGCGCGAAAACAAGGCCGTTTATTTTTCTGGAAACGGCGTACTTTATTTTCCGCCGTTTAAGCGGTTTTTTCATCATTCATTCTCCTCCATCAATTACATAGCCCAGGGGCGGAATAGTTCCGCCTTCCTCACGTCCGACGGCAAACGAATTGTAATTTACCGTAACGGAAACGCCGTTCCCGTAGGTCGTCCTATACACTTTATCCGCCAAGGTTTCATGGTTTACAATTTCCATTGAATTGATCCGGCAAAAAGCTTCCTGCCAGCGCCTGACGATTTCTTTTATATCATCCTTCCGGGCCTCGTAGCCGGTGGAAAGAAATTCCGTGTGTTCAGTGTATTTCAGCGCGTCGGCGTTCTTCGCGGTAATGTGGAATTTTATCGCGCTGCCTGTTTCCAGCGCCGCCAGGAGAAAATAGTCCATATCGCCGCCCGACATATTCGCGTCTAGGGTGGTATAGCGGACAAGCCCGTTCATCACGAGCTGGCGGAAAGGAATGGACGTAAAAAATCCGCCATAATTGGAGCTTTCCCGCGAAATATTTACGGCCCATTTTGTAAACGGCAGCTTATCCATAGAAGGATTGTTCAGCGCGAGCGTTTTTTCTTCTCCAAGTCGCGTCAAAGCGTTATTCACGGCGACTAAGGCGGCTAATGGCGGGACAACGGCGTTCCGCTTGTAGCCGGCGTAATAATCCACGCCCAGATCGTTTATGTACAGTTTATCGTAATTCCGGACATCCGCTAAAAAACCTTCTACCACATTTTCCAGGTACAGGGGATTAAGCAGGGTATACCAGGACAGGGGTTTTCTCTTTCCCGAGGGGAGATCGTAGGACCAAAAATACGCAGGCTCCCCGTCGTAGCCCTGGGCCGCGTGGATCCGGGCGCTGTAACCCCCTCCCGGCTTGTAGATCCGAGCTATATTGGCCCCCATAAAAAGATCCGTCCCCGAATTTTTCGCGGTTTCAAAAAGAGTTGTAAGCGCGGCGGGCGGGCCGTTTTGGGAAACGAGGACGGCGCGGTTCGACAGCGAGTTGTCAATACCGCCGTTAAACACGCCGCTGTAGGCAGCGGTCAGCGGGACGCCCGGCAAGCCGTCCCGCAGATCTTTTATGATGTCCGCCAGCTCCGCGTATTCGGTCATGGAGATAACGCGCTCGTATGATTTACCCAGAAAACGCCCCTCGATTTTCAGCGCGCCGGTAACATCCAGATAAATTTCAGGCTGATCCGGTTGTTCCGGCTTTAGTCCGTATTTTTCAGACAAATACCGCCGGTACGCGGAAGCCAGATCGAAGTAAGAAACCGGGTTTCCAAAAAGTTTGTAGCGGACGGTAAAATCCATCATCAACATTCCGGCGCCGACCGCGTAGCTTCCGCCGTTGGACGCCGCGCCCACTATGTTCATCTGTTTATACTGAGCCGTGTCAAAGCCCGAATAAACGGAATTATACATATCCCCGCCGGCGCCCGGCTTGGGGGAACCTGCCCTGGCGCCGATGAGGGCGGTTTCTCCGCCTTTTTCGATGACGCCCAGAAATCCCCCCGCGCCGTCATACAGCATCCCAAAGACGGGCATGTGGAGGTCTTCTGGAAACGGCGGCATCGATTCTTTGTCCCGGAAAACCGTATTGTAGTAGAGGGGGCGCTCGTAACCGTTGTAATTTGAATCAAATGAATTAAGGCTGATAAGCGCGCCGCTCCCGTCGGGGACAAAGATATATCCGGATGGGGCTTCCTCGGCGGAAACCGCCCCAAAATTGGGAAGCGGGATCAGGCGGATAAGAGTATAGTAATCGTTTTGTACCACGATATGTTCCGTGGAAACCCGCGTGAGGAAATCTCCTTCTTCCAGCGTGAATTCCAGGGGGATAAAAAAACCAACCGGCGGGCGGCGTTCCTCTTCGGGGAGATCATAGGGGGCTTCGTCTTTCACCAGATCCTCAACCGTATAACCTAAGAGCCGTACCATGGACAGCATCTGCCGGGTGGCGCTGCCCGGCGGCGATGACGCGAGTTTGTTGTAATACCAGCCTTTTTCCTCGTCTTTGGCGAAGAGCATTCCCAGTACGCTTTTGTACCTGCCGGCTTCCTCTCCGGTAATGGCGCCCTCCCGTACTTTCCCGTCCAAACCGTCTAGAAATACGTTCTCGTAACGCGGAATGGAGATGCGCCGCGGCATGAATGCGTTAATATCCGTAGGATCGGCGTTTCCAATTTGAAAGTTGATCCTTACGCCGTTCCGTATTTTTTCTATCGTGTAATTGCCGTCTTTCTGGGAATACGTGTAGGAATTCCACCACGTTGTCATGTTGTCTTCGGAGAGAAAGCCGATTTTAAAAACCGACCGGTCGTCGGGCGTTCCTTCCTCCGCTCGCAAGCCGTTCCATTCAAAGCCGGTTTCGCTGTCCTGTATCCTGATATTCAGCGTTTGGGGATCCAGGTACATCTTTTTGCCGCCGTTTTCCGCCGCTAGAAAGAGAGCGGCGTCTTTTGCGATTTCTCCCAGGCTTGCGGCGGGAACAGGCCGGATCCGTTCAGGCAGTTTTCCCCGCCTTACTTGCAGGGTGGGAAGCCACCTTATAAACGATACGAGCGCGGAAAAAGCAATAATAACCGCGAGAAGCTTGAGCACGGCCTTGGTTCTAAAAAAAGACGCAAGAACGTTGCCAAAAGATGTTATCAGCGCGTCAATTTTTTCCAGCATCACCGCCGCCTCTTGGATATTTCAACAAAAAGGACATCAAAGAAACTTATCAGCTTATCCATCAGGGTCAAAAGAAGCGCCGAAAGGAATAAGATGATAACCGCCGCCACAATCGTGCATAGCAGCGCCGCGATATTTTGCGGAGCCGTGTACTCGTGGACAACGCAGAGCCCCGCGAAGAGGAGGAATAGAAACCATACCACTCCGATCCAGTAAAAAGCCGTAAGTATGGGAAGCTCCTCTATAATGAGCGCGTTGCTGATAACCGTGGAAAGGAATCCAAAAATGATGAGCGGCGCGAGGGAATAACAGGTTACCATATAAATATCCCTGAACCGCCCGTTCCCGCTCATGAGCGTCGTTACGGCATAGTTGCTGATAAAAAAGAGCGCCACCGGCAGCGCGCCTGAAAGAAAAAGTTCCGTGCTTTCCAAATCATACAAGCGCCGGTAGTTATCAATAAAACCGGTATACTGGGCGGTAAAAATCTGAATTATCCCGTAGAGGAAAAATAAAACCGTTGCCGCCCGGACGCTGCCCTTGCCACGGAACCGCGCTTCGTAAAACCCATCAAAGGGATGGAACACAAGATAGGGCAAATAGGCCAAAGATTCAATCAGCCGCCGCATTTTCCGCGCCTCCTTTCCGGTGATGCCGTATTTCCGTATATACAAGAATTCCCAGGCAGGCCGCGAAGAGCAGGGCAAACCAGAAAAAATTATTTTTTACCCACTCGTTGCGGTAATGGTTGAACGCCTGGGAATAATACGTCCGGTTTTGTCCCAGCTTTAGATAATACATCGCCTTCTGATAATCTCCCCGCATAAGGTGATATTTCCCGATGCCTGAATAGGCGAGATCGTAATTCGCGTTAAGGCGCAGAACTTCTTCTAGGAGCCTGGCCTGCGCTTCCCACTCGCCGTTATAATAATGTTTTACCGAATCCATGACCAGGCGTCCAAAATCCGTCATCGCGTAGACATAGGCGCGCCGCTGCTGCTTATCCGCGGCGATAAGGTAATCCCCAAACCATGAAACCGCGCTGGGAGCGGTAAAGCTCCCTTTGATGCCTAAGGGAGCGGTGATAATCGAGACAAGTTCTCCATAAAAGTTATAAATAAATATCCTTCCTGTGGTTCTGTCTAAAACCGCGTAAACGCCGTAATCGTTGACCGCGATGTCCACAAATTGGGCGGTAAGGCCTGGTGAGAAATCACCGGCGACCGGAGATTCTTTTTGTTGAAGCAGGACATTTTCGCCCTTAGGATTCAGGCGGTACACCATGTACTGGGAATTGGCGTCGTAGGTTGTAGCGTAGATAAAGCCGTCTTCGTCAATATCGATGTTGTTAAAAGCGGGCGCGAATGTTTTTGCCATTTTTTCCCTTTGTGCGTTGGTGGCGAATACCTTCCAAAAATATTCCACGATATTTATTTTGGGCTTGTTTACGCCGAAGTACCGGGAGAACGAACCGTTTTCATTCAGCTCAATTATTCCCTCAAAACCGGACTGTACCACCGTATAGATCCGGTTCGCGTGATCTACCACGATCTTTGAAGGCTCAAATTTTGTTACCCCTGTCATGTTAACGGGACGGTTTATAACCCGTTTAAGGAAAAATTTTTCTCCGTCCAGCACGAGGATGCGCTCCGCGCCGGTATCGGCGATAAAGATTTCGTTTGTTTTTTTGTGGAAAAACACCCCTTCGGGCCCGGTCAGCGTGATCTGCCGCCCCCTTTCGTCCAGGGCGATTCTGCCTTCACTGGTGTAGAGGAGCTTGAGGGAAGAGACGAATTCAAATTTTTCATTCAGGATGTTAAGCCGGGATTCGGCTGAGTCAACAAGGAAAAGCTTTCCCCCGCCTGAAGCCGCGTCATCAACACCGGAAAGGTTTACCCTTGAAAGCGCGCCGTTTTTATCGAGCGTCCGATCAAGCGTAAAAGCCGGCGTGGACTCTTCGGCGATTCCCCAGAAATCATACGTATAGTCATATCTCCGGGTATTTTCCCGCGCTCCGGCGTTATAAGGAAGCAGCGGCATTTGCTGCAGCAACAGCAACAAAACAAAGAACGGCATTTTTTCCTATCCTTTTAATCCAGAAGTCGCCATAGTTTGAATGACATTGCTCTGGGATATAATAAAAACAGAAACCGGAACGATCAGCATGATAAGGTTTACCGCTCCGGCGACTCCCGTTCTCGCGACGCCGCCGCCTATGATCTGGGAAAGCATATAGCTTACGGGTTTTAAGGTTTCAGAATAGATAAAGGTTCCCCCGGTATTTCCCCAGAGGGAATTAAACGAAAGGATGATAAGCGTTATCCACGCCGGTTTTGCCAGGGGCATGACGACCGTAAAAAAGATGCCCGCCTCGCTCTTTCCGTCTATCTTTGCCGCTTCGATTAATTCCATAGGAATCTGAGTCATAAAGCTCTGCATAAGGTACAGGCCCAGCGTACCCGCGATAACCGGAAGCACTACCGCCGCGTACGTATTAACCAAGCCCAGCTTTGCCATGATAAAATAATTCGGTATCGCCGTTACCGCGCCGTTGAACATGAGGGAATAAACAATAATATGGGACATGACCCGCGACCCAGGAAAGCGGTATTTTGCCAGCGGGTAGGCGGCCATAGAACCGAACAGCACCGTCCCCATGGTACCCAGAATCGTAATAAAACAGGTGTTAAAAATATAGCGGCCCACGATAATTTTTGTTTCCTGAATCACCGTTCCCAGGTCAAAAAAATTATTCAACGTAGGGTTTTGTACGAAAAGGCGGGGCGGAAAAAGGAATATCTCGCTGATTGGCTTAAAAGCGGACGTTATGGTTAAGACGAGCGGACCGGCGCTGAAAACGCCGAAAAACCCTAAAAAAACGGCAAGCGCGATGTCAACCGCCAGGCTCCGGTTCCGCCTTTTGAATTTGAACCTGATCCATATACGGGAAACCGCCTGAAAAATATTTTTTATCATCGCGTTGCTCCTTTATCCAATACGGCGCAGCAGTTTCTGCACGATTATATTGGCGAACATCATCATAAAAAACAGTACGGTCGCTATGGTACAGGCGTACCCCATTTCATAGCGCAGGTTGCCGTAATCATGCAGATGGGTCAGGATGGTATGCCCGGCGTAATCGACCGAGGGAAATCCAACTAAGTCAATGGAAATAGAAGCGATAGAAAGGGAACCGGTAATCTGCATAACCGCTCCGAACATAAGCTGCGGTTTCATCGACGGCAGGGTAACAAACCACAGTTCTTGCCAGCGGTTTTTTACGCCGTCAATGGCGGCGGCCTCGTAGAGCTGCTTGTCAACATTCTGGAGGCCCGCGATAAAAGACAAAAAAGAAACGCCGATGCTCATCCAAAGCTGAACAATAATGAGAATCGGCATGATATTTTCTTTTGCCTCAAACCAGAGTATTGGTTCCGTTAAGAGTCCTAATTTTAGGCCCCATGCGTTGAAAAAACCGTACGTATCCGATGAAAAAAACAGTTTCCACATCAGGTAGACGTTTCCCGAAATAGACGGGGCATAGAAGATAAGGGTCATAAACGCCCGGATCTTCGGCGTAAGTTCATTGATAAGCCAGGCGAAGATAAAGCACATGAGGTAGCTTGCCGGTCCTGTTACCACCGCCAGAAGCAGGGTATTTTTCACCGCGATGAGGAACACCGGATCAAAGGCGATAAGGTTGATATAATTGCCCAGGCCGGTGAATTTCGGCCTCTCCAGCATATTAAAAGAGGTAAAGCTTAAAACGATCGAAACGAGTACCGGTATAAAAGCGAATACGATAAAGAGAGCCGCGAAAGGCGCCATCAAAAGGTATTTTTCTTTGTGTTCCCGCCAAGCCCGGGCAAAGCGCCCCTCTCCAGGTTTAATCGATCTCACCTCACGGCCCTCCATAGTCAATAAAGCTTAGGCCGAACTCTTTACGTTTTTTGGACAGTTCGGCGTTAATGTCCTTTGTGTTAAGGTACAGGGTTTCACGGGCGTTTGCCCCGCCCGCTACTACGTTGTTGAACGCATACCCCACCATCCGGTCCGTCATGTAACTGCCCGGCACGGGGGGAATTCCCTTGGTTGACGCGAACTGTTCCAAGAGTTTAGCCGCGTCAGCCGCCGGCCAGGGAAGCCGCGTCAGCACATCCCGGTTGGCCGTGGCGTACCGGGCGCTCGCGCCCAAAATCGCCTCTATCCCATTGGCGTATTCCGTCTGAATATCCGTACTCAGCCACCAGCGCGCGAAAGCCCAACACGCTTCCACGACGCCGCGTTTTTCCGCCGCTTTTAAGATGACCGTTTGGCTCGTCCCCGTAACAACCCGGTTGTCGATAGAACCGTCTTCTTTGACGGTTCCCGGCAGGGGCGCGAAAGACCAGAGCCCCCGGATTTCCGGGGCAAAAAGCTCCAGCCTGCAATACTCGGTATAATCGGCAATGCCCAGGGGGACTTCCCCGGTGCGGAACCGGTTGCTGAAATCCATAGATACCGGGAGCTTGTACGCGGTAAAGAAATCGGTCAGTTCTTTGAAGGACTTCATCGCGCTTTCCTCAAGGAGACCGCTCTCTATGCCGTAATCGTTTCCCGCGCCCCGGTAAAAATCCCCGCCTTTCTGGATGATAAGGGAACCGAAGGGCCCCGGATGAGGGATATACACGTCGTAATTGTTCATGTGAAAGACCGGGATCAGCTCCCGCAGTTCATCCCAGGTCTTCGGCGGCGTAAGGCCCAGGCTGTCCAGAATATCCCGGCGGTAAAACAGGATAAGAAAGCTCTGGGTTTCAGGCAGGCCGTAGGTCTTTCCCTGAAACGTAATGCCTTCCAGCGCGCTGGGATAATACTTGGCCTTTTCCTCCGCGAACCCTTCAAAGCCGGACACATCCACCAGGGCGTTCCTGACGGCGAAATCCATCAGCTTGGTTTGATCCATACTCAACACGACGTCGGGCCCCACCCCCGCCAGAGTCGCGGGCATAATAACGTCAATGGGCGTGAGTTCCAGATCTACCCCGACGCCGTATTCAGGAATAAAACGCTCGTCAATAAGGCTCCGCAGCGTCTGCGCTTGATCCCTGCCTGTGGGGAACCACACCTTAACGGCTTTTTTCTTTCCCCGTTTATCCGCCACGGTAAATACCGCGGTATTTACCGCAGAATTTACCGCGGAATCTACCGATGAAGAATCCACAAAAAAGGTTGAAAAGAAACGGACAACATCGTTGGCGGCGCGGCGGAACACATTCGCCCTCGCGGGCGGGCTTTGCGCGTCAGGGGCCAGGAGGGAAAAACTGTCCAGTTCCAAGGGCATTTCCGAAACGGTGATAAGCCACGTTGCCAGCGCGGAAATATTGCTCTTGAACAGGCCGAGTTCCTGGGTAATATTGTCGGGCCGCTGGGAAAGCCGTTTTATCTGTTCGATGAACCGCTCGATCATCGAGGTGTTCGATCCTTTTTCCACGGTAATCCGGTTTAACTGTTCCACTACCCGCGAAAGACGTTCAAATTCCCGTTCCAACGATTCGACAAAATCAGGAACCTTTTGCGATACCTCGTAATCGATGAACATATCGGGAACAGCGCCGGTGATCTGCGTCACGCGCCTGAACAGATCGTTTAAGCGCGTGACGCTTTCCGTTACCTCGGCGTAAGGCGCGCCGAAAGCGCCCAGGACGACTTCCAGGGAAAGGGTATTTTTCCCTTGCGTAAAAAAGAAAAGATACGGCTCTTCCCCTCCGGGAATATAATTCTTCATAGACGCGCTGTAAGCGAATTCGAGGGCTTCCGCCTCTTTGAAGGGAGTTTTCCCGTTGATTTTGAGGCTCCGGCAGGAAATAACCCCCCGGTTGGCGCTCTGCCTTCCTTTAAAGGAGAGCTTGTACAGCCCCGCTTCCGGTACGTCAATGTCCCATTCAATCACGTCCCCCGGATACCGCCAGGTATCTCCCCCTATCGTGTTGTACACAATGCGGTACGGGTGGTATGGCGTAAGGGCGGGATCAACGTATACGTTTTTTATGGTGATCGAAGGCAGTGATTTTCTCACCGCCAAGGGGTAAACGTCCGCCAATGCCGGTGCGGCGCCAGTTGCGGCGCCAGTTGCGGCGCTCATTGCGGGCGCGGTGGTAACTACCGATGCCGCCGTCCGTTCCGCTTGAAAGACAAGCCCTCCCTCCCCCCGTTGACCGCGTTGACCGCGTTGACCGGCGTTGTTTTGGCGGTACTCGCGGTAAGAAGGAACCGCCGGAGCTGAGGCAAACCGCAGTCCCGTAATGGTCATCGGCTCCTTGACGGATTCAAAAGCGAGGGTATGCTCCCCGTCCGAGAGGTAAAAGAGGTAGGGATCCGGGCTCCGTTTTTGGGAATCGTCGATAAATACGGCGCGTTCAGAAAAAACCTCCACCGCCTTGGGCCGTATTTCGTTGTGATTTACCACTTCGATACCGCCGGAACCAGCGCTGGTTCCAGCGGCGCTGGTTCCGGCGGCGCTGGTTCCGGCGGCGCTGTCGACATACGCGCGGTTGAACGCCGTCTGGCGCAGCCCCTCGTGCAGGATCTCCCCGTCCAGGTATACCGCCCGCTTGATTTGGGAATTGGTTCCCCGTTCAGGAAGGTACGTTACTTCAAGGTTGTAAAATCCGGGAACCGCAACGCGAAACCGCCAGCCTATGACGCCTAACTCTCCGGTAAAGACGCCGCCCGCTTGCCGGACAAATGCGTTCATGCCGTTCCATGCGCTGAAATCTTCCACGGCAACCGGAATTTCCGCCGGAATTTCCGCCGGAAACTCCGCCGGAACCGGGACGCCCGGTTTGTACCCCCGGCTGTCCAGGTACGCTTTGTAGGATGTTTCAAAAAAAGGCTCAACGGCGCCGAGCTTTTCCACCGGCGGTTTTTCCGCGCAAGAAAAAAACATAAGGGAAACAGCCGCTAGAGCGGGCGCTGTTAGAGCGGGCGCTCGGGACGCGGAGATTAACCGGCAGACCGTCAAAAAAATTTTTTTCAGGTTTTCCGCCATGATTAATCTCCCTCCGCCTTATTCCACCGTTATCGCTGCGGACACGGACGCGCTGTTTCCCGCGTAGTCGGTTACCGTAAAGGTTACGGTATACGCGCCCGGCGCGGTGGTATCGATTTCCGACAGATCCGCCCGTACGTTGGCTTTTATGTCCAGGTTGTCTTTATCCAGGGCCGATTCAACAAAATCATCTTTCCAGTTAATATCCGCGGTCTTTTCGTCCACTTTTACCGCGCGGTATTCCTTTTTAAGCGTTAGAACCGGCGCTTTTTTGTTGGCCCCATCGTAAACCGTAATGGTTCTGGACGCGGTTCCGGTGTTGCCGGCGGCGTCATCCACGCGAAAGCTCACGCCGTCTTCGTATCTTCCCGGCTTCCCGAAGTCGGCCCCGGATACCTCCGCCCTTACCTTTGAAAAATCGAGAGGGCCGTCCACATTATCGCTCACCGCGAGGTAGCGGTTCCAGGGGATATCCGCCGGATTCGTTCCCGCCGCGAAGACCAGGGCCGCTTCCTCAATGTCGGTAAAGCGGGGCGGAATATTATCAAATACCCCGTTGGAATCGACGGCCTGCCGGATGGTATTCATGATCTCATTTATCCGGCCCATCTTTGCCTCAACCTGCACCGCGTATTGGGAAGCCCCTTTTACCCGGTACAAGGCGTCTCCCAGAATGTCGCTCGTCCAGACATCCCAGAGTCCCGCGTTTTTAATAAGCTCATTCGCGGTAACATTTTCGTTTGAACCGAGGAACTTCCACGCCCGCAGGAGGTTTTCGCCGTATTCCTCGTTGGTAATGTCGAGGAACATTTTGAGCGCCGAAGCCCTCGCGGAAGCGTCGGCTTGCAGGTAGTCCAGCGCCCGCTCCGAGCCGGCCATTTTTTTGTAGTATGACACCGTATATTCCCGGTACGCCTTAACTGCTAATTCCGCCGTTTCTTTGGGTACCCCCCGAGGCACGGCGTAACAGTCCTTGGCGTCGTTAAGCTGCCGGTACCGGGGATCGTCCGCAGCCATGGAATCCGGCCTGGGGAAGGGCACGATACCTATGGTTTCCCCGCGCTCGTTAAACGGGCCGACCATATCGCCCGCCAGCCACTGCTGGAGGTTGGCGAATACCGCGTGGCCCCACTGGAAACGCCAGTTGTCCATGAGCCCGTTCATCCGGCTGGTGCCGGGAATAACGTCCACGTTCCGGATAAGGTTCTTCGACATCAACCGCTCGATGTAGGCTACCGCTTCTTTTACCGCGGGGGAATCGATTCCAAGCCCCGCGTCTCCATACGCCGCGCCTCCGTTGGCGTGAATGGCCTGCAGCGCCGCGGTCGTGTAATCCGCATCGTAGGCCATCCGCCCGTCCCATTCTTGAATCCAATAATCGTGGACTTTTTGGAGGTAATCTTCGAAGACGCTCCACGTCCACGCGCCTTCAAGCCAAAGGTCTACCGGCAGCACGGTTTTTCCATCCCGTTTCAACGCCGGAATTTTTTCCAGCATCCCGATGTTATAGCACAGAGGCGCGTCATTTCCGTAGCGCATAACTTCCGCCATGAAAAAATTGTGCCCGTACGTCTTGCCCCAGTACATCCAGGATGAATCTTCGTCCTGGAACAGGGGCTCATAGTCATCCAAGGGCTGCAAAACGTTCTGCCCCAAAAGCCGGCCCTGGGCTGAACCAACCACACGCGCAAGTTCGGCGATGGGGTCTCCCGCCAGCACCGAGCGCAGAATGTCTTCGTTCAGATCGCCGGGGTAGGGAATCCACTCGAATTTTACGTTCAACTTTTCCAGAACCTGCTGTTCGGCGTAGGTTCGGGCGTTCCACTCCTCCTGGCCCATGCTCAGATCTCCGGTGATAGGATCCCGGAAGCTCGTATCCCGTTCACGGGGCCAGTTGTGGGCAATTCGTATAATAACGGGCCCTCCCGCGCTTTGCGCCGCGTTTTTTTGAGGAGCGCACCCCGCAACCATCAGCAACGCGCACCCCACCGGCAGCGCGAATATGACATATAGTAACCGTCTTGAAAAAGAATGTAACAAGATGAATCTCCTTAATTGAGAAGCTAAGGCTTTATAAAATAGTTATAATCTAAGCGAAAACGTTTGTCAACAAACGCAATAAACGCGCTTGTCTTCAATAGTATGCGCGTGGAATACACCTTTAAAATTCGGCTGCCCGCTTAAAAGTAAATGATATATCATTTGTTTTTAAGCGGCGGCGCTCGTAACCTTGTTGACACAGAGCCGGCGTCTGGGTTGATCAGAAACTCCCGATGGTTCAAGATGAAGTTTTAGAACACGGTTGAGTAAGGAGTAACGGAGTGAGAGACCGCATTTTTTTTCAGGATAAAACGATTCTCGTCGAGGAGAAAAATAAGCTGTTGTATTTGAGCGGCCCCTTTGGAACGCTTGAATACGATACGGATACCGGGGTGGCGGCGGTTTTTAAACCGGGGGGCGGAAAGCCGTATCTATCCGGCGTCCGCGCCGAGGCCCAGATAAACGGGCGGAAGGTACAGAGCGCCGATTTGAAGCGGGAAGGGGACTTTGTGCGCGCCGTCCCCCTTGCCGATTCCTCAGGCGCGGGCGTCAAGGTTACGGTGCGGAACGCCGCGCCTTCTTTCGCCATTCTGCAGCATTACTACCTGTACGGCGGGCGGCCGTATTTTTTCCTAGAAATAGAGTTGGAATCACCGCTCACAGCGCCGCCAACAGCGCCGTTGGCGGCGCCGTTGGCGGCGGCGCCGGTTCCAGGGGCAAGCGGAATCGCCACCAATTATATGGCGCCTCTGGTTTGCCGGGGCGGCGGGGCGGACGGATTTTTTCCCGGCGTGGAAGGTCAGGATCTCCGGTTCCTGTTTGTCCCATTTGATAACGATGAATTTGTCTCCTATGAATCCAGAGATCTCCGGCAAGACTCGGAAAGCTACGAGGTAACGGCGGTTTTTGATAATGATTCCCGGCGGGGTTTTATCACCGGTTCCGTTACCCACGATGTCTGGAAAACCGGCGTCGGGCTTACCTGGGGCGAGGGATCGTTCCGCGTCTACGGAGGCGTTACGTCCTTTCAGACGAGGGATGTTTATAACGGGAGGGAAAACGAAAGCCCCCAGCCCCACGGGGAAATTTCCGGCGAAGTCGTCCGATCCCCGCTTATTTTTCTGGGTTTTTTTGACGACTGGCGGGACGGCCTAGAAGAATACGGCAAGGCCAACGGCGTTATCGCGCCGCCCCTCGCGTGGAACGGCGGCCCTCCCTTCGGCTGGAACACCTGGTCGGCGGTCGCCGATAAAGTGGATTACGACGTGTATGTGCGGGCTTCTGACTTTTTGAAGGAGCATACGCCTGAATTCAAAAACGGCGTTTCTCCGGTGTACATCAACTTTGATTCTTTTTGGGATCGCTTAAGCGAAGAAGAGCGAAAAAAAGCGGCGGCCCATGTAAAGGCCAACGGGCAGAAGCCGGGAATTTATCACACGCCCTTTACCTACTGGGGCAGCGCGGAAAACGCCCGGAACGCGCATCCGGACGGAGTTTCCGGCTATACCTGGTATGATATACTCCTTAAAGATAAAAACGGGTGTCTTTTGCCCTATATGCACGGCAAGGGGTTTCCTTTGGATCCTACGCATCCGGGAGCGGTCGCGTACAACAACTACCGGTTCGGCAAATTCCTGGAATGGGGGTTTGAGTACGCCAAGCTGGACTTTATGTCTCACGGCGCGATGGAAGGCGCTCATTACGATCCGGCGGTAACCACCGGCATTGGGGCCTATAACTACGGCATGAAAAAAATTCTGGATTTTCTCGGAAGCCGGGTAACGGAACAGCGGTTCTTCCTGAGCCTTTCTATCGCTCCGGTATTTCCTTCTTCATACGCCCATGGCCGCCGAATTTCCTGCGATATTTTTGGCGAAATAAACTGCGCCGAATATATGCTTAATTCCCTTACGTACGGCTGGTGGCTCAACAACGCCGTATATCCTTGGAACGATCCCGATCATATTGTGGTGTATACCAGTTTTAACCGTCCGGCGGAAAAAGGCCCTATCCTGTTTAACGAGGGGCTGACCCGGTACGTTTCTTCGGCCATTGCCGGAACGTTCATGATAGACTCAGACGATGTCCGCGTACCGGCGGCGCGAGAACGGCTTAAGGCGATTCTGAATAATCCCGAAATAAACGCTATAGCCGCTTCGGGCAGATCGTTCCGCCCGGTGGAAGGCAATACCGGATCGCGCGCCGCGTGTGTTTTTGTCCGGGATGACCGTGCCCTTGGCGGTGATTTTTACCTGGCGGCGTTCAATTACAGCGCTGAAAATTCCGTCATCGTAACCGTCGGCCTTGAGCGCGCCGGGGCGGGGCCGGGTAAAACCTGGCGCATGAAAAATCTTCTCGATCACACGGAACGGCGCGTGTCCGGTACGGTGGAGATAGAACTGGAACCCGCTGAACCGAAACTGTTCAGGCTTTTTTAATGAAATTCTAAAGAGTGTCTGTCCACAGAGTCGGTTACTTTGCGGACAGACACTAAAGAAGGCCCAAGGTGTTTTTGAGTATATCCGGAAGAAAAGGCGCGATAAACGCGGCGTTGGTGTGCGCCGTTATGAGCGCCGCTTGCTCTGGAGGAACCGCCCTCCAGAACCGAACCTATTTTGATCAGAACAACATACTGGTTAAGCAGGAAGCCGCGGCGCTTACCATCCGGGGGCCCTTCGGATCGATTGAGTACGACATGGTGACGGGCCTCGCGTCGGTGTATAAACCCGGAAGCGCCGCTCCGTATTTGACGGATCTGTACGCCGAAACCATGATAAACGGCGGGAAAATCAAAACCGGCGCTCTCACCAGGGATTTAACGAGCGTTTCGGTGAGCGGCGCTCATAGCGGCGCTACAAGCGGCGCTTATAGCGGCGCTACAAGCGGCGCTGTTGACGGCGGGTTTGGCCCCGGCGTCAAGGTTACGGTGCGGAACAAGGGAAACGGGCTTGATATACTCCAGAACTACTACGTATACGCCGAACAAAACTACCTCCTCCTCGACGCCGTTGTTGCGTCTCCTACCGGCGTGGAAACCAACTATATCGCGCCGGTAGTTTCGGAGGGCGCCGCTCCGAACCGCCGGATTCTTGCGTTAGACGGCGAGGATACCCGGTTTCTCTTGGTGCCCTATGACAACGATGAATATGTCCGCTACCGTTCCGATCCGTTGGTGAGCGCGCTGATTGGCGGCGCCGAAAGTTACGAGGTAACGGCGGTATTCGACAATCAGAGCAGGCAGGGCATGGTGGCGGGATCGGTTTCCCACGACACCTGGAAAACCGGCGTCCAGATAAAAACGGCTTTCCTGGACGGCCGTCCGGGGATTTATGACTTTCGGGTATTTGGAGGCGTTACTTCCTTTGCAACCCGGGACGTGGTAAACGGCGGGGAAGGGGGCCCTCCCCAGCCCCACGGTTCCGTTGGGGGAACCGAAATACGTTCTCCCACGATTTTTCTAGGTTTTTTTGACGACTGGCGGAACGGCATGGAGGAGTACGGCAAGGCTAACGGAATTATCGCGCCGCCCTTGGCGTGGGATAACGGGCCGCCTTTCGGCTGGAACAGTTGGAGCGCCGTTGCCGACAAGGTGAGCTACGATATTTATGTTTCCGCCTCTGATTTTATCAAACAGGCCCTGCCGGAATTTAACAACGGCAGGGCGGAAAATTATATCAACTTTGATTCGTTTTGGGATAACCTTTCGGAAGATCGGCGGATACAGGCGGCGGAATACGCGGAGCGGAACGGCCAGATTCCGGGCATATACCATACGCCGTTTACCTGCTGGCACGATGTGGAAAATTCCCGCCGCTACACGGTGGAGGGAACCGGCGGGCAGTACTTATGGTACGATCTCCTCCTCAAGGATAAAGCGGGGAACCCCTTGCCGTATATACATGGGAAAGGGCTGCCCTTAGACCCAACCCATCCCGGAACGAGCGCGTACAACCGTTACCGGATAAATCAGTTTGTCCGCTGGGGGTTTAAGTACGTTAAGCTGGATTTTTTAAGCCACGGCGCCATGGAAGGGGAGCACTACGATAAAACGATAACTACCGGTATCCAGGCGTATAATTACGGTATGACGGAACTGCTGGAAACCTTAAAAGAAAAGATTCCCAATCAGGAATTTTTTGTCAGCCTTTCCATTGCCCCCCTCTTTCCTTCACGCTACGCCCATGGCCGCCGTATTTCCTGTGATGTTTTTGGGACTATCGATAACGCGGAGTATATGATCAATTCGTTAAGCTACGGCTGGTGGATCCACAACGCGGTCTACCCCTATAACGATCCGGATCATATCGTGGTTTACAATAGTTATAACCACCGGCAGCCTCTTTCCTACAACGAGGGGCTGACGCGGTACATTGCTTCCGCCATAACCGGAGGCTTTATGATCGATTCTGATGATATAACCATTATCGAAGCGGCAAACCGGGCCGCTCAGATTCTGAATAACGCCGAGGTAAACGCCTTGGCCGCGAGCGGGAAAACCTTCCGTCCGGTGGAGGGCAACACCGGCGACCGCGCCGCCTGCGCCTTTGTTCGCGTTGACGGGGAAGGGCTGTACCTCGCGCTGTTCAACTTTACGCTGAAACCGAAGACCATGACCGTGAACCTTGAGCGCCTTGGTCTGGATCCTTCCAAGACCTGGAAGCTGCGGAACGTGATTTCCCATATCGATGAAACGCCGGTTACGCAGGGCTCCCTTACCGTCAGCTTTGAACCTGCGGAACCGAAGCTCTATAAACTAGAGTTGTTCTGAAACTTCAGAGACTTGTGAAGAAACCAACCGGGTTTCGGAACAAGTCTACTATATTAGTTTACGTTAGAGCGGTTTTACTTCCAGATCAAATCCCGCTCTGGCAAAAACCTTGCACCGCGCAAATTCCCCCAGGGATAGGCTGCTCTCGCTTCTGATCACCGCCGCGCCGTCTATTTCCGGCGCCTGACAGAAGAGCCGGCCCAGGTAAAGCCCTTCCGCGCCGTGGAACCGCTCCTCTACCAGGACGTCAAGTTCCCTCCCGATAAAGCGATCCAAGCGTTCTTCCGTGATGGGGATTTGACGTTCTTCCAAGATCCCTTTCCGTTCCGCCGCGAGCTTCCGGGGAACCCTTCGCTTCATGGTATATGCGGGAGTCCCTTCTTCGCGGGAATAGGTAAAGACCCCAAGCCAGTCAAGACGGGCCTGGGCCTGAAAATCCAGCAACGCCTGAAAATCAGCCTCGGTTTCGCCGGGAAAGCCGGTTAGGAAGGTTGAACGGATCACCGCGCCGGGCAAAGCGGAACGGATGTCCTCGATAAGGGCAAGGTAGGCGGCGGCGTCTCCCCTACGGTTCATGGCTCTGAGCGTTTCTGTGGAACCATGCTGAAAGGGGAGGTCGAAATAAGGGAGCAGCCGGGGATCTTCCCGGCAGAGTTCCAGAATAGACCGGGGAAAGCTGTCCGGGTGGATGTAGAGGAGCCGCGCCCAGAAATTTCCTTCCAAGGCAGAGACCGCGCGGAGGAGTTTTGCCAGGGATAGTTCCAGCTCCGGCGGAAAGTCGCGGCCATAAGCGCCGAGATCCTGACCGATAAAGCAGAGTTCGCGTATCCCCCGGTTCAAAAGCCGCCGGCATTCCTCCAACACATCTTGAATCGAGCGGGAACGCAGGGGCCCCCGGATATGGGGAATGGCGCAGAAGGAGCAGCGGTTATTGCAGCCTTCGGCGATTTTAACGCAGGCCGATCCGGGTAAGGAAAGCAGGGGGCGCCCGCCCGCAATCGCGGCCCGCTCCGGCTCAAGAGCCGCCGGCTCAAGAGTCGCCGGCTCAGGCTCCGGGATCAGCGCCCGCCGGGAACCCTCCAATGCGGCGCCGGCGGCTTCGGATATTCGGGAAAGATCGGCGTTGCCGAAAAAAGCATCGGCTTCGGTAAGGGATTCGGCTAATTCCGCCGGGTACCGTTGAGCCAGGCAGCCCGCCAGCAGGATCCGTTTATCAGGATAGCGCTTCCGGTACGCAAGAACCGCGTCGATAGACTCTTGTTTGGCGCTTTCGATAAAGCCGCAGGAATTGATGATGATAAGATCCGCATCCTGGGCGTCTGGAACCGGCTCCCAGCCGGCCCTGTTCAGGAAGGCCATCATCGTTTCGGCGTCTACCTGATTTTTGACGCAGCCAAAGGGATCTAGAAAATAACGCACGTTTTATTCGAGGCGGAACTGGCCTAGGCGGTACCGGCCTTCTTCGTCCCGTACCCAGCGAATATCGGCGACTATCACTTCTCCGGCATTGCCCAGTTCTACGGGAAGTTCCCTGCCGTTGCCCATGAGCCGGATTTTTATCGCTGTGGCGTTAGATACCCACATACGGACGCCGTTTTGTATGGTTTCAATATTGAATTCATCGCCTTTTTGGAAGTACTGCTCGTTCCGGTTGGCGCGGCTCCGTTCCGCGAGGATCTCATAGCGGAACATACAGTAGCCCTGAAAAGCCGCTTGCAGGGTAAAGGGATAGGGATTAGGCGATGTCGCGTAGTACACCGGCGGGACGGTCGCGCTTCCCATGAGCGCCGCTTCGCTTGGAGCTTCCGCATCGTAGGCCGAGGAAAGGGTGTTCTCTATGTCAAAGCGGAGCAGCGCCCCGGTGGAAGGAGCGTTTTTCACAAAATCTTCCACCGTTATATACACATCTATAATGCCGTTCTTGTCCAAATCCACCGGCACTTCTTCGCTGAGTTCAAGGCTCACCGTTCCTGAGGGCGTAGAAATGGTCACCGTTTCTCCCAGGTGGGATAGTTCCAGTTTGTATTGAGCGTCGTCCAGCGGTACGATTACCGTATCGCCTTGATAAAACCGCCGTTCAAGAATCGGGCTGTCCATAACAACGGACACCGGAGCCTCTACTTCCAGGGCGGGGGCGGCCTCGGCGCGGGGCAGCTTCCCGATAAAATAAACCGCCGCGGTGATTGCCCCAAGAACCAAAACCAGAATCGCCAGAAACCGGAGGATCTTTGGCAGTTGAGACGGCCCCCGAAGGAGCTGCTCCACCGGAATGGGTTGTTCCTGTATCTTCAACGCCCGGTACAGATTGAGTACCTCCTGGGTATCTAGGCCCAGATAATCACTGTAGTTCCGCAAAAAACCGAGGAGATACGCGTCACCGGGGAACATGGCGAAATTTTCGTTTTCCAGCGCCTCCAGATAGCGAACCGCGATATTCGTGTCCCGGCTTGCCTGGTCGTAACCGCAGCCTTTATTTTCACGGGCAGATCGTAATTTTTCTCCCAGGGATTCCACCGAATTTCTCCTTCCGCAAAGGTAGTCTGTCTATAATGTGTCTACATTATGGACAGACTCTTATTAATCGGCTTCTCTAAACAAAAAATTGTTGAACATATTAGCCGACGCCGGCGCGTCATAGATAAAGCGCCCTTCAGGTATTCCTTGATTCGTCTTAATCTCCGAAAAATCGAAGCGGACCGTCCCCTCAGAGAGGGTTCGGCCTTCAATACGCCGGATAAGCCGCGTAGCGGGATCAATACACAGGATGATCTCCCGAAAGCCTTCGGATGCGGAACGCCGGGAAAGCCGCAATTTAACCACCATCTCGCCTGATCCCGGATCCAGCGCTTCCGGATCGGGCCCGGAAACAAAAGCCGGCGCATAGTTACGCCGCAGGAGGCTTAACCCCTGGGCGCCGGCAAGAGAAGCTCCTATTCCGCCTGTGCGTTGGGAGGAATTGACGGCTTGATTCAGGACGGCGCGGTATTCCGGCAGATACACCGTGAGAAGTTCCCCATCAAAAAGGATCACCTGGCTCGCCGGAGAGGTAAAATCGATCCGTAAAAACGACGGGACGCGGTGTAATACCGTCCCGTACATATCGGTGTTGCCCGAACGAATTTTGATACGCGCCTCATAGTCCTTGACGCCGTTATATTTCTCGGCAACCATTTCCAGATACCGCTCCGCGGTGACGATCTCCTGAGAACCGGCGAAAAAACCGCCCTTCAATATGAAAGCGATGACAAACAGCTTCTTTATATGCACGTGTTTATCATACCTGAAAAGGTCATAAAAAAACAAGGCGATGTAAGAAATTCGGGTTATCACCGGGTTCTATTTTGGAATATAATAGAGCTGTTGAACAACGTTATGGGATTGGAGTGTATTTATGGATACCTTTGGCTATCTTGAAGCGTTACCCTTGAACCGGATTGTCAAATACCGGGGACCGTTCTCCAAAGATGGTTTTCCATTCACCGGTTTTATGCGGCAGCACCCTTCGGAAAAGAACAAACTCATTCTTATCGATGATCCGCTGGGAGAAACGCCCCGGATACTGGAATTCAAACTTGAAGATATACTCCATGCCGAAGAAGTCCCCCAGGCGGTTACGCAAAGCGGCGAGGGCGTACCTTTGGTCAAGCTCTGGATCCGCCGGGGAGCGCGGGGGATGATTCTAGAACCCTTTGTGGTAGGCGACTCTCCCGCGTGACTATTCCCGCCGCCCATTTTTTCAGGCCGGAGGAAGCTGCGCCGCAAACTGCGCCGCAAACTGCGCCGCAAACTGCGGCGATGCGGAACCTTCGCTGTTTTCTCTGTCCCCGGCAATGCGCGCTTCCGCCGGGGGCAAAGGGCCGCTGCGGCGTCAGGGTGAACGTGGACGGCAGGGGAGAGATACCCTTCTACGGCTTTATTACCGCTTTAGCGGAAGACCCTATAGAGAAAAAGCCGCTCTACCACTACCGTCCGGGCTCGAATATCCTTTCCCTGGGGTTTGCGGGCTGCAACCTTCGCTGCCCGTTTTGTCAGAATTACCGGTTGTCCCAAGGTACCGGTTCGCCGGGGACGCCGTTGCCGCCGGAGAAGATCATTGCCTTAGCCCGCGACCGGGGGTTCAAACAGATAGCCTACACCTATTCGGAGCCCCTGATTCACGTGGAATTCCTTTTGGACTGCATGGCGGCGGCGCGGGAAGCGGGAATAGCCAATGTACTGGTGAGCAACGGCTTTGTTTCAGCCGAAGCTGCGGCAGAGATCCTCCCCCTTACCGGCGCGGTTAACATCGATCTGAAGTGTTTTTCCGAAGCAACCTATTCCAAGGTACTGGGCGGCGGACTTTCCGCGGTTCTCGCCTTTATCGAAGCGGCTTTCCGGGGCGGCGTTCATGTAGAAGTTACTACCCTGGTAGTTCCGGGTCTGAACGATTCCGACGCCGAACTAGACGCTGCCGGACGGTTTATCGCCGGACTTTCCCCGGATATTCCCTGGCACCTCTCGGCGTATCACCCTGCGTACCGCTGGAACGCCCCGCCCACGGATCCGGTCGTACTGGAAGCCGCGGCCCGGCGGGCTCAAGGCGTCCTTTCCTTTGTCTACACCGGTAACATTGCCGGAGGTTTGAGCGATACCCTTTGTCCTCGCTGCGGGAATCCTCTGGTTATCCGCCGGGGATACCGCGTCGATACCCGGGGGCTTATCTTGAACGGCGCCGAACCGGCTGACGGGTATTGCTGTTCCCGCTGCGGCTCCCCCGTTCCTTTTCGGGCCTAAGGAGAGCGGCTTATGGATACGTTTGATATTTTTCGCGCGGGGTGTTTTATTTTTGCCCTCTTGTTTCATGGCGCTCTGTGGGTTGGGCTCTTCAAGGCGTGGCGGCGGGATAGGCGTTTTGAGCGGGTTTTGGAGCCTGCTCTGGAGCCTGCTCTGGAGCCTTCAGGCGGGGCTCCCCTCGTTTCGGTGATCATTCCCGCGCATAACGAAGCGTCTTGCCTTCCGGCGCTGTTGGAAAGCCTCTGCCGGCAGGATTACCCTGCGGCGGAGTACGTCTTTATCGATGACCGTTCCACCGACGGCTCCGGGGAACTGCTCCACGCTTTCGCCGCCGGCGCGAGCCCGTTTGCGGAAGGCGCGGCGCGCCGGCGGGTAACGATCATCAGCATTACGGAGAATTCCGGGCCGAACCACAAACAGTACGCTCTGGCCAAGGGTATAGCCGCCGCTTCGGGCAGCCTCCTCCTCTTTACCGATGGAGATTGCCGGGCGCCGCCTTCCTGGATTTCCGCCATGACCGCCCGGATGGACGATCCCCGCGTCGGCTTGGTTCTGGGGCCTGTTTTTAAGGATACCGCCGGAAAGGGCTTTCTCCACCGGTACCAGTGTTTTGATCACGCCGTGCGTTATATGTACCTGGCGGCCTCAACCGGCCTTGACGCGGCGGGGGGCGGCTTTGGGAACAACCTGATATTCCGGCGGGAAGCGCTGGAGGCGGCGGGAGGCTACGAAGCGGTTCCTCCCTCCGTTACGGAAGACGCCGCGCTCATCGCCACGATACGGCAGGGTTCGCCGGGGAAGCCCCATTTCAAAGTACGGGCAGCCTGCGGCGCCGGGACTCATATCCTTACCCGGACGGAATCTTCCTGGAAACGGCTGGTGAACCAAACGCTCCGCTGGAACAACGGGGGGCTCTTTTCTACCGATAGGGCCACCCGGATCGGTTACGGCGTCCTCATGCTCATCATCGCTTCGGGGGTACTCACCGTTCCCTTTCTGCCCCTCTGCCCGGGGCTCTGGATTTTCCCCGCCATGGTATTCGCCGGCATGGTACTGAACGCCGTCCTTACCCTGCGGATCTTCGGTTTTTCCATGCCTCAACTGGGAGCGGTTTCCATTCTTCTGGTACTGTTTATCCCCTGTTATTTCACTTTTCTTACGATTCTCGGTATTTTGGGCGTTAAAGCTCATTGGGCGGGCGCCGATCTATCCAACCGGCGATTCGCTTGACCATAGGTTTTCTTTTCTCATACTATTGCGGGTATGCTTGAACCCCCGTATACGCGGTGTTATCTGGAAAGCTTGACTACCGCGGAATTAGTAATCTTGGCGGATCAATCCGGTATTGACCTTCCCCGGGATCTGGAGCGGGTTTTCATAATAGAAGAACTGCTGGAATTGGAAACGGATGCGGAAGAAGACGTGGAAACGCCCGGAGCGGATCCGCCGGCGGAAGTGGATATTCTGGAGCCGGCGTTTCTACCGGAACACTACAATATTACTTTTATCGATATATTGATTCGGGATCCGCTCTGGGTTTTTGCCTTTTGGGAGATAAAGGAACAGGATAAAGAACTGTACGAGGGGGACGCCGATTTCGGCGGGTACTATCTACAGGCGGTTCCGACAGATAAGCGTCCGGATTCCGGCGACGATCCGCTCCACGAGGGGAAATCATTTACGATACCGGTGGGGCCGGACGACAACGCATGGTATGTAAATTTTCCCTTGGGAGGGCGTTTTAAGATAGAACTCAAGGTTTCCCTGAAAAACAGGGAAACGCTCCTGGCTGTTTCCCGGCCATTCAAGCTTTCCCAACTGCTTCCGCCGAGCGCGCGCGCCCGTCCGGCGGTATTGTCAGGCATAGACGAACTCCCGGTACTCAGGAATACCGACCGTTTGTCCAGAATCCTTCAAAATCACCATTCGTAGTATAAAGGCTGGTTATGATGAGCAAATCTCCGGTTGTTTCGATAGTGTTAAATGCCCATGTACCTTTTATCAGCCTTCCGGAAAACAAGAGCGATGGCGTCCCGGTGGAAGAACAGTGGCTGTTCGAAGCTCTATCGGAAACCTATATTCCCCTTTTGCAAGTCTTCGAACGGCTTGACGCGGCTCATATCCCTTTCCGCCTGGGGCTAGTCCTATCCCCTGTCCTCTGTCAGATGCTGAACAACCAAGAAACGCTGCAACGGTACCTCGTATACACGAGCCAGCAGATAGAATTCGGCGCCCGTGAATGTGCGCGTACCCGGGGGGCGAAACTGGAGCCCCTGGCGAAGCTGTTCTACGATCGTATGATAGACCGGCGGATCTTCTTTACCGGGCGCTGCGACTGGAACATCCTTAAAACGCTGGACTATTACCAGAAAAAGGGAAAGCTGGAACTGCTTACCACCGCGGCAACGTATGCGTATCTCCCGCTCTACACGGCTTATTCCGAGGGGGTGCAGGCGCAGCTTGAAGTAGCGGCGGCGTCCCACCGGAGCGTTTTCGGCGTGAAGCCCCAAGGGTTCTGGCTGCCCGAAATGGGGTGGACGGAGGAACTCGATGCGTACCTCAGGGCCTATAACTTCGGTTATACAATAGTAGAAACCCATGGGGCGCTCGGAGGAAAGCCGGGGGCGGCAAAGGGCAGTTTTTATCCCGTGGTAACACCTTCCCGGCTGCACATCCTTATTCGGGATTACTCCGCCTGCCGGGACATCAACGATAGCAAGACCGGCTGCCGTTTTAACCCGCTCTACAGTGACTACGGCAAAGATCCGGGCTACGAACTACCCGCGGAAATGGTCAAGCCGTTTCTCGGCTTTCGCGGTGAGCGGGGCCGTACCGGTTACCGGTATTGGACTATCGGAGGCGGCGTCGCCGGACGGCGGCTTTACGATCCCTATCGAGCCGAGGCGCTGGCGGCGGAGCAGGCTCGCGCTTTCCTGGACGCCCGGATTTCCAGACTGCGGGCGGCGGCGGAATTTATGCAAGAAACTCCGATAAGCCTTTGCGCCTTGGACGCGGATATCTTTGGCCGCTATTGGTACGAAGGCCCCACCTTCCTCGAAGCCCTCTTCCGGGAGGGGGCTCGGAGGAGCGGAGAAATTCAGTTTATGAACCCCGGCGAATACCTCTGCAAACAGCGTTGGCCGGATTTACAGACCAGCGTTCCCGGCTTTTCTTCCTGGGGCGTTAACGGCTACAGCGAAACGTGGCTGGATTCATCGAACGATTGGATGTACCGCCACGGACTGCGCTCTCTCAGCCGGATGATCGAACTGGCGGAACGCTTTCCCAACGACACGGGGCTCAAAGAACGGGCGTTAAACCAGGCCGCCAGGGAAATTCTCCTTGCCCAGGCGTCGGACTGGCCGAAGCTGCTCTACCGGCAGGAATTTTCGGACTATGCCCGCGCCCAGCTTGAAGACGCCCTGCGGAACTTCACCACTATCTATGAATCTTTGGGCAGCAATTACATCAGCACCGAGTGGCTGACCGCTCTGGAGCGGCGGCACAACATCTTTCCCCATATCAATTACCGGATTTTCCGCCACAAACGGTAGCCGCGCCGTACGCGATAGCCGCGCCGCGCGCGGCTATTCCAAGAAGACCCCTATCTTACGAAATTTAGCGTAGCGGGTTTCCTGCAGGGAAGCGGGATCCCGTCCCGCAAAGCGCCCGAGCGCGTCATGGAGGTAGGCGGCAATATTGGCTGCGGTTTCCTTGACATTGGTCTGAGCCCCGCCTTCGCTTTCGGGGATAATATGTTCGCACACCCCAAAAGCCAGGAGATCCTCAGCGGTGATCTTGAGCTGTTCCGCCGCTTCTTTTTCCCGCCCCGCATCCTTCCAGAGTATCGATGCACAGCCCCTTGGGGAAATGACCGAATAGAGGGCGTTTTCCAGCAGCGCAAGTTCATCGCAGACCCCCAGGGCTAAGGCGCCGCCGGAACCTCCTTCGCCCAGCACCACGGAGATCACCGGCGTCCGGAGGGTCATAAATTCCAGCAGATTCCGGGCTATAGCCTCGCCCTGCCCCCGCTCCTCCGCGCCGGTACCCGGATACGCCCCCGGCGTATCGATAAAGCAAATCACCGGACGGTGGAATTTTTCCGCCTGTTTAGCCAGCCGCAGGGCCTTGCGGTATCCTTCCGGCTGGGGCTGGGCGTTGTTTGTTTTCTGGAACTCTTCGATGTTCCGGCCTCGGGCCTGGGCGATGATTGTCACCGGACGTTGATCCGCGGAGGGGCCCAGCCGAGCGATGCCTCCTACGATAGCGGGATCATCCCCAAAACGCCGGTCGCCGTGAAATTCGGTAAAGTCCGTGAATATCAGGGGAATATAATCGTACACCGAAGGCCGAAGGATCTTCTTGAACTGTTCGAGCTTCTGGATAATGGTGAGTTTTGACATCAGAGGGCCTCCTGGCGGGCGTCCGGCTTGTAGTTATGAAGGGCGATGATACGGGCCAAAACGCTTCGCAGATCGCGGCGAGGCGCGATCATGTCCACGAAGCCGTGGCTGTGGAGGAATTCGGCGGACTGGAAGTCTTCGGGCAAGGTATGGCCGATAGTACCCTCTATGACCCGCCTGCCCGCGAAGCCTACCAGGGCTTTGGGTTCGGCGATGATCACATCTCCCAGGGACGCGAAAGAGGCGGTGACCCCCCCGGTGGTGGGATCGGTGAGTACGGTGATATAGAGCTGCCCCGCTTGGCTGTGCAGCGCCACGGCGCCGGACGTTTTGGCCATCTGCATAAGGGAAATGATCCCTTCCTGCATACGGGCGCCTCCGGAAGCGGTAAACATAACCGCTGGAAGCTTGTGTTCCGCGGCGTACTCAAAAACCCGGGCAACCTTCTCGCCTACCACGCTGCCCATGCTGGCCATCATAAACCGGCTGTCCATAATACCGAGCGCCACCGGGTATCCCAAAATAAGGCCCGTACCGGTGACAATGGCTTCCCTGGTAGCGCATATTTTTTGGGACTGAGCGATTTTTTCATCATAACCGGGAAAATCAAGGGGATTTTTTGAGGTCATGGAAGCGTCAAATTCCTTAAAACTGCCTTCGTCGATGGTCAGTTTAAGCCGATCCTGCCAGCCTATGCGGGCATGGTAGTTACACGTACCGCAGACCCAGAGGTTCTTTTCGAATTCCTCCGGTTCCACCACGGTTTTACAATGGGGACAGGCAAAGCCCGTATTTTCCAGCGTTAAAGACATACTATAGGCCAGTATACCGGGTTTTCCATGACAGTCAACCGCTTTTTGTCATAATGAGCGGCGTCGAGAGCCTGCAACCGCTCTATTCAACGTACCAGCGGAGGCTTACATTCGCGTTAAACAGGAAAGCCTCGTCGGGGTTGGAAAAATAGTCCCACGGATACACGGGCAGTTCAAGGTACAAGGTTAGTTCCCAATTCGCCAGCAGGAAGCCCCCTTCCAGACCAGCGTAGCAATTCCGGTAACGGTAATTCGCGTTATAGACAGCCGCGCCGTCATAGTTCCAGCGGAGTTCCTGATAGCCGACGTTTACGCCGCCTGAAAAACGCTGGCCGGAATCGGCGTAGCGCGCGGAAAGGTTATAGCGTATCCAGCCGCTGTCGATGACGGCGTCTTCCTCGGTTAAACGGGAAAAATCGCGGTTGGAGAGGGTAAACCCAAAGATAAACGGCTTTAAGGCGGCGCAGACAAGGCCGGCTTCCTGCTGGTCTTGCCGGTAGCCGCCCCTGGCGGAAAGGGATTCTCTCAGGGAGAAATCAAGCCGGGCATGACCGGACAACCCGGCGTTTGCGAAGGGAAAGTTGGCCCTGATTATCATGGATAAGCCCGGGTTAGTCCTATCCGCGCCGGAATTGAACACCCCAAAAAACGGGCCCGCTTCCAGGGAAAAACCGCCGATGCTGAATATGCCCCGGGCGATAAACCGGTTTGAAAGCAGGGGATCGCGGTCGAAGCGGAATTCATAGCCCAGGTTCGCCGATAGATGATGGGTAAAGGCGATGGTTCCCCCCGGCTCAAATCGCATAAGCAGCCGAAAGTCTTCGCCAAGAATCCGTTCGGGGCCGGGGTTAAAAACCGACAAGCCCGGACTGAGCAGCAGCGCGTAGCGGTACGGCGGCGTTGAGCTTATCATGTTTGAGAGCGGGTTAGAGAGGGACTGCGCGGTAAGCCCCGCTTCCAGGTTCGCCATGTGGACGGTGAACGGGGAATCCAGAAAACGGGAGGGCCGTCCGGCATCGCCGCCGCTTAAAGAACGGATATGCAATTCAACCCCTTCTTCTATGGCGGCGAAAAACAGGCGTCCGTCCGCTTGCGAACGCGCCCAGAGCGCCGGGGGAAGGTAGAAGTAAAACGCCCGGCCAAAGACGTCATGCGATTCCGGGCTGGAATTGACCAGGATCTCCGCGCCGACGGAATTCATATAATCCCGCGCATTGGCAAACAGGGGCGACATCATACCGTCCGGGTTGATAAACAACTGTACCGCCTGAACGCCCTCTTTCTGCCGGATATACAGATCGTAGCCAAATCCCCGCTCCCGGGCGGAGGGGGAAAGCCGGACGTCTTCCCCGAACAACAGCAGGTTGTCCAGATGCACGGCTTCCTGGGCCGGAAGGGCCGGCGCGAGGAGAAGCGCGAGAAGGAGCGCCCGGATACCGGATGAGCCGTACCGTGTAAGATTAATGGATTTCGATGACGATGCCAACGCTTCCCGCTTTTTCACCGCTTGAGGGACCTTCATTCTCCGATAGTACCCATACCGTATAATACCCGATCCGCCCGGCATAACTCACATCGATCTCATATTCTCCTGGACTGGAAAACGTATAGGTATCTTCCAGGAGCGGCTCGCCTCTATCCACGCTCACCGTAACCAATTGCGGATCGAATATTCGGGCCGTGCCGTCGGGGTATACCCCCAGTACGGTAAAATCAATCCGCCGATCGAAGACCGGGTTGTGTTCAAATGAATATTCTCGCCTGACAGGAATGATGATAAGGGAAGTTACACCGGCCCGGTTGCCGCCGGTGTAGGTAAAAATATCGCCGCTCTGAGCGTCACAACCGGTAAAGAACACTCCCAGCAAGCAAAAGCTGATCGCCAGAATATGGACAAAAGAATATCGAATCATCTTTCACTCCTCTGCCCCTCCCCGGCGACTCTCAGCTATTTTTTACGGTCAACTCTCGCGTCCGTATATGGATAGGCGCTGATTATTCAAAGCCGATCTGTACATCGGAATAGGGAATAAAATCACCAGGATCGGTTCCAATGATGAGCAATATCGAACCGCCTTGACTGCCGGGGCCTGTATCCAGAAGCCGCGGATCGTAGTTGTTTCTAATATTCCATTTACTACCTTTTGCGGTATCAGGATCTCTACCAAAAGCGTAGTAATTCAATTCATAGTACATTCTGGCATACACGCCCACACTCGGAGCCGGCCAATGCTCCGCATTTTCGCCGCTACCCAACTTGAAGGTATAGGTAACGACTCCCGTCATATCATCAATCGACGCGCTGTTGTTCGTTTGGTCATAGGTAGCGCTCATGGTGGGTACCGGGTGACTGCTACTGTAACCGACAATCTTCATGCGCGCTTTGACGTAATTCGGGCGCTCAAACGCACCGGCTTCAAAAGAATCATCCGCAAAGGTCAAATTATCAATCCCTTCAGTGGTAACGACAACAGATATTTCAGTCTCACCTGTTGTTTCGAGTTCGCCAGGATTACTACTACTTTGGGGCTTTAATGTTGTATATAAAATATCCGTATACGGGTATGCCGTTCCCTGTGCTATAGTAGGGCTTGCTCCATCGTCAAGGGTGTAATGAGTTACCGGATTACTGGCAATCCATTCCAAGGTCAACGAGATGGTATTGGTAATATCCGGTTTGATGGCGATACCTGTACCGCCGGCGGCATAAGTCTGACTTCCTCCACTCTCACTGTTGACGAACGCGCTTGCCAGTAGAATCATGTTTTCAAATCGTCCGCCGAGGAGCAGTACATCGTAATTATGATTCGGCGGCACCGATAGCCGCAGAACTTCGCCTTCCCTAGCCGTACCGAAGTAAATCGGGTCCGTATCAGATGGAGGAGGGAAGCTGCTATTCGTCGACAATCCACGATCTCGCAAATAAATTTCATAGTAGTCAATAATTGCTTCGGAGTGGGCAGCATCCAGAGATCGGAAACTCTTTTGGGGAACTTTTGCGGGTAGTTTTACAGAAACCCACACGGTTCCCGGGGGCGGGGCGTCTGCTTCCGCCGTTTCAGAGCCGGGGTTGGCAAAATTATCCAGCGAACAGCCGGCGGCAAACAAAGCGGCGGCCAGCGCCGGAACCAGGAACAGGTTCTTTTTTGATAAGACCATCATACATCTCTCCTTATTCTGCAATGAATTACTCGCCTTGTACGCGAGGCGGCTTCCTCGACCATCCTGCCTGAAGGCTAAACGTTTTAGGAACCCGATAATCTTACTATAATGCACTTTTTTAGAAGAGAATAGATCTTTTCAAAAAAAACGCGGGTTTGTGACAAAAAAGCGGGCCGCCGGGGCTCCGGCGGAATCCCCGGTGAGCGTCCGTTACAGGCTTCCCTGGTGCTTTTCAGCGGCGGCTTCTTTTTCGTTTACTTCCTTAACCTTTTCCTTTTCTTTGGTTATTTTTGCTTCCAGCTTATCCATAAGCTTATTGATAGCGAGGTTAAGGCTAAAGTCGTGTTCTTTCACGTGAACCGATACCCCCCAGCGGAAGTTGACGGTCGCTTCGGCGGCGTAATCTTTATCCCGGGTTAGGGTAAAGAGCATATCAACGATCATGTTCTCGGCGTTGTGGATTCTGGTGATCTTCCGATCCAGATACGCCCTGGTATCTTCTCCCAGGGTAAAATGCACGGCCTTAATTTCAGTGTTCATAGAGAATCTCCTTCATTTCAGTTTCTGAACAATTGTATTTCTACCTTCAAATTCTTCTTGAGTTTGAGGCGTTTACCCGGTTAGCGGGCATATACAGAACCTAAATCCAATTCATTCCGGTACTTGGCAACGGTACGCCGGGCCAGGGGAATGCCCCGCTTTGCCAGAATTCCGGCGATCTCCAGATCCGAAAGGCGGCGGGTTTCACCTGCTATCAGTTCCCGAATAATCTCTTTTACCCCTTCTTTGGAATACCGGGAGCCGCTCGAACCAATCCCGCTGATGGAATTGGTGAAAAAATACCGGATCCCGAAGATGCCCCATTCGGTTTGCATGTATTTGCCATTGGCTATCCGGGAAATGGTAGCTTCGTGGAGCCCCAATTCCCCCGCTATGTCCCCAAGGGTGAGGGGAAGGAGGTGCTTCGGGCCGTTGACAAAGAAGGAGCGTTGAAACTCTACAATAGCTTGGGATACCCGCAGCAGGCTCCGCTTCCGCTGCTGAACCGCCTGAATGAAGCCCCGCGCTTCTTTGATGGTTTCGTTGGCAAAGTCGCGGGTAGGCTTTTCTCCTGTTTTTTCGCCGGATAGTTTCATAAAAAACGAATTGATTCCCAGAACAGGAATTTCTTCATCGTTGATAATGATGACGAAATCCCCTTCTTTTCTGATAACCCGCACGTCGGGCGTTACATAACGGGTCTCTTCCGAGGCGAATTGCCTGCCGGGAAAAGGGGAAAGTTCCCGTATCCGCTCAAAGATACCCTGTACTTCCGCTTCGCTGCGGCCTACTTTCCGGGCGGTCTCGGCGATCTTGCCCCGTTCAAGAAGTTCCAAAAACGCAAGAACCGTTTCGATCCCTTCCGGGGCATCAGGCAAAAGGCGCGCCTGTACAAGAAGTGATTCTTGATAACCCGACGTGCAAGTTCCCTGGGGATCCAGCGCCTGCACCAAGGCCATTGCCTGTCTTACCGGCGGGGGAAGCTTCCCTTTTGCCGCGTATCCGGGGAATTCGTCTTTAACGAGCAGTTCAACCGGCTCTTTGTGAAAACCGTCGGCGTCTAGGTTTTGAATAAGGAGTTCTCCGGCGCGGCGTATGCCGTCATTTACCGGCTGAAGCCGTAATTGCCACAGCAGGTGTTCCTGGAGGGTTTCCGGGCGGGAAGGGGCGCCTTCGATGAATTTATACCGTTCTTCCATGGCTTCGTTCCCGCCGGAGCGAATAAACCCCGCGTCAGAAGTTCCTTCAAAGTAGGCTTCTTCTTCTTTGGGGGGGGTATACGCGGCGTCCAGCGAAACCGTGGAGTTGTCTTCCAGGACTTCCAAGGCCGGATTGCGCTCAAGCTCTTCCTCTATCTTTTCCCGCAGATCCGCGACCGGCAGTTCCATCAGCTTGATCGACTGAAGGAGCATGGGATTCATTCTGAGCTGCTGTTCTTGGACGAAAGATACGCGCTGCGCCTGCACGGCAAAACCTCTTCCTTAAAACTATCATTGAATAAAATGGGTTTGTCAAGGAAATCGCTATCCGCAACAGCGCTCCCATGTTATAGTAGCGTTGTTCTGAACAGGTCTCGTTGAGGGAGGCGGAATCAATAAAGGAAGATTGATATGGAAAGAAAGATAAATGTCGGCATCCTCTTTGGAGGGAAATCGGCGGAGCACGAGGTGTCCCTCCGGTCGGCCAAGAACGTGTTCGACGCCATCGATAGGGACAAGTACAACCCCATCCTCATCGGCATCGACAAGTCGGGGAAGTGGCTGTTGAACGCCTGCGACCCCGAGCGGTTCGCCTTGAACGGCGCGGCGGCGGTGCCGGCGGCGGTGCCGGCGGCGCTGCTTCCCCAAAGCGAAGGGCGGCTTCTTAACCTGACCAATCCCCAGGAGGAACGGATTATCGATGTGGCGTTCCCCATCCTCCACGGCCCCTTTGGGGAAGACGGCACGGTACAGGGACTCCTCAAGCTGGCGGATATTCCCTTTGTGGGGGCCGGCGTCCTGGGTTCCGCCGTGGGCATGGATAAGGACGTGATGAAGCGCCTCCTCCGTGACGGCGGCGTCCCCATCGGCGCGTTTCTGGTCTTGAAGTCCCACGAGGCCCTGCCGGCGTTTGGCGCGGTGGTTGAGCGGCTGGGGCTGCCCTTCTTTGTCAAGCCCGCCAACATGGGTTCCTCCGTGGGGGTAAGCAAGATCCACGGCGAAGCTGAGTACCGGAAGGCTCTGGAAGCGGCCTTTGCCTATGACCGGAAAATCGTCCTGGAGGAATTCATCAAGGGCCGGGAACTGGAGTGTTCCGTTCTGGGGAACGAGGAACCCGCCGCGTCGGTTCCCGGGGAAGTGATCGCCTCCCACGAGTTCTACTCCTACGAGGCGAAGTACCTGGATGAACAGGGCGCCGTCCTGGAGATTCCCGCCAAAATTGCGGGCGAGGTCGTCCGGGAAATTCAGGAGTTGGCGGTTAAAACTTTCCGGGTACTTGAATGTGAGGGCCTGGGCCGGGTGGATTTTTTCCTGCGGGAAGACGGCCGCGTCTTGGTCAACGAAATCAACACCATGCCGGGCTTTACCAATATCAGTATGTACCCCAAATTGTGGGAGGCCGGCGGGGTTTCCTACACCGCCGTAATCGACAAGCTCATAGAACTTGCCATCCGCCGCCACCGGCAAGAACGGGCCCTCAAGACCGGTTACGAACGCGGTTTGCTCTGACGGCGGCGATGTACCTCGCGCCGATGGCGGAATTAAGCCATCGGGCTCTGCGGGAATTAATAGAAGGATTTGGCGGTTCCGCGGTCTATTACACCGAGATGATCAGCGCCGGGGCGTTGGTATGCGGCGGCCCCTATGAGTCGTGGTATCTTGACTCAGGCCCGTGTCCTGAACGGGTTGTGTACCAACTGGTTGGGGCCGACCCGGAACGCTTGGCCGCCGCCGCGGCGCTGCTCGATCGCCGCGAATGCGCCGGAATCGATCTTAATATGGGCTGTTCCGCCCCGGCCATTACCCGAACCGGCGCCGGCGTCCGGTGGATGAGCTCCATAGAGCGGGCCGGGGAACTTATCCGTCTGGTCAGACGCGGGGTAAAGCGCCGTCTGAGCGTCAAATTACGGATCGGCCTCGAAGACGATATGGAGTATCTGATACGGTTCTGCCGCCGGCTTGAGGAAGAAGGGGTTGAATGTATCGCCCTGCATCCCCGGACGGCGCGGGAAAAATTCAAAGGGCGTTCTCGCTGGGATGCGGTAGCGCTGCTCCGGGCCGCGCTGCGCGTTCCCGTGGTGGGAAACGGCGACATCGCTGACGCCGGCGAATTGCTTTGCCGGGCGCAAGGCCCCTGGGATGGAGTTATGACCGGCAGAGCGGCGGTGAGGCAGCCCTGGATCTTCGCCCAAGCGCGGCGGCTGCCGGGATCGGAAGCGATCCGGGTCGATCTTGAGGCGACCGGCTTATCTTTTCTGGAACGTTTGGCCCGGTATCAGCCGCCTGAGTTCCACCTGAGCCGATCCCGGCGCTTTTTCAGTTATTTCTGCGATAACCTTATCTGGGGAAACTATTTGAAAAACCTGCTCAACCGCGAAGGAGATCGGGCCGGTATAGAGCGGATCTGGCGGGGGTACTTCCAGGAGCATGGCGAGGAACGGCTCAAGACGTTCTGAGCGGGCCTCCCCATGCGGCCTGGGATCAGGCAGCCTTTATACCGAGCCTGTTGTAAAACCCGGTTGGCGTCACGTTAATCAGCGCTGCCCTAAGGCTTTTTTGAAGTTTTCGATTACCTGCTCTACCGCGGGCCGGGCGTCTACATCGAGGAGCAGTCCTTTCCGCCGGTAAAAACCGATGAGCGGGGCGGTTTGCGCCCGGTAGACTTCAAGCCGTTTCTGGATCGCTTCCGGACGATCATCATCCCGAATGGAGACCTCGCCGCCGCAATGATCGCAAACCCCTTCGGTTTTGGGCGCGTCAAAGATGGCGTGGAAATTGTGGCCGCATTTTTGGCAGACCCTGCGGCCTCCCAGTCGTTCCAACACGGCGGAATCGGGAATATCGAAGTTGACTACCCGATCCACCGTGGAAAATTCCGCCAGCGCCTCCGCCTGCGGAATAGTCCGGGGGAATCCGTCGAGGATATACCCCTGCTCGACATCGGCCTGGGCCAGCCGCTCTTTGACCAGTTCGATAGTCGTACTATCGTCCACGAGTTTTCCCGCGTCCATGATGGCCTGCACCTTGAGCCCCAGGGGAGTCCCCGCAGCTTTCGCGGCGCGGAATATGGCGCCGGTACTGATGTGAGGCGTCTTGAGCATCGTGACGGCCCGCGCGGCCAAGGTTCCCTTACCCGCTCCGGGGGGGCCAAGAAAAATCAGTTTCATATACAGTTCTCCTTGCCGCCAGTATAGAGGTACAAGGTACGAGTTACAAGTTAAGCGCCGCTTATTCCCGTTTCTCTCTCCCGTACCGTCGTATTGAGTTATATGAGGATTTTCGTATAAAATTACCTCCTACCCTGTCCGGAAATCCGGCTGGGTATATTATATTTTTCGAGGAGTATATTAATGAAAAAGAACCTGATGATGATCGGAGCCGTTGTGTCGGCGACACTCGTGTCGGCGACACTTGTGTCGGCGGCGCTTGCGCTGGCGGGCTGCCAAAGCGGGCCGGCGGCCCAAGACGGCGGAACGGCAGCCGCCGCTGACGCCGCGCCGAGAGACCTCAAAGAGATGGTCCTGGTTCCCGGCGGGACGTTCCTTATGGGAACCGGTGCAGTTGGGGCATCGCAGCCCATACACGAGGTCACCGTGAGTTCCTTTTTGATAGGGAAGTACGAGGTCACCGTGGGAGCGTTCCGCGAATTTGTGGAAGCGTCGGGGTATGTGACGACGGCGGAAAGCACCGGCAAAGGAGGATGGTCAAGCGTCTACAACTGGATGGTAGTACCGAAATTGAACTGGAAGAACACGCTTTTTAAGCAGACGGAAGAAGAGCCGGTGTGCATGGTAACCTGGTATGACGCGGTGGCGTACTGTAACTGGCGGAGCGGGGCGGAAGGCTTTACCCCCGCGTATATCGTGGACGGGACGGAAGTGAGCCTGGTACCCGGCGCGGACGGCTACCGGCTGCCCACCGAGGCGGAGTGGGAGTACGCGGCCCGGGGAGGAGACGGCTCCCCCGGAAACTACAACTATTCAGGCGGCAACACGCTGAATTCGGTCGCGTGGAATGGAAGCAACTCCAACATGAGACCCCACGAAGTAGGGAAGAAGGAACCAAACGGGCTGGGGATCCACGACATGAGCGGAAACGTATGGGAGTTCTGCTGGGATTGGTATGCCCCCTATAGCGCCGATGCCCAGACGGATCCTCTGGGCCCATCCTCCCCGACGACCCGCGTTTATCGCGGTTGCAGCTTCCGCGAGTCCGATGTGCAGTGGGTGCTCGTGGCGTGGCGGCATGAACCCACCAAGGATATGATTGGCGACAATACGGGCTTCCGCGTAGCCCGTTCCGCTCATTAGTGTCTGTCCACAAAGTCGGTTACTTTGCGGACAGACCTTGCATTTTCTCGCCTAACGGCTGCGAAAATGCGTTTTTTAAGGTGGTC
>JAIRPG010000157.1 GCA_031257105.1 Treponema sp.
GGGGTGTCCGGGGAAAAACATGGGGGGAACCACCGGGGGGCCCCATGTTTTTCAGCCGGACAGGCCCCCTTTACCATCCTTCAAGATGTCCTTTCGTTCTATACATCCTTAATTCGGAATTGCTGAACTGAGCCGCCGACCGCTTGCTTTTTTTTCCACTCTGATATAAAGTATTCATTAAGCCGCTGTAGCTCAGTTGGTAGAGCAAAGGACTGAAAATCCTTGTGTCAAGAGTTCGATTCTCTTTGGCGGCAATAAGCAAACGCGGACAACGGGCAGAATGGACAAGTGTGAGCAAAGAGGTGAGAAGGCGGCGTAGGCCCCTTAAGAGGGCTCGCTTTTCGTTCCGCTATATGGCTTCAGGCGTCATAGCGCGCCAGGTGTCGCCGGCGTGTTCCCGTATTTTCTTAAGCGCCCGAATCTCAATCTGACGTACCGTTTCAGGTGAAATACCCATCTTATCGCTGATTGTCTTTAAGGTATGCCGCTCGCCGCCGTTCAGTTGGTAGCGGTACATAAGAATCCGCTTTTCCCGGTCTTTAAGGCGGTCGATGCAGTGGAGCGCGTAATCGTGCAGGGACTTTCTCATAAGCGCTTGATCGGGACTGTAGGTGTAGTCTTCGTGGAGTTCCCCCAGCGAGACCGATTCTCCGTCCCCGCTCTCCATGTCTAAGGATACAAGCCCGTTGGTCATACTCAGGATGTACGCCACTTCTTCGTAAGAGCAATTGATGTGTTCCGCTATTTCCGCGATAGTCGGTTGGCGCGTCAGAGTTTGACTGAGGGTATGATAGGCCCGCTGTACTTTACGGAGGATCTCTTCCTTCCGGTGGGGCAGCCGGATAACCCGGCGCTTATTTGAAAGGTAGCGGACTATGGCCTGGCGGATCCACCAGTTTGCATAGGTCGAAAAACGGACTTTTTTGCCGTGATCGTATTTTTCCGCCGCCCGCATGAGCCCGATGTTGCCTTCCTGGATAAGATCCATGTAGGGCACATCGGCGGTAAGGTACACGCGGGCAATCTTAACCACAAGCCGTAAATTCGCCTCGATAAGCCTGTTCCGGGCCGTTTTATCGCCCCGTTGTACACGTTTGGACAACTCCAGCTCTTCCTCAAAACTCAAAAGGGGAATCAATTTGATCCGCTCAAAATAACTTTGCTGTATTTCGTTATCCCGCGCCGTCGCATATTTCTTTTCCATACGTTCCTCCATGGCGTTACCGGATGGACAGCCGGCAAGCAAGAGTATAATAGCAATTTTCATGCCAAGTCTTCGATGCTTTTAAACGAGTATTTATTTCTTTTTGACATAAAGAATTATGGTTTTTTGTTTTTTATTTTTCCCCTATTTTGAGCTTCGATTGTATGTTTTTTCATATCACTCATTCAAAAAGAGGGAGTAGCTGTCCGGATTGCGTAAACAATCTCTTCTTCGGTATAGTAGACACGATGAATCTTGAAGCCTTTGTTCTTGGATCGGGAGGGATGATGCCCCTGCCGAACCGTCATCTTACGTCGGTTTTGCTCAGGCGGGAAGGAGAGCTTTTTCTATTTGACGCGGGGGAGGGTACCCAAGTATCCCTCAGGCGGCTCAACCTCCGCTGGAAGAAAATATCCGTTATTTTTATCAGCCACACCCACGCGGATCATGTCACGGGTTTGCCGGGACTGCTCATGCTTTCTTCGCAGGTAGACCGGGATGATCCCCTCTATATCATCGGCCCCCCCAGAATCGCCGAGTATATCGAGACCAGCCGCCGTGTGCTGGATATGTACATCAATTACGAGATCGTGGTGCAGGAGATCGCCGGAGGGGGGGTAGTCTACCAGGGGGACGGGTTCCGGATACGGGCTTTCCCCTTGCGGCATACCAAGCCCTGTTACGGGTATACCTTGGAGGAAGACGAGCGGCCTGGGGAATTCCACCCTGAGAAAGCTGAGGCCCTGAATGTACCCCGGGGGCCCCTGTGGTCTAAGCTTCAATTCGGAGAGACGGTAATGTCCGCTGACGGCGGTGAAGTCAGGCCGGAACAAGTACTGGGCGCTCCTCGTACCGGGAGAAAATTTTCTTTCGTCACCGATACCCTCGCCTTTCCAGGAATCGCGGATGAAGTGGCGGGATCGGATCTCTTCTTTTGTGAAGGTATGTTTGAAGGGGAACTGCTGGAAACCGCCCGGGAAAAAAAGCACATGACTGCGGAACAAGCGGCGCGGATCGCGGCGGATGCGGCGGTTAAGAAGCTGGCTCTGATCCACTACAGTCCGCGGTATACGGACTTTGAACTCAAGCGGCTTTTACGGGAAGCCCAGACGATATTTCCCGGTACGGTTTTGTCCCGCGACCGGGCGGTGTTTCCCCTTGAATATAGAGATTAGAGCTGTCTGGGAATCAACCGGATTTCCGGACAGCCCTATTGAAGAGGAGGTTCCATGATAACAGTCCAAGGACTTACCAAGCGGTACGGTTCGGTGGAAGCGGTAAAGGATGTATCCTTTTCCGTAGGGAAAGATCAGGTACTCGGCTTTCTTGGCCCTAATGGGGCGGGGAAGACGACCATAATGAAAATCCTCACCGGCTATCACTTTCCCTCTGAGGGCGCCGCGTTTTTAGACGGCATCTCGGTACAGGAAGAGCCGGTGGAAGTGAAGAAGCGAATCGGCTACCTGCCCGAAAACGTTCCCCTTTATGCGGATCTGTCGGTTCGGGAGTACCTCGATTTTATTGCCCAGGGAAGGCTTATCCCCGCCGCCGGACGGAAGGAGGCTATCGAGAAGGCCGTTAACGCCTGCGGTCTTTCACCGGTTGGGTTTAGAAAGATCGAGACCCTTTCTAAAGGGTATAAACAGCGGGTGGGTCTTGCCCAGGCAATTATCCACGATCCGCCGGTACTGATCTTGGACGAACCTACCACCGGGTTGGATCCGAACCAGATCATTGAAATAAGGGCGCTTATCAAGGAACTAGGGAAACGGAAGACCGTGATCCTTTCCACTCATATCCTACAGGAAGTAGAGGCGGTCTGCTCTCAGGTTCTGATCATCAACGAAGGCCGTATCGCCGCTCAGGGAACCGCCGAAGAGATCGCCGGAACAATGAAAGGCCGCGATACGTGGGAATTGCTCCTTAAGGGAGCCGGCGCGGTTATAGCGGACGCCGCGCTTGTGAAAGCTTCGTTAAGCGCGCTCGGCGCGCCTGGAATGGAACTATCCGGCGCAGCGATAGAGGCTTCGGGAGACGGCATGGTGAGCGCCGTTTTTTCTCTCGGTGGCGCCGCTGGAATTTCGGCGGAAATTCTGGCGGAGCGTATCTTTGACTGGGCTGTTGCCCAAGGGTTCAAGATACTCCGGATGAACCGGAAACGGCTCAGTCTGGAAGATATATTTGTCCAGCTCACGAGTGAGCCGCTCACCAGTGAGCCGCTCACGAGTGAGCCGCTCACCAGTGAGCAGATCGGGGAAGAGGAGCGGCAATCATGAAAATTCCCGCGGAACGAGCCTTGGCGCTGGCTCGGAAGGAACTGTATTCCTCTTTTTACGCTCCCGCCTTCTATGGAATTACGGCGTTTTTCCTTTTGTTTCTGTCGGTATGGCTGTTTTATTTCCAGCAGTTTTTCACGATGGATGCGGCCAGCCTGCGGCCTTATTTTTCGGCTTTTCCCCTGGCCTTTACCATGGCGATCCCCGTGATCACCATGAAGAGCTGGGCCGAGGAACGGAAGCTGGGCAGCGTGGAACTCCTCCTTACGATGCCTTTCTCCGAATGGGATCTGGTAGTGGGGAAATTTCTCGCGGCCTTCTGCCAACTGGCGGTGATGCTGATTTTAACTATTCCCCTGCCGTTGAGCCTTTTCCCCCTGGGGTTTTTCGACAAAGGCGTGGTCATTGGGGAATACGCCGGGGTCTTCCTCCTGGGAGCCTCCGCTACCGCCTTGGGGCTTCTCCTCTCAAGCCTCTGCAAGAACCAGGCGGCGGCCTTTCTGGGCAGCGCCGTGGCGCTCCTGTTTGTGATGCTGGTAGACCTCGTTACCAAGAGCATCGAGCTTCCCCTTCAGCTTGCCGAGGGGATTAACTTCATCTCCTTGTCGTATCATTTTCAAAGTTTTTCCCAGGGGACGCTCGATTCCCGAGACTTGGCCTTCTTCATCTTGACGGCCTTTCTGTTCCTGTTTCTGAATACAAGGGTTATTCTCTTTAGGAAGTGGAGGTAGCGGCTATGACGAAACGGCAGGCAACGGTTATTTTTGCGCTTTCAACGATTTCTCTTGTGTTGGCCCTTCTTATCAGCCGGCGGTTCTGGTTTCGCATTGATCTGACGGAGAACAAGGCCCACACTATCTCGGCGGTTTCGCGGAACCTCTATGCGGAGATCCCCGATCAGGTGCGGATCACCTACTACGTATCCGATAAACTGACCTCTATTCATCCTCTGCCGGGAGAGATTACGGATTTGCTTACCGAGTACGCCGCCTATTCACGGGGGAAGATCCGGCTTAATGTGCGCGATCCCGTCAAGGCAAACATGGTTTCCATCGTGGAGAATTTGGGGATTCAGCCCCAGCAGATCCAGACCGTTGAACAGGATCAGGCAAGCGTGTCCACCGTATACACCGGGATCGTTATTGAATACCTCGATCAAGCCGAGACGCTGCCGGTGGTCTTCTCCTTAGATACGTTGGAATACGATCTGACTTCCCGGATACGCGGCCTTATCAGGGGAACCGCCCGTGAGGCGGGGGTGATCGTCGGGGATGCGGCGCGGCAGTGGGAGCGTGATTATAACTACTTAAACCAGGCCCTCGTGGGAGCGGGTTTCAAAGTACGGGTTATTACGCCGGGGGACGAGATCGGCGAGGTCGTTTCCGTGCTTTTTGTCCTGGGAGGGGCCGAAGAGATGGATCAAACGGCCCTTTCCGCCATCAACCGGTATATACAGGGTGGAGGAAAGGCCCTCTTTGCCGTGGAAGGAGTCACGGTGGATACCGGGTACAGCCTGAGCGCCCGCCCGGTGAACGATCTAGGGCTTCTGTCCATGATTGCATCCTACGGCGCGGTGATAAAGCCCGAGCTCGTTCTTGACCAGTCCGCCCTCACGCTGCCGTATTCGGTTCCCGGCGCGGGCGGCTCTTCCCAGATTCGTATTGTCCGCTATCCTCACTGGATCGGGGCGTTGCGAGAGAACGCGAATCCATCCCATCCCATCAGCGCTTCCTTTGGCGGGGCAGATCTTTTCTGGCCGAGCCCTCTGGAGCTTGCTCCTCCCGCGGGGGTAGAGGGAACCGTTCTCTTTACCAGTACCCCCGAGGCATGGCTTATGACCAAAGACTTTTCTATAGATCCTAGTGCCGGCTATCTCTTTACCCAAGAAGAAGCGGAGACGCGGGGGGCAAAGATCTTCGCCGTCGCGCTGACCGGAACGTTTCCCGCCTGGGAAGGCGCCGGGAAGGAATCCCGTATCGTGGTTGTAGGAGACACGGATCTGATTTACTCGCCCAATGTGGAGTACACCCGCAGTTCGCGGAATATGGATTTCTTCATTCAGGCCGCCGATTGGCTGAGTAACGATGATGATATTATCGGCATCCGGGGCAGGCAGAGCCAAACCGGCAGGCTTGACCGGATAGTTGATGAGGAGCGCCGTATCAAGGCCATGGCCTTTGCGCGGCTTTTCAACGTGGTATTTCTGCCCTTAGCCGTGTTAGCCGCAGGTGGACTTATGGCCCTCAAGCGGCGGCGTTCCCTAAAAAACGGAGGCGGTTCCGATGACGTATAAAAAACAGGTTGTAATGCTTTCTTTTTTGACCGGCCTGCTCACCTTGACGTATGCGGCGTCATTGATCTTTAGTTCCGAACGGCTCAATGCCCGCAGCGCTACGTACCGTTGGATGGAACCCCAGGCGGCGGAAACGGCGGATAACATATCGATCAGCGGCGCCGCCGGGGAGATTACCCTCTGGCGGAGAAACGGCGCGTGGTTCACCGGTTCGCCGGATGGCGCGGAAACCGGAGAGTATCCGGCAAAGCAGTCTCGAGTGGAGGATTTCCTCAGTATCCTCTCCACAAGGGAGGCTTATCCGGTACGGGGCGGCGCCGTTTCCCATGAGCGTCTGGGGCTTACCGATACCGCCGCATCCCATATTACCGTTCGCGCCGCGAACCGCGTGTTGTTGGATATGCTTATCGGCGGCGTGGACGCATCGGGGCGTGAGGTCTATATACGGAAGAACAACCAGGACGAGGTTCGTTCCGGTGAAGACCGGTTTTCGGCGTACCTGAACGGCGCCCCCAAGTCATGGTACAACCTCAAGCTCTTTCCCGAAGGCGGCGCGTTGGACACGGTTCAACGCCTTACGGTGATTTCACCGCCTGCCGCGCCGCTCGATGATGGTTCCGTTCCTCCCGTTCAACCGCCCCTGGTCATAAGCCGCCGGGAAACAGGCTGGGTTGTGGAGGGCCTTGCCGAGGATGCCCTGGACGGCGCAAAGGTAGAACCGTACATTCGTTCCATCCTAGACGCCGAGGGAGATACGTTTATTACGACCATGAACGCGCAAGATCCGATATTCAACGAAGGGCGGATAACCTTGGAGTTCGGCGACGGCGTGAGCCGCCGTATCAGCCTGGGGCCGGGAGAAGGAGATGCCCGGAGCGTGGTGGTTTCCGGCTCCCCGTACGTGTACGCGCTTACCGAGTGGGTGGTGGGCCGGATCTTCAGAAATGTCTCGTACTTTGAGAAGACGGAATAACCCGGGGGCCTTCGGCGAGAGCCCGGCAGGCTTCGAGAAAGCGATCCATCTCTCCGTCTGTGCCGATGCTGACCCGCAGATAGTCTGAGATTCGGGGCGTGTTAAAGTGCCGCGTCAGGATTCCCCGCTCCCGGAGCGCGGCGAACGCCTCGGCGCCGGGCTTTCCCGGCAAACTGATAAAGATGAAATTCGCCGATGAAGGGATCACCAGGAAGCCCATACCCCGAAGCTCGACGGAAACCCGTTCACGGGTGGCGATGATCCGTCGGCTCAACTCGTCATAATAGTTCACATCGGCAATGGCGGCGGCGGCGCCCGCCAGGGCTAGTCTGTCGAGCGTGTAGGAATTGAAAGAATCCCGCACCCGGCAAAGCCCCTGGATAAGTTCTTCGCTGCCGATAGCAAATCCCACCCGGAGCCCCGCCAGAGACGCCGATTTTGACAAGGTATGCACCGTCAGGAGGTTGGGGTACCGGGCGGTGAGGGGCACGGCGGACAGCGTCTTGTTCCCGGCGGCAAAAGCCCCATACGCTTCATCCACTACCATGACTTTACCCTGCTCTTTCTGGTATTCGATGAGCCGCCTGAGTTCTTCCAGCGGAAGGGCCAGTCCGGTGGGAGCATTGGGGTTCGCCAGGATGATCCCGCCCGAAGGCCGGAGGTAATCGTTCACATTGATCGAAAAATCATCTGCCAAGGGCGCCGTCTCGAAAGGCGCGTTCCAGAGTCTGGCGTATACCGGATAAAAGCTGTAGGTAATATCCGGAAAGAGCGCCGGCGGCGCGTTCGCCCCATCTTCCGGCGTAGCGAAAAAAGCGGCAAACGCGAATGCCAGCGCCTCGTCTGAACCATTCCCTGGGAAGACCTGATCAACCGTAACGCCATAACGGGCAGCCACCGCCTCCCGCAGCTCCGTGCAGGATGGATCAGGGTAGAGTCGCAGGCTGTCCCCGGCGGCGCGCCGGATCGCCTCGATGACGTTTGGAGACGGGGGATACGGGTTCTCATTGGTATTGAGCTTGATAAACTTCCGGTTTCGGGGTTGTTCGCCGGGCACATAGGGTTCCAGCTTCCTTACGCGCTCATTCCAATATTTGCTCATACGATAGCTCTCCTCAACGATCCACCGTATTGTCATCTTAAAGTCTCTTTTTGTATAGTCTTGCTATGTACACGCATCCCAAACTTGTGGAGTTTAACCAAAAGTTGGAAGCGCTTTTTCGAGAGGTTGACGATATACTGGAGGATCTCTGGGCAGGGGCCTTTCCTCGGCATCCGAACCGCCCCGGGCGGGGGGAAACGGGGAACCCCGAGATGGACGGCCTTTTCAACGTTGGCCCGGACTTTACGATGGGTCTTGGCTCCGAAAAGGGCCGGGGCTACATCATCTCACTCAGGGTAGCTACCTTGGACAAGGTAAGTCCCGAACAGTTCGAATTGCTTATCGAAGAAGCCGCCAGATTGGTACGGGAAAGGCTGCCCCGTTACTTCCCCGGCAGGGCTTTGGAGGTAGTTCGGGACGGCCCCCGCTTCAAAATAACCGGTGATTTTTCCCTGGGAGATGTCTAAGGAAGCGATTTGCGAGAGAAGGGACTCGAACCCTTATGCCGGGGGCACCAGATCCTAAGTCTGGCGTGTCTACCAGTTTCACCACTCTCGCATGGTTCACGTATTTTATAAGGATCAGAGAACGAGTATCAAGAGGCCGTATGGCAAAGTCAACAATGCTCATTTTAGAGAGGCTGTTGCAAGACTGAAGTTTCGAAACAAGTCTATTGTGTGCAACCGGGAAAAGATGGGAAACCCCCAATGCGGCCCCTTCCGTCAGGCTCTTCCTTTTTGCTATACTGCATTGAGGAGTATACGAGAGCTGTCCAGAAACTTCAGTTTTCGGACAGCTCTCCTCAGCGAGGAGGGTTTATGGCTCACTGCGTGGTAGAGGAGGCGGAAGCGGCGCTGGATCGGGAATTTCCGGTACTGGACAGGGGTTTTGTACGGCTGGTGGATTACCTGGGGGGAGATGAGCGGGTTGTGCAGGCTGCGCGGGTATCTTACGGGGCGGAAACCAAGAGCTACCGGGAAGACGCCGGGCTTATCGACTACCTCATGCGGAACCGTCATACATCGCCCTTTGAACAAGTGGTGCTTACCTTCCATATAAAGCTTCCTCTCTTCGTGGCGCGGCAGTGGGTACGCCACCGGACGGCTCGGATCAACGAAATCTCCGGTCGTTATTCGGTACTCAAGGATGAATTCTATATTCCTGCTCCGGAGCATATCGCCCTTCAGAGCGCCGATAACAAACAGGGCCGTTCAGAAGAACCCCTGGATTCCGTTCAAGCCGGACAAGTTCGGGACGCCCTTGCCTCGGGGCAGCGGGACGCCTACGCCGCCTATTCATCCTTCATTGAGCGGGGGATAGCTCGTGAGCTGGCCCGGATCAACCTACCCCTTTCCCTTTACACCGAGTGGTACTGGCAGATAGATCTTCACAATCTGTTTCATTTTTTGAGTCTTCGGCTGGATGCTCATGCACAGAAGGAGATCCGCCTCTATGCGGAGACGCTGCTGGCTCTAGCCCGAAAGGCGGCCCCCCGGTGCTGCGATTCCTTTGACCGGCATATCCTTGGGGGCGTCACCTTTTCCCGGGACGAAGCGGCGGAACTGCGGCGGCGATTGACAGGAAGCTCCGCGCCGGAACAGGGATTAACCGGGAAAGCGCTGGAACGTTTTGAGGAAAAACTCAAGAGCGGGCGGCAGGTATAAACCGCAAATTTTCTTAACAAGCAAATTGTCAGCCGACAATATTATTACTACTATTCGTAAGGAGGATGTGTATGAAAGGGCCGATTTTAGTTGTATTGGCCGCAGGCGTGGGAAGCCGTTACGGCGGACTCAAGCAGATGGACCGGATTGGGAAAAGCGGGGAAGTGCTGCTTGACTATTCGGTGTATGACGCCAAGCGGGCAGGGTTCACCAAGGTTGTCTTTATCATTCGGCGGGACATCGAAAAGGACTTTCGGGAGATAGTCCTCGACCGGATCGGGCCGACCATACCCTGTGAACTGGCGTTTCAGGACATGGACAGTCTTATCCCGGCGGATATTCTGGAAGAAAGCTCCCGTATCGGGCGGACAAAGCCTTGGGGAACCACACATGCCCTGCTCTGCGCCAAGGGCAAAATTGATGCGCCGTTTGCCGTGATCAACGCCGATGATTTTTACGGCAGGGAAGCTTTTGAAGTCCTCGGCGCGTACCTTTCCTCGCCGGACGTACAGGACGGAGCCATTGTACCCTATAGCCTTCATAAGACACTGAGCCCTCAGGGGACTGTAGCCCGGGGGGTCTGCGGTATACAGAACGGTTATTTGACTTCTGTGGACGAACTCACCGCTATAGCCCGGGAGGGGGATCGCATCTTCAACACCGGCGCGGATGGGACAAAACGGGAACTCTCCGAAGATACTCCGGTATCCATGAATTTTTGGGGGTTTCCGGCGCGGATTTTTCCGGATCTCCAGCGATACTTCGATGAGTTCCTGGCGGTTTCCGGCAAACAGCTTAAGACCGAGTGTTACCTCCCATTGGCGGCGGATTGGTTTATTAAAAACAAGCTCCTCAATATACGGGTACTGCGGGCGGATTCTGATTGGTTTGGCGTTACATACAAGGAAGACCGGGAATCGGCGGTAAAACGTATTTCTTCCCTTGTTGAAGAAGGGGTGTACCCTTCCTCCTTGTGGAACCGCTGACTATGTTTAGGCATCCGGGTTTATGATAACGGTTCTTTCCCTGTGGCGCCTGTGGCGGTACTACGCTTTTTCAAAAGACGCGCTGCGCGGTTGCGGGGAAGGTATTCTGCGGCATAACGCCCGGAGTATCCTCATCATCAGTCTGGCATCGGCGGTACTATTAGCGCTGTTTTCCGCAGTTTCGTTGTTTATAGAAAAAAAAACCGATAAAGTCCTGGCGGCGCTGGGCGTGGGGATCATTGAATTAGCGGTGTTTCTCCACGCCGGGTGGTTATACAAGCGTAAGCGGTATACGCGCTTCCAGGTTTATCCGGAATTCGGCGTTTTTTTTGTCTCCCTCATGGGGTTCGGCATATATATCGGCATTATCACGAGACCCGAATATCACGCGGTCAATTTTCTGCTCTTCCTTATCGGGTCCCAAGTACTCTTCATCTTTGATCCCCTGGGGAATTTTCTGCTGAATCTGGCGGCGGTGAGTGTTTTTTCATTTCTGACTATTTCCTTTAAGCCGGGCGTCATAGGGCTGTCCGATGTAATTAACGTCGCCGTCGCGTCTTTTATCGGCATGGCCCTTTCCTGGTATCTGGCCCACGCGATTATCAAAGAGATGCTTGCTTCCCGGCGGCTCGAAATCGAACGTAACCGCTTCCGGGAACAGAGTATACGAGATGAATTAACCGGCTTGAGTAACCGCCGGGACTACCAAAACACCGTGAATTTTTATATTTCCGTATGTCATCATGTTCATCAAACGGTCTGCGCGATCATGATGGATGTAGATTATTTTAAAAACTACAACGACTTTTATGGTCATCAAATGGGAGATATGGTGCTTAAATCCCTTGGAGAAGTGCTGAACCGGCTTATCTCGGAGGAACGTGTTTTCGCGGCCCGAGTGGGAGGCGAGGAATTTATCATCTTGTGGACGGAGAACCGCATTGCCGAACTTGAACGAGTGGCGCTCAAGCTCAGGCAGATGATCATCGACCTTCGCATTTCCCATGAAAAATCCCAGGCGGCGCCCTATATAACGGCCAGTTTCGGTATGTATATACTCAGGGGCGGTTCCACCGATAACCCGGAAGAGCTATACCACCAGGCAGACCTGGCCCTCTACGAAGCAAAGAAACGGGGACGGAACTGTATCGTGTGCGTGGATTCGGAAGATAAGACGCCCCGGATGGTAGAACTCCTGCCCCCTGAAAAAAATCTGGGCCGCCGGTAAGCGCCGGATCCACGGTTGTCCCGCTGTTTCCGATGCGGCGCAACTGCGGCGCAACTGCGGCGCAACTGCGGCCAGCCTATATCAAGTGCCGCCGTTTCAGGATGGCTCTGGAGACGCCCGCTCCGGCGAACTGCACCAGATTTACGATGATGATCAGCACCAGCACCGCTGCGATGAGGACGTCTCCCCGGAAGCGGTTGTAGCCGTAGCGTACCGCCACGTCCCCCAGGCCCCCCGCGCCGAAGGAACCGGCCAGGGCGGTGGTGGAAATAATGGCGATAACGGCGATGGTGAAGCTCCGCACCAGGTTGGGCAGGGCTTCGGGGAGCAGCACCTTGAACACGATGTCCCGCTTCTTCGCGCCCATCGCCTGCGCCGCTTCCGCCTTGCCCTTGGGAACCTCCAGGATGCTGCTTTCCACCAGCCGGGCGAACATGGGGACGCAGGTAAACGCTAGGGCGATGATGCAGGCCTTCGGGCCGTAAGAAACGCCGATGATGAGCCGCGACAGGGGCAGGGTCAGGATGATGATGATCACCGAGGGCATGGAACGGAGGGCGTTGACGATGCCCCCGGCCACCGCGTTGAATACCGGCATGGGGCGAAGCCCGTCCCGGTCGGTTACGAGCAGGGTTACCCCCAGAATAAGGCCGAAGATCCCTGTCAGAACCGTGGTAAGCGCGGTCATGTAGAGGGTCTGCCCGATGGAAGGCCAGACCAGGCTCCAGGTCGCCGCGCTGAAGGCGCTTTGTATCGTCCCCGCAAGTTTCGCCAGCCCCGCTCCGTTCATATACCGCCTCCGTCCCGCCACTCCCGGCTGGAAAAATCCCGGTTTATCTTCATAAACAGCTTTGCCGTTTCGCTCACCGGGTTCAAAAACACCTTCTTGACGCTCCCCGATTCGGCTATCACCCCGTTTTCCAGCACCGCGACGCTGCAGCAGGCGTAGCGGATCACGTCCAGTTCGTGGGTGATAAGCACGATGGTCAGCCCCAGCTTCCGGTTTATCTCGATAAGGAGATCCAGGATCGACAGGGACGTGAGGGGATCCAGCGCCGAAGTCGCCTCGTCCGAGAGGAGGAGCGCCGGGTTGTTCGCCAGGGCGCGGGCGATTCCCACCCGCTGCTTCTGCCCCCCGGAAAGCTGCCCCGGATAGAAGTCCCCTTTGTCTCCCAGGCCCACCAGTTCCAGAATCTCCTCCACCCGCCGGGCAATGGCGGCACGGCCCGTACCGGCGATCTCCAGGGGAAAAGCCACGTTCCCCGCCACCGTGCGGGAGTCCAGCAGGTTGAAGTGCTGGAAGATGATCCCGATCTTGCGCCGGTAGGCCCCCAGCTCTTCCGGGCGGAGGGACATGATCTCCTGCCCGTCAACGGTGATACCGCCCGCTTCCGGCGTTTCCAGGCGGTTGATGCAGCGTATCAGGGTGGACTTGCCCGCCCCGCTGAACCCCATGATCCCGAAGACATCCCCTTTCCGCACGGTCAGATCGATCCCCTTGAGTACGGCAAATTCCCTGCCCCGGCTGCGGAAGCTCTTGTGAAGCCCCCGTATTTCTATAAAAGCGCCGCTCATGCCGCTTACCGGTAGGACAGCAGCGCCGTGTTGTAAATGTCCTCGATGAGCCGGAGGCCCCCCCGGTACCCGGCGTAACCGGTGGTCATGGCCATCCGGTAGGGCGAGGGCAGGGCCGCGGAGAGGAAGTCCCAGCCCCGGCTCTCGGCCAGCGCTTTGTCCCAGCCCGACCCGATGATGAGCCCCCGGCCCTCGTGGTCGAGGCCGGCGATCCGTTCCTGGGCAAGGCCCGCGTCCCGCTCGAAATAGACCGGTATCTCCTTTTTGTCCGAGATGCCGGCGGCCAGGCGGCGGATCTCCGGCTGGTACGCTTCCGGCGTGTTGTCGGTGATGAACTGCTCCTTGGGCACGATCCCCGTTTCGTGGAGCAGGAACTTCGCCATGCCCAGGACGTAGCCCGCGTCGTGGAGGATGTGGACAAAGGCGGGGAGGCCGTAGCGGAATTCCAGCAGGAAGGTGGCCAGGTTGTCGATCTCCTCGTAGAACACCCGCTCTTCCGCCGCGATGAACGCTTCCAGCCCCGCTTCCGGCAGAGCCGCGCCCTGCTCGTTGGCAAAGGCCAGAAGGCCCCGGAGGAATTCCGCGCTTGCGTTGCCCCCGATGGGAAGGTACGGAAACCGGTAGCACTCCTGTCCGTACTTTTCCCGCAGGTGTTCGGCGATCTCCACGCCCGCCCAGGGCGATACGAGGACGTTGAAATTCGCCCTGGGGATGGCGAGCCATTCGCTTACCCCGGCGGAACGGGGCCCAAAGAGGATGTTCACCTTGAGGCCGATGCCTTCGATGAGGCGCTTGAGTTCTTCCAGGTTCCCCTTCCAGAACTGATCCTGGTAGGGCACCGAGGCGAAGAGGTTCACGAGCTTCGCGTCCTTTGCCGCGCCGCGTTCCGCGAACCGGTCAACGTACTGATCGATGATGGCGTTCACCACGATGCTGTGGGCCTCGTAGTTCGAGTACCGGAAACCGGGCGTATCGGCAAAGACGATGGGCTTTCCATCGGCGGCAAAGCGGCGCGTTACTTCGGCGGTGTCGTCCCCTACGATGGAGGAGGCGCAGCCCGGCAAGACCACCTGCAAGTCGCTGTCGAGTACCCGGTAAGAATTGCGGATCAGGGTTTCCAGCTTTTGGGTTCCCCCAAAAACCACCTCGGTCTCGGAGAAGTTGGTGCAAGGCGCGGTGTAGCCCCCGGAATAGCCCCGGGAACGCTCGAAGAACCCCGCCACCATTGCGCCGCAGCCGGGCCCGGAGTGGAGGATCGGGATGGCGCGGGGAATGGCCACCACGGTCTGCATGGCCCCGATGGCGCACATATAGCGCTGCTGTTCAACAGGCCCCGCCTGTTTAATGGGCCCCGCCAATTTAGCAGGCCCTGCCTGTTTAATGGGCGCCGCCGTCATTGGCCGTCTCCCCAAAGATAGATTGTGTTCATGGCGCATCTCCTATTTATATTAAACCTATCGAAAAAGTAGGATATAAATGTAAAAATGTCAAGGGGATGGCGGAGGTTTTCGGCAATTCCGAATTAAGGATGTATAGAACGAAAGGACATCTTGAAGGATGGTAAAGGGGGCCTGTCCGGCTGAAAAACATGGGGCCCCCCGGTGGTTCCCCCCATGTTTTTCCCCGAACACCCCACGTTACATTTCCGTAGATGTCCTTTCTTCAACAAATCGAATAGGGAAATGCCGCTTGGTGGATATAGGTCAAGGTAAAAAATCGGGTCAAAAGTATCTTTTGCCCCGATTTTCGGTTGGACAGAGCTTTTGTTTTAAAAAAGAAAGTTACCGTCCGCCGGCAACATTTTCAAATTCGGAATTGCTGCCGCGTTAAATTTACAGAATTTCTTGGTGCGCCTTAAAACAAAAGAATTGAACCACAACGGCGCAGAAGGCGCGCAAAGGAAGACAAAGAAGGCTTGTAACTAAGACCTGCGAACCAAAGGTTCGAGATCACCTTTGTGCGCCTTGGTACGCTTTCCCCTGGCGGGACGGGTTTCTTCGATACGCCGGATCCCGTCAAAAAGCAGGGCAAAGGCGTCATCGGCGCTTTCCACAAAGTCCGCCGCGATAGAGGAGCGGATCTGGGTGATCTACCGGCAGCTTTCCAATACGCTCATCGATAACCCCCTGGGCCGCTTGTACGATGTGCTGCTTGTCCAGTTGGAAAAAGACCGGGTTGATACAAACACCA
>JAIRPG010000105.1 GCA_031257105.1 Treponema sp.
CCATCCCTGCGGGAACCTGGGCAAAGAGCGCGATACCCGCCCCCCAGAGGGCGGCCCACAAGGTAAAAACAAGCCGTTTCATGTCATCGCCCCCGCCCCCCCCCCATACCAACCGGAAAACTACCCTGCAAAAACAACTTTTCTACTATAAAAATACCCTACAGGCAATATTATGTATGATAGTTACCCCCTGTGGTAATTGTCAATACCTAATGATGAAAGAAAATGATCATATATGGCCTTTGGGTGAAATATGACGGATATAAGGAAACTTTTGGCGGCCAATATAAAAACGTACCGGGCGGAATTGGGGCTTACCCAGTCAAGGCTGGCGGAAAAGGCGGATACCGCCACCCATTATATCGCTATGATAGAGGGTTGTAAGAAATTCCCCTCCGCCGCCATGCTGGAACGCATAGCGGCGGCCCTTGACCGGGATCCGCCCGAGCTTTTTGCCATGAATGTTGTCCAGGATGACTGGAAGGGGGAAATTTTATCTGAAATGGGTGAATTTATCACTAAAAAACTTGAATGTCACCGGCAAAAAGCTAAAAAAACAACGCAGTAACGCCGCATTTGCGGTTTCTTTCTCCTTCGGCGTATTGACAAAAAAAAACGAGTGTAAGAAGCTGTAAAAGATATGATTTTCAGGGTTGGGTGAGTGTTCCACTATTACGGTGGACGCGATTCCCTACCGGCGGTATAGCCCGCGAATCCGGATCTGCTTTAGACCCGGATTGAACCGGTGAAATTCCGGCGCCGACGGTATAGTCCGGATGGAAGAAAATCGAGGATACACAAACTGCGGTTGACGGTTTGCGGCGCCCGAAATTCCAAGAACCAATATGCCCCGGATCTCTATCCGGGGTATTTTTTTACCCTGAACAATACGAGCGTTGTGAGGGATTATGAAACAGAATACCGTTCATCGGGATTTTCACAAGGTCGAAAGGCGTGTTCTGGGGGCCGCGTGTTTAACATTCCTGTTGTGTCTGCCGGGCTGCGCCGCTAAGAAAGAAGCCGAAACAGGAGCGGCCAAAACGGTTCATATTGGGGTGTTTATCCCCGGAGTGGCTTCCGGCAGTCCTATTTACGAGATGCTGGCCCAAGGCGTCCGCCGGGCGGCGGAAGATTTTTCCCAGGAAGCGGGGGCAATAGCCGAAGTTACCATTGTTGAAGGAGGCTATAATCAAGCCGAGTGGGAGTCGAAAATTACCGCGATGGCCGCGCCGGGTAGTTACGATCTTATCGTTTCGTCTAATCCCTCCCTGCCCGCTATTGCCGCATCGGTATCCGCCCAGTTTCCTGAACAGCGTTTTCTTCTCCTCGACGCGGAACTTGCGGGGAATCCCCAGATCTTCACCATGCGGTACGATCAATGGGAACAGGCGTACATGGCCGGACACATCGCGGCCCTGGTCAGCCGGGAAGCGGAAGGCTCTCTGCTGGTTGGCCTCGTAGCGGGTCAAGAATACCCGGCGATGACCGAAGTTATTGCTCCCGGTTATCTTGCGGGAGCCCAGGCGGTAGATCCGGGCTTTGCTCTGGAATTCAGGGTGGTAGGAAATTGGTTTGATGCGGGAAAAGGGGCGGAACTTGCCCAGGAGATGATCCGGCGGGGCGTTTCGGTGATTCTTCCCATTGCCGGCGGGGCTAACGAAGGGGTTCTCCGCGCCGCTTACGAAGGAGGGGCTAAGATTGTCTGGTTTGACACCAATGGCTACAACATCCAACCGGGTACCGTGGTGGGCAGCGCGGTTCTTGCCCAGGAAAAAGCCGCCTATGAGCAGATAAAACGCTTCCTTGAGGGAAATCTTCCCTTTGGATCGGCGGAAATCGTGGGAACCGCCCAGGGCTATGTGGACTTTGTGGAGGACGATCCCGATTACAGAGCCGCCGTCAGCGATGCCGTGAGGGAGAAGCAAGCGGTTCTTACGGCCCGATTCCGCGCCGGGGAAGGCCCCGCTGGAAAGTAACGTGGTGGAACTCAGGGGGATACAGAAGTATTTTCCCGCGAATGGGGTAATCGCCTTGGATAGCGTCGACTTCAGCCTTCGGCCAGGGGAAATCCATGCCCTGTTGGGGGAAAATGGCGCGGGAAAATCCACCTTGATGCATATCATGGCGGGTTATCTGCGTCCCGGCGCGGGCAGTATTCTTATCAACGGGAAAGAAGTCCGTTTTTCAGCTCCGGCGGATGCTTTAGCGGTAGGAATCGGCATGGTTCGCCAGCACCCAAACCTGGTGGAAGGTTTTAAGGTATGGGAGGACTGCGTTACCGGCGCGGAACCCTGCCGGGGGATCTTCCTCAATGTAAGGCAAGCCCGGAAAAAGGCGGCGGCGCTCTCGGAGCGCTGGGGGTTCGGCCTGGACATAGACGCTCATACGGCGAGCCTTACCGTGAGCCGGCGGCAGAAAGCGGCGGTACTTGCCCTGCTCGTCCGGGGCGCGGAGTATTTCATCTTTGACGAGCCTACCGCGGTGTTAAGCCCTGCCGAGACTCAAGGGCTCTTTGCGCTATTCAAAAGCCTTCGAGACGGGGGAAAAGGGATAGTCCTCATCTCCCATAAGCTGGATGAAACGCTGGGCCTTGCCGACCGGGTTACGGTTCTGCGGAAGGGAAAAACAGCGGCGGTACGGGATGCGGAATCCCTTTCGGGGGATGCTCTGCGGACGCTCATGTTCGGCCAGGCTGAGCCTGAAACAAATCAAAAAGGCGCGTTTCATAGGCCCCAGGCCGCGAAACAGCAAGACTTGTCCGGGAGCCAGCCGGGTTTTCGGACCGGTTTAATCTTTCATATAGAAAATATGCGGGTGGAAATACCCGGAAGGCCGTTTATCAGAGGAATCAGTTTGGACGCGGCGGCAGGGCATATCCTTGGCATTGCCGGAGTGAGGGACAGCGGTCTTGAAACCCTGGAACTGGCGGCGGCGGGCTTACTACGGCCTTCCGCCGGACGGATAACGCTCCAGGGTAGGGATATTTCCGGCGGGGGAGTCCGGGCGTTCCGAAACGCCGGCGGGGGATACCTGGGCGCCGGACGGACTGGAAGCGCTTTTGCCCCGGCTCTGCCCATTACCGACAGCATGATCATCCATGCGTACCGGCGGGCCCGACGGGGGTTCCTGGGGAGGCTGGGATTTTTGGATCAGGGCCGCCTCGATTCCTGGACGAAAAGAATCATAGACCAGGCGGAAGTCCAGGCTTCTCCAAAAGCCTTGGCGTCTTCTCTTTCGGGCGGCATGGCGCAGCGGCTCATGCTGGCCCGGGAATTTGCCGAGGATACCTGCCTTATGATAATGGCCGAGCCAAGCTGGGGGTTGGATGGATTGAGCCGGGCCGCGCTGTCTGAACGGTTACGGGACTATACGAGAGGCGGCAGGGCTGTCCTGCTGTTCTCCACCGATGTGGATGAACTACTCGCGGTCTGTGACGAGATCCTGACGCTGCGAAACGGTCGTCTTGGCGGGCGGATAATCTTGAGGCCGGAACTTGGAGCTCCGGAGCATCTTTCCGTAATCCGGGAACGGATCGGCAAAGCCATGGTGAGCGCGGAGGAGGAGGCGGCGTCTGTTTAGGCGTTTCAGGCTTCCCTTGGGAAAAATCTCCCCGGCTATCTTCGGCGCGGGGATTGCCGTAGGGATGGCGCTACTCCTTACGATAGGCATCATCATGGCAAGTTCTCCCGATCCGGGGAAGACGCTGCGGGCGTTCTTCATCGGTCCTTGGTCATCGCCCTGGTTTATCGGCAATACGCTCGATGGTATTGCCCTGCTCTTAACGGCGTCACTCGGAGTTCTTATCAGCTTTCGGGGCGGTTGCTTTAATCTGGGCGGTGAAGGCCAGGTCTATCTGGGAGGGTTGGCGGCCTCTGCGGCGCTTCTCGCCATGAAGGAAGGCCCGGCGTTGCCCGGCGTCTGCCTTGCCGTGGGGGCGGCTGTTCTTACCGGCGCTTTTATGGGTTTTGTGCCGGGGTTGTTGAAACGACTGTCCGGCGCAAGTGAACTTATCACTTCGTTCCTGCTTTCCGCAGCGCTGAGTCCGGCGGCGGATTACCTTATCGCGGGGCCTTTACGGGGAGCGGGATCGAACCTTCTGGCAACCGATCGTTTTCCCCCGGATAGGCTGCTTCCCCGGCTCCTGCCGCCGTCGAATCTCTCCCTCTCTTTTGTCTTTGCCCTGCTCCTGATCCCGGCGGGACATCTGTTCATCAATAGAACCTCGGCGGGGTATCGGTTCAGAATCGCCGCGTCGGCGCCGGACTTTGCCCGTTATGGGGGCATAGCTCCTGAGCGCTGCTGGATACCCGCCATGACGATTTCGGGAGCGTTAGGAGGATTGGCAGGTTTTTTTGCCGTGGCGGGCACCTACGGAATCTGCCATCAGGGTTTTTCCGGAGGTTTAGGCTGGAACGCCATTGCCGTGGCCTTGATCGCAAGGAACCATCCCCTCGCATTGCTCCCCTCCGGGGCGGTATATGGCTGGCTCAAGGCGGGTTCCGGTTCGGCGCTGCTGGCAGCCGGACTGAATTTTGAGACCGCCGCATTTATCCAAGCGGCGGTAATGCTCTTTGCCACCGTTCGTTTCAGTGTTTTTCCGGCTGGGAAACGGAAGCGCCATGCTTGAAGGACTCTGTACCGCCGCCGCTCCCCTGATGCTGGCGGCGCTGGGAGCTTTGATCACCGAACTTGCCGGCGTACTGGGTGTATTTATAGAAGGTTTTATGAGCCTGGGTTCTTTTTTTGCGTGGGTCATTGCGGGGCGAACCGGTTCGGTTTTTTGGGGAACCTTCCTTGCTTCGGCAGGGGCGGCTCTCTGCGGCTGGGGTCTGGCGCGTTTTGTCCATCAGACGGGAGCCAATCCCTTTATCGCCGGTCTTGCCCTGAACCTGGCCGCAGGAGGCGTCACCGATTCCCTCTCGATAGCCTGGTTCGGGACCAAAGGGGTACTGCGAAAGGCGAATTTAGCCGTACCTCTTCCTATACACATTCCTTTTGTTGAAGATATTCCCCTTGTGGGAAAAATCCTTTCGGGGCAGCTCCCTTTTACCTACCTTGCCTGGGTATGCGTGTTTGGAGGGGCGGTTATCATTGGAAGAACTCCCCTGGGGCTCAGATTGCGGGCATCGGGACGTTCCCCGGAAGCCGCCTTTGAGCGGGGAATTCGCCCGCCGTGTTACCGGGAAGGGGCTTGGGCCGCCGCCGCGTTCCTGGCAGCGCTGGCAGGGGCGGCTCTTACCTTTAGAGTCGGGGCTTACAGTCCGGGAGGCGTGGCGGGCCGGGGCTGGATCAGCCTGGCGGCAGTGTACCTGGGTTTTCGCCAAGTATGGGGAACCGCTCTGGCAGCGTTGGTTTTTGCCCTCGTTGAACGGATTGGCTTTGCGGCTCAGGGTTTGGGCGCGCTGCCCGCTACGATACTGCTGGGGCTGCCTTCGGCTCTGGCCCTGATCCTCTATACCTTCTCCCATCTGAGAGAACTTGGAAGGCGGAACGGTAAATGATGAAGCCTACGGTGGATATGCTTTTTAGCCGCATCCGGCAGGCCCGGTATTGTGTGGCTTTTACAGGGGCGGGTATCAGCACCCTCTCGGGCCTCCCCGATTTTCGGGGGGAACGCGGCCTCTACGCTGGGGAACCGGCGTTCTCAAGAACGGCCTACGGAGAAAAACTCTTTGACATCGCGGCCTTTGAGGAAGATCCCGCCTTTTTCTACCGGAACGCCGGCGCATTTATCTACCCGGCGGATGAAAAGATCCCTTCGGCGGTTCATCGCTCCTTGGCGGAAATGGAAGCCCAGGGACTGATCAAGGCGGTGATCACCCAAAACTTTGATTCCCTCCACCAAAAAGCGGGGAGCCGCCGGGTGATAGAACTCCACGGCTCGCCTCGGACGCACTACTGCCTCCGCTGTTCAGGGATTCGGATGGGTTATGAGGAAGCTGCGGCGCTGGTAAAGGCAGGGGATATGCCCCGGTGCCCCCATTGCAACAGGGCGCTAAAACCGGCGATAACCTTCTTTGGCGAGGGTCTCCCCCTGGAGGCCCGGAGAGAAGCGGAAGCGGAAGCGCAACAAGCGGACGTGATGCTCATTCTGGGAACCAGCCTTTCGGTGTACCCTGCGGCGGATCTTCCCCGAACAACACTACGGAACGGGGGCCAATTGATCATCATTAATAACCAGGAAACGCCCCTGGACGCCAACGCCGCCCTGCGCTTTGAGGATCTGGAAACCGTTTTTAACCGCTGAAAACAGTTTTGCAGCCCAACCCGTTCCCCTCGCTTGTTCAAAGGTTCTGTAGAGGGTCTCTGTTACATCTACCACAAAATTTCTATAATTCCTTCAGGAGGATTTAATGAAGGGAAAGATGAAAGTTGCGGTAATGACGGGAGTTGGTAAGATCGAGATTATCGAGCGGGAGATTCCCCAACCTCGACCTAACGAAGTGTTGGTAAAACTTGAGTATGTGGGGATCTGCGGATCAGATTTGCACTATTATGAAACAGGCCGGATCGGCGATTTTATTGTCAAGCCCCCATTCGTGCTGGGTCACGAGCCGGGAGGCGTGGTAGTGGAGACCGGCGCCGAAGTTACCCATCTAAAAACAGGAGACCGGGTTGCATTGGAACCGGGAAAAACGTGCGGTCATTGTGAGTTTTGCCGTTCCGGAAGGTACAATCTCTGTCCGGATGTTGTGTTTTTTGCCACGCCGCCTGTAGACGGTGTTTTTCAGGAATATGTGGCGCATGAAGCGGGTCTCTGTTTCAAACTTCCTGATAATGTCAGTTCTATGGAAGGCGCCCTGATAGAGCCCCTGGCAGTGGGCTTCCATGCGGCTATTACCGGGAACGCCAAGATCGGGCAGACCGCGCTGGTTACCGGCGCGGGTTGTATAGGCCTTGTGTCTCTGCTGGCGCTGAAGGCTATGGGGGTATCTAAAGTATTTGTCACTGATGTAGTACCCAAGCGTCTGGAAAAGGCAAAAGCTCTGGGAGCCGGCGAGATCATCAATGCGGAGGAGCGGAATATCCCGGAGATGATACGGGAACTCACCGGCGGAAGGGGCGTTGATCTGGTGATCGAAACATCGGGGAATGAAAACTCCGCAACGGGGGCCATTGAATCGGCTTGCAAAGGGGGAACCATGGTGTTTGTCGGCTACAGCAAATCGGGGAATATGAACCTCCCCATCAGTACCGCCTTAAACCAGGAGCTTACTTTAAAAACTATCTTCCGCTACCGCCATATCTATCCCTTGGCTATCGATGCGGTATCCCGCGGGACGGCGCCTGTAAAAAACATTGTTACCAATGTATTTGACTTCGATGACATACAAAACGCCATGGATATGAGCGTTCATAACAAGATTGATATAGTCAAAGCAGTGGTAAATATAGCCTCTTAAAATTGCCAGCCTATTCCGAGGGTCGGTTTTATGTATAGATTATTTCCGAGGTGATTTTTATTTTCTTTTACTAAAGTATATTTTATTGGATCCCCATGGGGATCCAATAGGTATATTTTCTTCCCCTCTTGATCTATGCCTATCGCGGCATCTTTATAACCTACCGTCTCTTCGTAAGGATTATTAAAATCATAATTTATTTCTAAATTTATTCCCACGTATATATTTTTCCGTATGCTATAGTTAAATGATACTAATCCCCCAATCCCCCAATATGAATTATTTTTATTCCCCACTATATCCAGGCCAATGCTTATTGGCGCCCTTATTTTAGGATTGTTTATCACAAAAAATGTTGGGCCAAGGAATAAATGATAACCAGGCGCTTCTTCATAAAAAAATGAAGCGCCCCCTTCAACGGTAAAACCAAACCGGGATATGGGGTAAACTAATTTTAATTCAACCGGCATAGCGTGGGGTAAATTGACGCCTATAGCGTACCCGACATTTGTTTCTATCAATACGCTTGGCATCTCATTATCCAGTCCAAAAGCTGAGCTCACGCCAAGAACCAACAAAAAACTTAAAACCGCTTTTTTTACTCCGCCCATCTTAAATACTCCTTATAAGGCCGGGCCTGTTGGCGCGATCCGGCAAAACCGGTTTACCTGAAGTTTTGTAACAACCTCAGCCTTATAGATACTTTTAACATACTTTTTGATACTGGTCAATACCTTAGAAGCATTTATTATTTCTTTATAGTATGGGAACAGCGGAACCAAACATTCGGGACATACTGGCAAGCAATATCAAGGAAAATCGTCGAATATGCGGCTTTTCGCAGGAAAAATTGGCTGAAAAAGCGGGTATTTCTACGCCTTTTGTCGCTATGATAGAGGTTTCCCGCAAGTTTCCGACTCCAGATGTACTAGATCGGATCGCTGGGGCGCTGAATATCAAGACGTATCAGCTTTTTGCCGTGCCGCCCTCTCCCGAAGAAGCGCTGGAGCGGCTTCACCGATCCATAGTCAAGGATATTGACCAGAAGGTCGCAGAAGCGGTGGAACGGGCGGTTGCTACAAAATACAACGGCTAACAGCCCCATCAGAGCCGTTAGCCGCGATTTATCGTTGTGTTGCTTTTTTACTCAATACGCAGACATATCGAGTGTCTGTCCACAAAGTCGGTTACTTTGTGGATAAACTCTAGACCGCCGCTTTCTGTTCCCCGTTCCTCTCCGCCGGATCGATAAGCCCAGACAGATCGCCGTTCCCCCGGAAGCGCAGCACGTTCACCATGAAGATGTTGAGCTTGTTCACGATGTTCGGCGGCAGCAGGTTGCCGTCCACCTCCACCGAGAGGGTGGGATAGTTGCGCTCCCGCGCCCAGGGGGTAAAGAGCCCCTCGATGACCCGCCCGATAAGGCAGGCAAAGGGGCTGATGTTGACGATCCCCGAATAACCGTGATCCATGGCGGCGGCGGCGGCCCCGGAAGACACGGCGATCTCCGAGTTAAGCTCCAGGTTGACGAAGTGTTCCTTGGTGTACTCCATGATCTGCCGCATATCGTGGGGCGTTTCCGGGATAAGACCCGTGGGGCCCAGGATAGAAAGCACCTTCTTCTCCACCGAATGTTTCCACCACTCCTCGATCTCCAGCTTTTTCAGGTCTTTCCAGGGCTTAGAGAAGAGCTTTTTCCCCTTGGGCTGGAGGTTGAGCAGCTTTTTGAAGGCGTATTCCCGCACAAAGTCCAGGTAGTGAATCCACTCGGCGATGCCCGCCACCTTGACCACAATGCCCCGCTCGCTCATCAGGTCGGTGAGTTCCCCCACGGCAAAGTCGTCCCGGCGGACGTAGATCTCCCCCACCACGAGCACCTTGGGGCAGTCCGTGAGCTTCCGCTTGAGGGGTATCTTCCGCACATCCGCGGCGATCTGCCGAAGCTCCTTCCAGATCGTCTTGGGCTTGAATTCCACGGCCCGCATGAGCCTGCGCCAGGAGGTCTCGTAATCCGCCACCGCCTTGGCCGGGTCAGCCGCCGTGGCCTTGAGGGCGGTCTGTATGTCCTTGAGGTAGTCCGCCAGCACGATGCCCTTCCACATCTCCTTGGCGAAACCCCGGCCCAGCTCGGTGTAGGAGTTATCCGCCGAAAGGATAAAGACCACCACGTTCTCCAGCCGCATATCCCGGAAGAGGTTCTCGTAGTACACGTAGTACTGCCCCGTCCGGCAGGGCCCGGTGGTGATGGGCACAAAGAGGAGGTACAGCTCGTCCTTGCGGTAGCGGGCGCTGGAGAAGAACTGGAGGGCGCTGCCCAGCACCAGATGGCTGGGGACGCACTCCTTCCCGGATGCGTGGGCCCGGGCAAGCTGCACCGTCTTGGCGGTGGCCACCGGCAGGGCCTCGGCGTTGATCCCCAGGCTCCGCACCGCCGCGCCCATGTATTCGGTGGAGATGGCCCCCATGTTGGAGAGCAGCACCCGCACCCGCTTGTTCCCCGCCACGGGAACCTTCTCGCCGGTCTTTACGTTGTCGATCCTCAGATCAAAGTCCCCGCCTGAGGTCTTCTCGCTGACAAAACGCCAGCCGTTGTCGTAGCGCTCCGCCTCAAGCTCGTTCTTCTTTGCCCGGTAGCCGTCGATGATGTCCAGGAAGGCTTCCACCCGGGTATCTACCCCGGCGTCGGCGGAGTGGGAATCCAGTTCCAGCACCAGGAAGGGCTTCTGGCCCATCACCCACTTGATGTAGTGCAGGATGAACGAATCCGGCGCGCAGGAGAAGTTGGTGATGTAGGTAACGTAGATGTTGTCCTCGTTTTTGAGGAGATTCGCCGACTTCACGTCCTGCTGGCCGTAGTACCAGTACATATTGGGGAAGATCTTCTCGTCCTCAAAGGGAAGAATGTCGAAAGGCACGATGGAATAGCCCCTGGTGGAGAATTTCCGGGGGATTCCCATGTTGGCCTCCGCGGTAAAGGCGTTGTAGGGTCTGCCCAGCAGGGCTATCACGGGCCGGTTCGCCTTGCGGGCCTCCTCCAGGGCCTCTTTCCCCAGCTTCCGGCAGGCTTCAAAGTAGGCGCTCTGCTTTTCCAGGGCCTTGTCAAAGGCCGCCTTGGTCTCCGCCTCGGGGATCCCCAGCCGCTCCGACATCAGGGTAAAGAGCTCCAGGGCCTTGCCCTCGCCGAACTTGAAGCTCACCACCAGGGGCAGCCAGCGTTTCTTGTCGATGTCCGGGAAGGCTTTTTCTATATAATAGGGCAGACTCTGGGTGATGGGGCAGAAGTTGGCGTGAACCTCGTCCTCGTAGCTGGGCATATCCCGGAAGTGGGGGAGCAGCACGTAGTCCGCGCCCTTGTCCAGACAGTCCTGCACCGCGCCGTGGGCGATCTCCGCCGGAAAGCAGTAAGTCGATTCCGCCCGGGCCACCCCCTCATGCGCCACCTCGGTAGACAGAAACGTCCGTATCCCCAACTCGTAGAAGAACCAGGAGTACAGCGGATAGAGCGTGTGCGTGCTGAAACACCGGGGAATACCGACGGTGTAAGAGCGCTTGTAGGGTGTAGGGGGTAGGGAGTTGGGAGTAGGAGCGGCTTCCCCTCCACTCCCTGCCGGAGCGGCGAATTCCTCGAACAGCATCCGCTGGCGCTTTTCAACGTAGTCGAAGACCGGCGCGTCTGCGGCCTGTGCGTCCGGGATGGATTTTCGCATATTGGTGTACTTGTTGCAGCGGCCCCCGAACATGTACTTGCGGCCCGCGACATTCAAAACCTGGATGGGGCAGTAGTTGTCGCAGGATTGGCAGTTGAAGACCCGCTCGTAGCCGATCTCGCGGCCCATAAGCTCGCCTATATCCACGGCTTTTTCTTCCAGGAGCCCGCTCGCGTGTTTGCGCTTGGCCAGCAGGGCCACCCCGAAGCAGCCCATCAGCTCCGGCGACGGGGGCACCAGGATCTCCTTGTCCAGCAGCATGGCAAAGGCCAGGGGAACCGCCGGATTCTTGGCAACCCCGCCCTGGAGGAAGACCTTGCCCCCGATAGTGCGGTTTCCCACCACCCGGTTCAGGTAGTTGGCCACGATGGAGCAGGCGATCCCGGCGGTGATGTTCTCCCGCCCGGCCCCCTGCTGCACCGCCTTGCGGATGTCGCTGTTGATGAACGCCGAGCAGTGCTCCCCGAACTTGCAGGGCGCGTCCGCTTGCAGGGCGATGGGGCCGATGTCCTTCGCGCTGTGGATGGACAGATCCCCGGAAGCGCTCTCTTCCAGGAAGGAGCCGGTGCCCGCGGAGCAGGCCTCGTTCATGGCGTAGTCGATGGGCACCCCGTTTTTCAGGAGCACGTACTTGGCGTCCTGGCCGCCTATCTCGAAGATGGTCTCCACGCCGGGGTCAAAGTAGGTGGTTCCCACCGAGTGGGCGATGATCTCGTTGTAAACGCCGGGGGTCTCCAGAAACACCCCCAGGATCTCCCGGCTGCTTCCCGTGGCGGCCACCAGCCGGATGTCGATGGCTTTACCCCCGGTGTCGGCGATGATCTTCTCCTCTACCGTCCTAAGGCACTCCTTGAGGGCCTTTACCGGGTCGCCGTGGGTGCGGCCATAGTGGCTGGCCACGATCTCGTCGGTTTCCATGTCCACCAGGCAGACCTTGGTGGTGGTGGAACCGCCGTCTACGCCCAGGATGTAGCGCCGGTCTGGCCGGATTTTCCCCTCGCCTTTGTCGAAGAAACGAACCTTGCCCTCCCAGTCTTTCAGCGCCCCCAGGCTGCCGAAGCGGATGGCGTTGGGTTTTAGTATCTCGTGCGCCGCCGGCAGGGGGCTCCCCGATTTGGGGGCCAGCACCGCCGCGCCCAGGGCTTCGAAGACCGGGGCCACCGGCCCCTGGGCCGTTTCGGGGATGATGAACTCGATCTGGGGGGCCTTTTCCCGGATAAACCGGATGATGTGGCGGTTCAGCGTGATGCCCCCCGTCAGGATTACCCGGCCAGAGGTGACTTTTGCCCGCTTGAGGAAGTCGATAACCTTGACGGCCATCACGTCCGAGAGGGAGAGCACGATGTCGTCCTTGGTGGCCTCCCGCTTGTTGAGCCGGTGGGTGCAGTCGCTCTTCATAAACACCGAGCAGCGGGTGGAAAGGGCGTAGACCTTGGCAGTGTCGGGCACCTTGTTGATGTCCTCCAGGGTCATGTCCATCCGGGCAAGCTGCTGTTTAAGGAATTCCCCGGTGCCGCTGGCGCACTTGTTCCCGGAGAAGTTGTTGATTATCTTGCCGCTTGAATCCAGGGAGTAAACCACCAGGTCTTCCCCGCCCATGGACACCACCGCGTCTGCTTTGAGGGAGAGTGCCCGCAGCGCCGCTTCCACGCAGAGGGGTTCCAGGGTTCCGGCGGCGGCGAACATGAAGCGGCCCTCGTTGCCCGTTACCAGGGTGGGCGTCCCCTCCTCGATATGCCCCTCTTCCAGGAGCTTTCGCACCGCCGCGCTAAAATCCCCTTCGTGGGGCACGGCTGAACTCCAAACCACCCGGCCTCCACCGGGAAACTCACCTTCCGTTAAAACCATTTTTAGGCTCGTCGAGCCGATATTGATACCTAAAGACCGCATACTACCTCGATAAAAAAGACTCCACTATGCCAAACCCCATCCAAAACAGAGGCGTATAGTTCTTTTCTATATTACTGCTTTAAAGGGCGCCCGGCAAGGTTTATTTGTGACTCCGCCGCTCGTTCTATCAAGTGTCTGTCCATAATGTAGACACATTATGGACAGACCACCTTAAAAAACGCATTTTCGCAGCCGTTAGGCGAGAAAATGCAAGGTCTGTCCGCAAAGTAACCGACTTTGTGGACAG
>JAIRPG010000142.1 GCA_031257105.1 Treponema sp.
GATCTTGGCGGTGTACACGTAGCCGTAGCTTATCGCCATGGCCCCCAGGTCTTTCTTGGTGATCTCCTTGCCCGCCGCGGCGAACTTGGCGATAGCCCCCACCGGGGTGGCTTTGCTCATCTGACCGCCGGTGTTGGAGTAGACCTCGGTGTCCATGACCAGGAGGTTCACGTTCCTGCCCGACGCGATCACGTGATCCAGGCCGCCGTAGCCGATGTCGTAACCCCAGCCGTCGCCGCCCAGGATCCACACCGACCGTTTGATGAAGTAATCCGCCAGGGAAAGGAGCATCTTCGCCGTGGGTTTGGAATCACCCTTGAGAGCGGCCTTGAGTTCATCCACATATTTCCGCTGCTCGTCAATGGCGGCGTCATCCGCCTGGGCATTGGCCAGGATCTTGTCGAGGATCCCCGCCGCGATACCCTCGGCCTTAGCTTGCGCGGCTACTTCCCGGGCATGAACTGCCAACTTGTCGCTGGTAAGCCGCATCCCCAGGCCGAACTCGGCGGCGTCCTCGAAGAGGCTGTTGGACCACACGGGCCCCCGTCCATCGGCGCGTTTACAGTAGGGAGTGGTGGGCAGGTTCCCGCCGTAGATGGAGGAACAGCCGGTGGCGTTGGCAATAACCGCCCGGTCGCCAAAGAGCTGGGAGAGCAGCTTCACATAGGGAGTCTCGCCGCAGCCGCCGCAAGCGCCGGAGAACTCGAACAGGGGCCGCTTGTAGGCCAAGCCCTTGGGGGTGTTGAGGTTGAGTTCCGCTGCGGGAGTTTCGGGCAGGCTCTGGAAGAATTCCCAGGCCGCCGCCTGTTCCGCATGATACACCGGGTCGTCGGAGTAGCTCTTCCAGGACAGGGCTGCGGGCTTTGCCGGGTCTTTGGAAGCCGGACAAATATTGATACACACGCCACATTCCATGCAGTCCTCGGCGGAGATGATAAGACAGGCTTTCTTACCCTCTACTGCTTTGGGTTTGATGGCGGCGGTCTTGAAGCCCTTGGGCGCTTTAGCCGCATCGGTATCGGAAAGATTTTTCATACGGATACAGGCGTGGGAACAAACCGCCGCGCAGTTGCCGCACTGGATACAGGCATCGGGGTTCCATGCGGGAACCCGCTCTGCCACCGCCCGCTTCTCGTACTGGGTGGTAGCGGTGGGGAACGTGCCGTCTTCGGGGATCTTCGACACCGGGAGCTTATCCCCTTCTTGAATGGACATGGTTCCCAGCACATCTCGAATCCAATCGTCCTTGGCGGTGGCAAAGGGTTTCTTCATGTGGATGTTTCCCTCGGTTGAACCGGGGTACTTTACCTCTTCCACTGCGGAGAGCGCCGCGTCCACGGTGGCGTAGTTTTTCTGCACCACATCGGCGCCCTTCTTGCCGTAGGACTTCTCGATAAATTTCTTCATATATTTAACCGCGTCATCCTGGGGAAGGACGCCGGAGATCTTGAAGTAAGCGGCCTGCATGACCGTATTGATCCGGTTCCCCATGCCGGTACTCCGGGCGATTTCCGCGGCGTCGATGACGTAAAACTTGATCTTCTTGTCGATGATCCGCTTTTGGGCCTCCACAGGGATCTCTTTCCAGATGTCCGCCGCCTTAAAGGGGCTGTTCAGCAGGAAGGTGCCGCCGTCTTTGATGTTGGCCAGCATATCGTAGGTCTCCATGTAAGAGAACTTGTGGCAGGCCAGGAAGTCCGCCTTGGTGATAAGGTAAGGCCGGCGGATCGCCCCCTTGCCAAAGCGCAGGTGGGACACGGTGAAGCCGCCTGACTTCTTGGAGTCGTAGGAGAAGTACGCCTGGGCGTTGAGCTCCGGCTTGGCGTCCCCGATGATCTTGATGGAGTTTTTGTTGGCTCCGACCGTCCCGTCTGAGCCAAGGCCGTAGAACATAGCCTCGTTCATGCCTTCTTCGGCAAGGATAAAGCGCTCGTCGTAGGGGAGGCTCTTGCCCTGTACATCGTCAGTGACGCCTACGATGAAGCTTTCAATCTGCTTGCCCGCCGCGTTATCGAATACCGCTTTAACCATGGCGGGAGTGAATTCCTTGGAACCTAAGCCATAGCGGCCCCCAATGATCCGGGGAAACTGTAACTTCCAGGGGGCTTGGCCTCGCTGGGTAACGGCGCCGCAAGCGGCTACCACATCTTCGTAGAGGGGCTCGCCGAGTGAGCCGGGCTCTTTGGTGCGATCCAGCACCGCGATGGTCTTTACCGTGGGGGGAAGCGCGTTTACAAAGAGATCCGCGTCAAAGGGCCGGTAGAGCCGTACCTTGAGGAGGCCCACCTTCTCGCCCTTGCCGGTCAGGTAATCGACGGTTTCCTCGCAGGTCTCCGCGCCGGAACCCATGATGACGATCACCCGCTCCGCGTCTTTGGCGCCGTAGTAGTCGAACACATGGTAGGCGCGCCCGGTGAGCTTGGCGTACTTGTCCATTTCGGCCTGAACGATCGCGGGAACCGCGTCGTAGTATTTGTTCACCCCTTCCCGGCCCTGGAAGTAGGTGTCCGGGTTCTGGGCGGTGCCGCGGATAGAGGGATTTTCGGGGCTGAGTCCCCGGAGCCGATGAACCCGCACGAGATCGTTATCGATCATCTCCTTCATCACCTCGGAAGAGACTTCCTCGATTTTCTGGAGTTCGTGGCTGGTGCGGAAGCCGTCAAAGAAGTGGAGGAAAGGCACCCTGGCGCGAAGCGTTGCCGCATGGGCAATCACCGCCAGATCCATCACCTCCTGGACGCTGTTACTGGACAACATGGCCCAACCGGTCTGCCGGCAGGCCATTACATCCTGGTGATCGCCGAAGATCGAGAGGCTGGAGGTAGCCAGCGCCCGGGCGGCGATATGGAACACCGTGGAGGTCAGCTCGCCGGCGATCTTGTACATGTTGGGGATCATGAGGAGCAGTCCCTGGGAGGCGGTAAAGGTGGTAGACAGGGCCCCGGTAGTCAGCGCGCCGTGGACAGCCCCGGCGGCGCCCGCCTCGGACTGCATTTCCACCACTTCCGGAATAGTTCCCCAGAGGTTCTTTCTGCCTTGAGCGGAAAACTCATCGGAGAGTTCCCCCATAGGACTGGAAGGGGTAATCGGATAAATTGCGATTACTTCGCTCAGCGCGTGGGCCACATGAGCCGCCGCGGTGTTTCCGTCGATCATAACCATGTGTTTTTCGGACATTGTTCTTCCTTTATAATGTAGGTAGGATTGCCTTTAGTTTAGGCTCTCGGGATAATTTGTTCAAGCCTTCGGTTATACATCTCTGATAAACCGGTAATTTGAGTACCGGCAGATGAAACTAATCCGGTCATTCACCTGTAATTTGAAAAACATCCCGCGAATTTGTTTTTTTACCGCGCTTATGGACTGGCCGGTATCCAGGGCAATAGCTTCGTATTTTTGTCCGGATAAAATTTTCTCCAATATATCCAGATCTTTTTCGCTAAAAAGCGTGGAAGAAAGATGAAAGATCTGATCTTTTTGCGGTTTGAGTATTTGCCGAATTTCGCGCCTAAAAATGATCGCCGCCACGCAGATGACCAGGCCGAAATCGAGAAATTGAAACAAATGCAGCGCGAGTATTTCCCAGCCAAAGCGAATTTGGGCGATCACCGCCGCAGTCAGCGCTATTCCGCCCGCCGTCAACTTCACCACCCGCCGCGTCTTAAAAAAACCTTGCCGGTACAGAAACGGGTAGCCCGCCAAGTAGATAAGCAATGCGCTCAATCCCCCGCCGTCAATTAGACGCGCCAGCCCCCAGAGCAGGCAGAACGCCGCATGAATGTAGAATTGGTACGGGTAGATCATGAGGACAACGAGCATGACTCCCGTGAGCGCGCACAACCCGAGGTAGACATTGAACGGGATGATCGACCGCTCCTCGTTGAAACCGTGCAGCACAAAAATACGAACCAGAAAACTGATTATCCATATAAGGCAGATGATCACCGCGATAAGCCGCCAGACTATCAGCTTGCTTTTATCTTGAGGAACCGCCATACCTTGCCTCCTGTTTTTGAGCATACTGTCCCTATTATGAAATAGTCTACATAAACCCCTCTCTATTGCGGTTTCTCAGGTTAAAGCCGCTGACTATAAGTCCGGCAAAAGCGCGTTTTTAAGCGGAAGTTGTCCAGAAATTGAAGTTTCAGAACAACTTTATCTTAGTAAACCGATAGTTATACTTTGGTATATACCGGAGTTTACCCCAAGATGTACCGGTTTTACCCCAAGATACCGTGAAGAAACGGCGAAGAATCGAAATATCCTCTGTATATTTCCTTAAAACGGCTCCAAAACACGTCGTGTTCATGGCCGGCTGCAAGCTGTTAGAGGGGAGTATCCATAATGCGTTACCAGAATATCCGAAGAAAAGTATACGGAAGAAGCGCCTCCATAGAAGGCATAATCCAATGGCGTGTGTTTCCTCCGCTTCGCTATCAACGCCGCAAAACAGGAGGCGGCTATGGACGTTGATCCTGATCCGCGTTGCCCAAGCGCTCGAACAGGATCAACGCTTCCCAGGGCAGGATCGCCCCGGTCTTGCCGCCCCCTTCCTCGCCGGCGTTGGTGAGAACAAGCTTCCCAGAGCCCTCCCCTTGCAGCAAGTCCTTGAGGGCGGCGGGCATACCGGCGCGGCGCTTTACCGGCTTCCGGGAGAAATTCAGGGCCGCCGTGTAGACCTCGCCCGCCAGTTCCCGCTCATAAACGATAAGGCCGTCAGAAGCGCCGCTTCCGGCGTACCGGGGCTTGAAGGAGCCGTACTTGAGGGGTTCGCTCCCGGCCCGCAGGGCGATGAGCTTCTTGTAGTAATTCAGCACCGAGCCCGGATCGTCCTTCTGGGCGGCGTAGTTGATCCGCTTGTAGTTGCCGTTGATCCCCAGCCAGGGCTTGCCGGCGGTAAAGCCCGCGCCCGGTTCGGCGCTCCACTGCATGGGGGTGCGGGCGTTGTCCCGGGAAGATTCGCGCAGCCACTTCCAGCGGAGCGAGGCGGGGATGTGTATCTTTTTCATCAGGGCGTTCAGGTTGAGGGTCTCCACGTCGTCAAGCTGGTCAAAGCCGGTAAAGTCAAAGTTGGTCATGCCGATTTCCTGGCCCTGGTAGACGAAGGGAGTGCCCCGCAGGGTGAATTCCAGGGTGGCCAGCAGCTTGGCGCTCCGTTCCCAGTATTCACCCTCGTCGCCGTAGTGGGACACGATCCGGGGCTGGTCGTGGTTTTCCAGGTACACCGCATTCCATTCAAGGCCGTTCTGCCACTTGTCGAGTACCGCAAGGAGCTTTTCGGCGTGAAATTTCTTGGGGATGTACCGGGCGAAACGGCGATCCACCTCCAGATGCTCAAAGTAGAAGAGCATGTCCAGCTCTTTCCGCGCTTCGTTGCAGAAATCCCCGGCTTCCTCCAGGGTGACCATGGCGGTTTCCCCCACGGTGAAGCAGTCGTACTTGTCCAGCACGTCCCGGCGGAGTTCCCGCAGAACCGCGTGGTTGCCCTCCTGGCTCTTGTACTTCTCGAAGCCCCGGACGGCGATGGTCTTTTTGCCGTCATCCAGGGTGGTCTTGTATATCAGGTTGATCACGTCGCAGCGGAAGCCCGCCACGCCCTTATCCAGCCAGAACCGCAGGATGTCCTTCACCTCTTCCACCACCTTGGGGTTGCGGTAGTTGAGATCCGGCTGTTTCTTGTGGAACAGGTGCAGGTAGTATTCGCCGCTTTGCCCGTCAAACTCCCAGGCGGGCCCCATGAAGATGCTGGTCCAGTTGTTGGGCAGGGAGCCGTCCGGCTTGGCGGGCCGCCAGATGTAGTAATCCCGGTACGGGCTGTTCTTGTCCCGGCTTTTCTGGAACCACTCGTGCTCGTCGGAGGTGTGGTTGATCACCAGATCCATGATGATCCTGATGTCCCGCCGGGCGGCCTCGGTGATGAGGGCGTCCATGTCTTCCATGGTTCCGAACCGGGGATCGATAGCGCGGTAATCGCTGATGTCGTAGCCGTTGTCCGCATCGGGCGAGGGGTACATCGGAGAAAGCCAGATGATCCCCGCCCCCAGGTCTTTTATCTCGTCCAACCGGGAAATGATGCCCGGAATGTCGCCGAATCCGTCGCCCGGGGAACCATTGATTCCCGGCGAGTCCTGAAAGCTCCGGGGGTAGATCTGGTATACTACCCGTTCTTTCCACCATTTGTTCATCTGTACATCCTCTCACGGTGAGTTTAGCACGAACCCGGCGCTTGTGATAGGATTCCGGTTGCCACGGTTTGCATTTTTCGGTACAATGCACTATATTTTAAAAGTATTAAAAATATTTTTTTTAATAATCCTAACCCCCCCCCCCCCCCCCGTATACTTCCG
>JAIRPG010000153.1 GCA_031257105.1 Treponema sp.
TGTCAAGCGAACTGCATGAGCTGCAAGCCGTTGTTTTCCAGTTTCCACGCCGGCGTTACGGCGATTCGCTTGCCGTTGGTAACGATAAGGTCTTCGGTGTTATGCGTTAGTATGACCCCTTCATTCTGATTAAAGAAATCCAACGCGCCAACAAGTCCGCGAATTTCCCTGTCCTGATTTTCCAGAGTGAGTTCATGGCAAACCTGAACGCAACACGGGCTGTTGTACGGGTTTACGACAAAATCACATTCTGCGCCGTCCGCGCCGGAAAAATAGTATATATCGGCGGCGGCAAGCCGCAGCGTATTGTAGACAAAATTTTCAAGCAGAGCGCCTGAGTTCCGGCTAAAGGACAGCGCCCCGGTTTTGATAATCCCCGTATCGACTACATAGAGTTTTTTGGGCGACAGACTTTGCGCCTTTGCCGACCATGAAAACACGGGGACAAGGTGAACAAGATACGCCGCCTCAAAATACGATATATATTCCAACACAGTTGTAGGCGACTTGACGCCCGCGGTTCCGGTGAGTTTGCTGGGGGAAACCAGCCCCGCGGCGTTGCGTATCAGAAAACCAAAAAGCCGCCTGAGAGAGGCGTGGTCGCGGACGCCGTAACGGACGGCGATGTCGCGGTACAGAATGTCCAACTGAAGCTGCGCCAGAATGTCCGCATTACCGGTTTTAAGGTATTCGGGGAAGCCGCCCGTGTCCAGATAAGCGTCCAGCGATTCCGCCCCCGCAATCGTTCCGGTAAACCGCAGGTATTCCTCATACGAAAAAGGGAACAATTCATGCGGCAAATGTCTGCCCGTGAGCATCGTTCCCAATTCGCGGCTTAGAAGGGAAGCGTTGGAGCCGGTAATCATCACCTGGAAACCTTCGTCCAGTTTTTGCCTGACATACAGTTCCCAACCGGCGGCGGACTGAATTTCATCAAAAAAGAGCAGTTTTGCGCCGTTCCCCGCTATAACCTTGTCCAAAAGCCGGAAATCGCCGGGGCTAAAGTCGTAAAGCCGCAGGTCGTCAAAGTTGAGGTAAAACCAGTCCCTGCCCAATTGCCTGATAAACTGATGGAGCAGCGTACTCTTGCCGCAGCGCCGGATGCCGCTAACCACCAAAGCATGGCTCTGAATATCCGGCAGTTGGGAGAGGCTTGAGCGCACAAGCCCGTTATCCCGCCCGTTTGCGTCTGTTTTTTGCCGCTCCGCCGCTTCCTCTATGTCCGATAACTTCATGAGTTAAGTATACATAAAGCGCCCTATATATTCCAGTGATAATGGAATATATATTTCATTACTAATGGAATAATCGGTTTTCCGGGTTATTATGCCGGTAAACGCGGTAAGCGCACAATGAATTGTTCGCCTTCTATATCGTTTATAAGTTCAATATCCGGCTGATGCATAAAGGCGCGGCGCAGGCCTGAACCAAGGCCGGTATAGGGCATTGTGCGGCTTGCAAAATACGCGATTTGATGATTGCGCGTAACGGGATTTCCGTATTTTATTTCGTCTATCGTAAGGCTATTGGGCAGTTTGCCCGGGCTGATTATTTCAATACGGTTATCAAATATAAGCAGACGTACCGGAGCGGTTTTAAAATAATCGCGGTGAATAAGGGCGTTTTGTAACACTTCTTCCAGGGCAATAATGGATATTTCAGGCTCGCCAATAGAATTAAATCCCTGTCCGTTCTGCATATATTTAATACTGCTTTTAATATATTGCATACTTTGTTTGTATAGTTCCGGTATGGTTCCGCTTAAATCTTCCGGCTTACTCCGGTAATTACAACCGCCAATGTCGTTGCCCAGAAAGGTAACTGTTTTTATGGTAAAGAGCGGACGAAAGGACTGCGGTTCACACGCAAAAAACAAAAGCCCCGCAAGCGATAGATGTCCGTTACGCATAACTTTTTTTACCGACAAGGCTTCTTCCAGGGTCATGCCTTTTTCTTGATATGTCATTTCAAATTCTTTTTTGAAATATGCCGCAAAGAGCCGTTCGTCCAGGTCTTTTATAGAGGAATCGCCAATTTCCATTTCGTCCGCCTGCATATAACCGCCCGCACCCAGCAGCCGCGCAAGTTCCTCGTTTGACGTTACCTTTCGTTTATCCGCGCCGTTTTTTACATAAATAACGCCGTTTGCGTCCTTGTACGGCTTGCCCGCGCCTTCGTCAATTTGCGCGATGACAAGCGCCTGTTCGTTTATATGAACTGTTTCTGTTGTAAGAAACACCGGCGGATATACTTTTTGACTGGCGGCGTTTACCAACTGCCGGTTTACCTCGCGTATTTCCTCAAAAGAAAGTCCTCTAATACCGCCTGTTTTATCGTTCACGCCAAATATGATTATACCGCCCTGCGAATTGGAAAACGCGATAATTTCATGAGCAAGGCTGTCTATATGCGGTAAATGTTCTTTAAACTGAACCTTGCTTGATTCGCCGCCGGTAATTATTTTTTTAAGTTCTTGTTCTGTCATGGGTATCGAATATGCCGCCGTTCTCCATGCGGATTTTCCGGTCGCAGCGTTCCACCGTGCTTAACCGGTGGGCGATGACTATCAGGGTTTTGTTTTTGCTGACGCTGTAAATTTCGTCCATAATTTTTTCTTCGGTCTCGGTGTCCAGGGCCGAGGTTGCTTCGTCCAACACCAGTACGCCGGGGTCGTCGTATAACGCCCGCGCAATGCCGATGCGCTGCTGCTGGCCGCCCGACAACTGTATGCCCCCTTCGCCGACGCGGGTGTGGATGCCTTCTTTGGTGGTAAGAAAATCCCAAATGTTGGCCGTTTGCAGCGCCTGTTGTATTTTTGCCTCGTCCGGCCGGGAACCAAACGCGACGTTTTCCGCCACGGTGCCGTCGAACAGGTAGATGCTCTGGGGGATATAGCCGATGTTGCTCCGCCATGCGCGGATGTTTGCGCTGGTAAGGGGAACGTCGTCGATGTAGATGGTTCCGTCTGTTGGTTTGTGTATGCCGATAATGACATCCACCAGGGTGGATTTACCGCAGCCGCTTTCGCCGGTAATGGCGATTTTTTCGCCCTTGCGTATTTCAAGGGAAACGGAACGGAGGACTTCGGTTCCTTCGATATAACTAAAGGAAATGTTTTCAAGACGGATATTGGTATTGAAGCTGACCGCCGCTGTTCCTTCGGTTTCCACCGGCAGGCGCAGGTTTTCGTCTACAATGTCAAGCGCGTGCTGCATATAGGCGATATTGTTTACATTGCCCAGGAGCCGGTGCATTGCGGGAAGTATCCGGTACAGGGCAAGGGCGTACATTGAGATAATGGGGATAACTCTGGAAGCGTCGTGGTATATCCAGAGAATGGCGATTACCGCGGCCACAAGCAGGGAAAAGCCGATGCTTTCAAGAATCGTCTTGGGCATGATGCCGATGGTATTGGTCGCAACCTGCGATCTGGAATAGGTGTCAAGCGATGCGTTAAAACCGCGCAGGATTCCCTCTTCATTCCCTTTCAATTTTACAAACTTGAAATTGCCAAATGTTTCCCTGAAGACGCAGGATAATTTTCTGGAGGACTCGAGCCGTTTGATTCCCTGGGCTTTTGATTTTTTTATCATCAAACGCAAAAAACTGAGGATTGTACAGAGCAGAAAAACGGTAAGGACGAGGGTCATTTTCCAGTTCATTACCACCATCAGGGTATATACGAACAGTACGGTAAATATCTCGGACGCTGCCTGCAGTACATTCAGCGCCAGACTGCTGACGTTTGCCGATTCGCCGATGATCTGCGTTAAAACGGCGGAATTTTTCTGCGCGTAAGCCCTGTACGGGATCGATAAAAAAGTGGTAAAGAGTTTTTGGGAAAAATATTTGTACATGGCCTGGGAGAAACGATTGATTGAATAAATGTGGCCGACGCTGTACACAGCCCGGAACAGATAGAACACAATAATGGCGGCGCCAAAGAAAACAATGAATGTTTTTTTATCCGCAAAGCCGAACAGGTCAAACGCCTTTTTATACCAGCCGGAATCGAGCAGGCCGGGTTCCGAAGCCATTGAAATAAACGGCATGATTATCGAAATGCCGATGGTTTCAACCAGCGACAGGCCGATGGTCAGGGCGGTAAGGGCCGCCAGGTATGCTTTGTGCTTTCCGGAGAGCAGGCGGTATAATTTGCCGATAACCGGCAGTAAAACGTCTATTTTCATTTTTAGTAGTGATGGTAAAGGCCGATAAAAACTTCTCTGTTGTTTCCGAAATCACCTGTGCTAAACAATTTTTTTAGATCGTAACCGACGCTAACCCGTAGGTAGAGGCTCCGCATGAAATGGGAAAAAATAATAAGTTCCAGACCGCCGCCAACTTGAATCTCCGCCGGTGAAAACCGGATATTCCGAATAGGATCCCGAATTAGCGCCAGATCAAGAATAGGAGAAAGTTGAAATTCCAGATCAAAAAGGCGCAGCTTCGGCTGGTTAAACCAAATTGAAGGCCTAAAGTCCAGTATACGGAAGGGAAAGTCCAGGTTTAGGGAGAGCATATATTCGGCCGCCAGATTCTTGTTGACGATTCCCCGGATGGCGTCTCCCGCCGTATCGGAGTATGTGTTGAACCACTGACGATATTGAAGCATTCCCGAAAAACCAAGGAAAGAAAATATTGGCCGATGCCCGGTCGCGGAAAAGGTCAGCGTATTCCGCCAATACGGGGTAGAATCGAAAATTAACGTATTGGAATTACCGATGGAAACATCAAGACCGCTGCGATAATTGGAGACCCAGTCAATCTGGCCGAAGCCCAATGTATGGCTGAAACCCAGCGTTGGGTTCCGGCGCAGATCTCCCACATCGCCGCCGGGCTGGTAATTGATTTTTCCCGACAACTTCGGCGTGTAAATAAATTCTCCGAAATTTCCGGCCATAAAACCGGTGGGCATCTTCCATTGACCGTAAACTTCGCTGGACATATACCACTCTTCTTTGTGGTACGCGCCATATTCTTCTTTATACCGATCCGCGTTCTTTTCATGTACGTTAAACGACTCGTCAAATCCGGCGGTGATGACGGCCGCCGGGGAGAAGGGGAGGGCAGTGGGAATTTCTACGGATATTCCCGTAATATTCTTATAGGATACGGGTTCGTCGTAAATATACGAGAAAAAGTGATCGAAGTTAACGATCCAGTTATACCCCAGGGCTCTAAAGGGAATATCGGAATCGATTTCAAAATTCCAGGAACCTTTGGAACCGTCAAATCCGTTATCACGGTATTCAGGTTTAAGATTATAGCCCAGATCGATTCGAAGCGGGCTCATGGTTCCCAAGAAATTGTAGTCCCGGGCCTTGATGGTTAGATCGAAACCGTCATTGTCGTCCCACTGCGGGCGGGGCAGGGCGATAATATTCCAAGTATCTACCGTGCTGACCAGAAGATCCACCGGAATTTCGCCGCCTGAGTCCGCTGTTCCTTCGGTATGTTCAATACGAACCTGACTCAATACCCGCTGATTATAGAGCAGCTGCGTCTTGCGCCGCAGATACGCTTCCAGGTTTGTCCTGCCCGTTATCCGCTCTCCCTTTTGAAATTCACCATGATTCATCAGAACGAAAGGGCGGGTTTGCCCGGTAATGTTAAATGTAATATCCCGAATATAGAAAACAGGTTCTGTTTCTTCAGCGTCTTCCTGCGCCGAGAGCGTCCATTTAACCGCGCCGGCGTTAAAGAAAAACAGCAATACAAGAAAAAAGCGCGCCGAGACGTTCATCGAGAATACGCTCCGTTTACCAGAGATTCTATCAAGGTAATAAAAGAATCGCCGCGCCCACTCGGGTCTACGAGCCGGGCGCCTCGCTCGGCGGGCGTCACAAAGACCATCCCCCCGCCGCGTTTCTTTTTGTCGCCTTCCAGCGCCCGCATAAAAAGCGCGCTATCACCCATGAGCGGGTGAGGGGCGCGGGTTTCGTAGCCCTGGGAATTGATGACGTCAATGATAGCCTGGGCGCGTTCAGGCGGGGTGATCCCCAGCGCCCGGCCCAGTTCGCATGAGCGGACCATACCCCACGCCACCGCTTCCCCATGAGAAAGGCGGCCCAGTCCGGCGCTTGTTTCCAGGGCATGACCAAAAGTATGTCCAAGATTGAGCAAGGCCCGGCGTTCTCCGGTTTCTTGAGGATCCTCTTCAACAATCCGGCCTTTAATTTCCACCGCACGGGAAATAAGAAAGGCCGAATCCGTATCTGCGGCGCCGGATAAGGCGATACGGGAAAACATCAGTTCATCCTCGTCCAGCACGGAGGTTTTGATAAGTTCCGCCATACCGGAGCGCCATTCCCGTTCAGGCAGCGAATGTAAGCTTTCCAGGGGCATATATACCAACGCGGCAGGGTAAAACGTACCGGCCAGATTTTTTATATCAAATAGATCAAAACCGGTCTTGCCTCCCAGAGAGGCGTCCGCCATAGCGAGGAGGGTCGTGGGGATGAGGCAGAGGGAAGCGCCCCGCATGTACACCGATGCGGCAAACGCGGTAAGATCGCATACAACCCCGCCGCCAATGCCGATAAAAAGCCCGTCCCGGCCAAGCCCCGCCTCGTAAGCGCCTCTTAGTATCTTTTCGACTGAGGCCCAGCGCTTCGCCGTTTCCCCTGATTCAAGAATAACCGCGGGAAGTTCTCCTACCCGTTGGGCAAAACGCAGGGTATTCGTATCGCAGACGAGGAGTGTCCGCGTTGAGGAACTTAAGGCCGCGAAGATTGTGTTTATCGCGGGAAATTCTTCCTCTATAACAACCCGGCAAGGATTTGATCCAAAGCAAAAACGGTATTCATAGTAAGAATGAGACAAAAAAACACCTTTTAGGCTAAACGCCTAAAAAAAACCTAAGATATGACACATCCGGTACGTCATACGCGGCCGAAACACGCTTTATGCAACCATCTGCTCTTGTATCTTGTCCACAAAGCCGGTTGCTTTATGGGCGGTACTTGGGGCAGACCGCTCAACCCGATGTACGGCCCCCCCCCTCATAAAACATAGCATATGAAGATTAAAAATGCAATGTAAAGGATTATCAGCCGGAAAGGGCTACAATAGCGGATTCAATGAAATTAAGCATAACCGCCCTCGGCATTGCGTCGATTTTTTCAGCCGTCTCTAGGCAAACTCTCCAGAATTCGGTGAATTGCGCGGCCACCCGCCTATCGAGGGGAAGACGTTTACCGACGAGAAAGGCTTCGCTGTTCTTATCCCGGAGTATGGTTTCCCCCGCGCAGACTACTCGTATGTCCATAAGGGCGTTTTTCTCTATCCGGGCGATAAAAGCGACGCTTCCGCCGGGATTTTCTTCATAGGGATCGCGCATTTTTTTGTAGCGTGAGTAATTCCAGAGTTCCAGGGGGATCCGTATCCTGGTTAACAGTTCCTGGGAATTGATCGCCGGCGCGTCTGACTGGGAGAATCGGAAGGCGGAAATCCACCTGGCCTGCTGGGCGGTACGTAGTTCATACCGGGCGTCCAGAGCGATAAGAGCGGCTGCTGTATCCCGCCGGAGCGCCCGGCGGCAGATATTCCCCCCCAGTGTAGCCAAATTCATGCGCTGGGGGCCGGCGCTGTTTTTAAGGGCCAGGGTAAATGCTTCAGGCACATTTTTTCCCAGGTTGATAATATCGTTTAAGGTAACCATGGCCCCGATTTCTAAGTACCGCTCGGTTTTCGTGATTTGATAGAGTTCCTCCAACCGCTCCAAGGAGATGATATTTGAGGGGAGCGTTATGCTTTTTTGTCCCTGAAACCCCAATATTCCCGTTCCTCCCGCGTAAATCGCCGCGTCGGGAAAGCGCCGCCACGCGCCGAACAACTCCTGAAGGCTCTGGGGAAAAAATATCTGATTACGAGGAACGTCCATAGACTCTCCGGCGCCGTGTCTCCGCGGCGGCCAACACCCCTTCAACGAGGCTTTCGGGATCGGTACAGCGGCACCGGATCCCCCGAAAGGCGGCTAGAATCTCCTGGCGCGAGGGCCTGGGGGTCTGCTCCAACAGAGCTTCGGTGACCAGAATTTTGGCGGAGTCGCAGTAGCCGCAGTTCTCCACGCCGGCCTGAGAAAAACCTTCGATAATGTCTTGGTACTCGTTATTCTGGGAAAAGCCTTCGATGGTGATCACTTCACGGCCCCGGACATGAAAGGCCGGAATAAGGCAGGAAGGCATTACCCGTCCGCTTTCACGGCTGTTCTCCCGGTTGATAACAATGACGAAACAGACGCCGCAATTCCCGGATCGGCATCCCGCTTTTGCGCCCATAAGTTTGAAATTGTCCCGCAGTATATCCAGCAGCCGGGTATTAGCCCCGGTCTGTACCTCCGCGTCTTCGCCGTTCAGGATAAAATTGACGGTCACCGTTTTAACTCCTTGTGTTTCAGCGTTACGGCCTCCCAAATATCACGGGCGGTTATGGGGATTTGGGAAAAAGAGAAATCAATAGCCTGGGATACCGCCTGGACATAGGCGGCGGGGACGCAATTAAAAGCCAATTCCCCAATACCCTTCGGGCCGGCGGCGTCATTCGAGATAAACTCAATGTGAATGGGGAAGGCGTCTTCGGATAGCGGGATACCGTACCCCCGGATTTGCGTATCGGGGATACGTCCGTCTTCATAGCGAAGCCATTCCCTGCCGGCCCAACTCAGCGCGTGGATCGCCTGTAACGTGAGAGAACGCTGGGCGCCCTGTTTACAGAGGATTTTTCCGCCGTCTACCGCGAGCCATACGCCCCGTATCAGGGGCGTGTAGGAGACCGGATCGATGGATGTCTCCACCACCGCCGCTCCCCAACCGGGATGGGCAAAGGCGGTTTGATCGGACGGTTTGCCTTCCCAATTTTCGCGTTTAACCGGATGGCAGGCGCGGCGTACCGTGATAGGCAGCGGATCCCGAAAACGCTGCTTTCTGATAGCCGCGCACGCCCGTTCCACCAGCCTCGTGATAACCGTGATATTTCGGGAAAGGCAGGCGGGCCCCGGATCCGGCGTGTTTTCCGTACCCTCCGTTACAAAGCGGACGGCGGCGCCGTCCACGGCGAGAATATCCGCGGCGATGTTCCGCCAGATCTGTTGATATTCATTGGTGGAAGAGACAATCGCGGCCTTGATTTCCAGGGAACTGTCTTTTTCTAAGGTGATCTCCACGGCGTAGACGCCCCGGTCAACGCCGCTGTAGAGAAACCCGCCGCTCTGATAGGCGGCGGCAATACCGATTCCCCGCCGGGCTTCCCCTTTTTCCGCTTCCCCGTTTTCCCTCAGGCGGTTCCGTAAAAGCTCGTAAGCGGCCCATTTGCGGTAATAATCCCCCATAGCCGCGGCGGTATCCAAGAGCCCGTCTAGAGCGGACGCATCCTGGATCGATGCGCCTATCGCGAGGAGCTTATTCCGGGAGAATAGGTTGTTCTTCCGCCATTCCGCCGGATCGCGTCCCAGCGTATCGGCGATACGGGAAGCGTGGCGCTCCGCGGCAAAAAAACCCTGGGCCAGACCAAAGCCGGCCAGCGGGCCTGCGGGGGGCATATTGGTGGTTATAGCCGTTCCTTCTACCTTGATTGCTCCGTGTTTATAGACCCCCAAGGCGCCAAGGCATGTTCTATCTAAGATTTCATCGGTAAATACTCCCCGGCCTCCCATATCCGTCACTACCGAAATCTCGGAGGCCAGAAGCTGCCCCCTATCTCCCAGGGCGCTGCGGATATGGATCTCCGCGCCGTTCCGTTTGGGGCTGTAACGAAAATCCTCCTCCCGGGAAAGAGAGAGCCGTACCGGTTTTCCGGAAATCTTGGCCCCCAGCGCCGCGTGGCAGGCCAGGAGCGAGGGGTACCATATCTTGCCGTCCAGGTGAACGCCTATTCGGGTAGGTTCCACTCGTATGAGGGAAGGAGCCATATCCAGGACCGCCGCGACCGACCGTCGTACCTGGAAAGGCCACTGGGTGGCGGTGAGTATTCGCAGCGCTTCCGACGGTTCCACTGGCGGAAGCGCCACCGGAACCGCCAGCGGAACCGCCAGCGCGGCGGAAGGTTCAGAATACCAATGCTCCTGTATTCCCGTGATATACGTCCCCTCCACGATGGTTTGAGCTTCCTGAAAGCATCCCTCGTCCCGGTGAATATGTCTTTGAGCGAGGATCGCTTCCGGGGGAACGGCATGGCGCTCAAACCGGGGCGGCTCTTCTTCCGCGATTACCCGGCATTGGCCGGCCAATTCTTCCAACTGGTATTTGTCAGGCCCGATAAGGAGGGCCGCCGGCTCACCCCGGTACGCAAGATCGTCACCGGCCAATATCGGAACGGGAAAATCAGGTAACTCGTTCTTTCCGGGAATATCCTCGGCCCGGATGAGGTAATAGGAACTCGGCAGTTTAGGGGCTTCAATTGAGAGCAAGCGGCCTTTAGAAACGGGCGACCGTATGGTAATACCTTCGAGTACGCCGGGAATATCGATGTCGTCTACAAACAGCGGGCCGTTCATGGCGGAAACGCGCCCCGCTTCAAGGTCTCTTTGACGGCGGCGATTACCCGTTCAACCCGTTCTTCGCCCATACCGGGCCAGATAGGCAGAGAGATGACGTTTCTAAAACTTTTAAGGGACTCCGGAAAGTCTTCCGGGGCCAAACCGTAGCGTTTTTGATAGTAGGGCATGATATGCAGGGGAATATAGTGCACCGAAACGCCAATCCCCCTATTTTTTAAGCCGGCGATAAAGGCGTTTCGATGCCCGGCATCAAGATGCCCGGCATCAAGATGCCCGGCGTCTTGTTCAGGGGAACCATACGCCGGATTAAGCCGTAAAGGGTACAGATGCCGGGCGTCTCCCGGCCCGGTAGGGGGAATGAGGAGGCCCGCCTCGCGCTCAAAAGCCTCATCGTAACGGCGGGCGATGGCTTCCCGTTGAGCAAGCAGCAGGGCTGCCCGGTCAAGCTGAACCCTCCCGATGGCGGCCAAAAGATCCGGCATATTGTACTTGAAGCCCGGTTGGATGACTTCGTAATACCAGGAAGCCCTGGGGTCGCTATAGCGGTTCCATATACTACGATCTATACCATGAGAACGCATCACCTCGATCCGGCGGAGGAGCGCGTCGTCATAGCCGACTACCATGCCCCCCTCGCCTGTGGTGATGGTTTTGGTGGCGTAAAACGAGAAGACCCCCAGATCCCCGATAGTCCCGATCCAGCGCCCGTCGGGAAGCCGCGAAGGAAAAGCATGAGCCGCGTCTTCCACTATCTTGAGGCCGTAACGCTTTGCGATGGGCAGAAGCGCGTCCATGTCGCAGGGGAGGCCTCCATAGTGGACGGGGATAACCGCTCGGGCTTTTCCCCGAGGGCCGAAACCGCCGGCGGCGCTCGTTCCCCGCCGGTCAGGATAGGGGGGGAGCCCTTGCACAAGACGCTCCAGCGTTGCCTCCAGCGCCGCCGGGTCCAGGTGAAAACCGCCGGGCTTTACATCCACAAAGACGACGTCCGCGCCGAGATAGCGGGCTACTTCGGCGGTAGCGGTAAACGTGTACGAGGGAACCAGTACCAGATCTCCCGGCCCGATGCCTAAGGCTTCCAGCGCCAGGTGGAGTCCGGCGGTGGCGGAATTCACCGCCCGCGCGCCGAGACGTTCCAAGCCGAAATAGCGGGCAAATTCCGCTTCAAAAGCCAGCGCTTCCTTTCCGGTGGTAAGCCAGCCGGAGCGGAGTACGCGAAGCGCCGCGTCCTCTTCTTCCCTCCCGATAAAAGGGAGGGCAAAAGGAATATCATCCATTGCCATCACCCGGAATGATAAGGCTTGGAATAGCCTCCTTCAAGAGCCGGCGCAGAGCCGCGCCGTCCCGGTACCGATCCGCCTGGGAAGGATCATACCGGCAGATAGGGTTAAGCCTGTTCCGCAACGCTTCCAGATCGATACGGTACGGTTTTTTACGCACTACCTTGAGGATGCGATTGTACCCGGTATGTACCGGCTGCTCATCCCCGGCCCAGAGTTGTTCGTCCAGCCGCTCCCCCGGACGGAGGCCGATATACTCGATCTTAATATCCTTGTCCGGCTCCAAACCGTAGAACCGGATCATTTGCTCCGCCAGGTCGCGGATCCGCACCGGCTCACCCATATCCAGCAGGTAGAGATTGCCGTTTTCCCCAACGCCTCCCGCTTCGAGAACCAGAGAGCAGGCTTCGGGGATGGTCATAAACCAGCGCCGCATTTCCGGATCGGTAATCGTTACCGGGCCGCCTTTTTCGATTTGCTTCTGGAATAGAGGCATAATAGAGCCGCGTGAACCCAAAACGTTGCCGAAACGGACAACCATGAAGTTAACCTCCCCGGACTCCTTGGCGGCGGCTTCCAAAACAAGCCGCTCGCAGAGGTATTTGGACACCCCGTATACCGAAACCGGCTCCACCGCCTTGTCGGTGGTGATAAAAACGAACCGTTTAACCCGGTGTTTCCTCGCGGCGTCTACCAGGTTTTCGGTACCGAAGAAGTTGTTTTCAAGAGCCGCCACCGGATTTTCTTCCGTCATGGGCACGTGTTTGTAAGCCGCGGCGTGGAAGATCACATCGGCCTTGAGCCTGCCCAGAATATAATCGATATAGTCCCGGTCTTTAAGATCCCCGATGATCGGGACTAAGGCGGCTTTTTCGCCTACTCCCTCGTCCTGGAGGAGATGGAGTTCCCGATCTATTTGGTAGATAGAGTTTTCGCCATGCCCGAAGAGGTAAAGCCGGGCGGCGCCCCCGGAGAGGAGCTGCCGGCACAGTTCGCTGCCGATAGAGCCTCCCGCGCCGGTGATCAGCACCCGTTTTCCCCGTAGGTACGAAAGGCTTTCCCGAAGGTTTACCGTTACCGGCGTGCGGCCCAGCAGATCCTGCGGATCAATGGAACGAGTCTGGATCAGATGGGCGCCGCCCTGGACTATTTGAGATATGGCCGGGAGGATACGAATCCGTTCAAACCCCGCCCGTTTGAGAATGTCGTAGAGTTCCGAAAGGTATTCCCTCGCCGCGCTTGGGATGGCGATGATGGCTTCATCGGCGGGATTCGTCCGCAAGAGCCTTGCCACGTCTCTGATGGGGCCCAGTACGGGGATACCCTCAATTTTGCGGCCTATCTTTTCGGGATCATCATCCAGAAAAGCCACTACTTCGCCATAGATCGCCTTGGCCCGGATTTCCCGCGCGAGAGTTTGGCCGGCAAAGCCGGCCCCGATAATATACAACCGCCCTGATTTTAATGTGGTCATCTTGTTCTTTGATCAACCTGCCCTCTTTCTCTCCCTTTTCCCCCTCTGCCCATCATCCCGTTCCCTGGCGGCTCGGTCTCGGCGCGGCTCCGATAAACTCGATAGCCATGTCGATAGAAAAGGAATCGTTGTAGAGATCCAGTTTGATCTTCGCCCTCCCTTTTCTCTTATCGACCTTTATTACCTTCCCCTCGAGACCCATGAGAGGGCCTTCGGTCACCACAATGCGGGAGTTTTCATCAAGATAGGCTTTGGACGCGCCCGCTATGGGGCCTATTTTCTTGATGAAGTGGAGCACGATTTCCAGATCCGCCTTTTCCAAGGGGCAAATATTCTGATTAGACTTGAGAAAACGGTAGAACCCGTCGGTTTTGCGGAAAGTCCAATGATAGTTGGTAATCGCGTCATCGCTTTCCAGTTCAACAAAAACATAACCGGGAAATATCGCCTGGGTTTCGGAAGTAATAACGCCCCGGCGCCGGATATTGATCTGCCGTCTGGGGAAGTACAAAACGACGGGACTTTCGGGATGCAGGGCCTTGTAGAGGTTCATATATTTTTCCTCCGCCCTTGTTTTTACCTGTATCGCGTAATATTTCATAGACAAGCGATAAATAATACATAAAAAGACGATTTAGACTATAGGGTTTTTCTTCTTAAGCCGATAGGGAAAAGGGAGGATTCCATGAATTCGAGGCGGATCGGCGTTTTTCTGTGGTTGTTTGTGGCGGCGGCGGGACTTCCAACGGGTTTTCCCGCGGCGGCGGATACTATTTCGGTACTGGTGGTTGAGACGGGCCTCCAGAAGAACCAACCCGAAGCTCAATTTTCCCGTAATTGGGAAAATGAATTTATGGACGGGCTCTTTGAAAACGGGCATATCGCCAGTAACGCCCCGATTCTGCGGCTTGAAGGGCATCCGGGAGCCGAATTACCCGGTGAAGCCCGTTTCGAACTCGATAACGCATGGAAAGGGGGAGTCGATTTTCTGGTGCTTGCCGTTCTGGATTACCAGGGGTTTACCGACATGAAAACGCCAAAACCTCCCCGAATTCTGATCCGGCTTTTCAAAGTCGCTCCCTACCAGTTTTTGTATGAACAACAGTACACCGGTGAATTCCCAAACGCCGGCATTGTGGCGGGTATCCTGGTTCCCCGGTTGAAGAGCTAAAAGAAGGGAAAGCGTATGAAACGTCATCTTGGAACGGTTTTGCCGCTCATTGGAGTTCTGGTTTTCTGTACCGGCGCTACCATTTGGGAAGGTTCCGCGTCGGTGAGCCGGGAAGGGGAACTTCCCAGAACGGGCCTTTACATCAAGACTAATTACCTGCCTAAAGATACATCGGTGGAACTCATCAACCCCGCCACCGGACAATCGATCAAGGTAACCGTTGTCGACACCCTGGAAGCTCCCGGGCTTTTAGCGATGCTTTCCCCAGAAGCGGCGGATCGTATTGGGCTGAGCGGCAAGACCGCGGGCAAAATACGGCTGACCGTGTCCCAAGATTCGGGCGCCGCGTTGTCTTTTTCGGAAATTCAGGGAAAAGAAGGATACGTCGGCGTTGGAAACGGCGGTATACCTGCCGATACAGGCGGCGTTCCCGAAGAAAAACCCGATGTAAGCGGCGTATCCGAAGAAACCGGCTCGGAGGCCGATACGGCCGATACGGCCGATACGGGCGTTACCGGGGAAAAAACTGATGGAGGCGACGTATCCGAAGAAACCGGCCCGAACGGAACGGTTGATACGGGCGTTGCCGAAGAAAAGCCCGCTCCCCCGGAATGGCCCTATAATGACGGGGCCTATGAATTTAGCTTGGTTCCCGCCGAGGAACGGCCCCCCGTAGGCGGCGTTCCACAGGAAAAACCGGCGCCGCCGCCGGTCAAGACTGCCGAAGCGCGTTTTTCCGCGCCGGTAATCAAGGAATTGGAAAACGGTAAATATTATCTCCAATTGGGGGCTTACCGGGTAGTCGCTTCAGTGGAACCGGAGCTGGCCCGTATCGGGACGACCTTTCCGCTCCTCGTTCAGGAAGCGGACAGTTCGGGACAGCCCCTTTACCGTATCCTTCTCGGCCCGCTCAGCAGGGGAGAAGGGGGCGCGCTCCTGAGGCGCTTCAAGGACGGAGGTTACCAGGACGCGTTTATCCGGCGAGGGACGTTAAGCGCGGCCGCGCGGTGAGGAGAAGACTTTTCCATTTCCAGGTGACCGGCCCTTCTTGTATCCGTTCCAAAAAGACGGCGCGGAGCAGCGAAAAGTCCCGCTCTCCCAGAGCGCGGAAAAGAGCGTTCCCCCAAACCGATCGTTCCGAATCAAACCAGAGCCCTATATCTTTTCCGGTGAGAAGCCGTTCCTCCGTCTGATCCAGGACGGTAAGGTTCGTATGGAAACCGGCGTCTTGGAAGGCCCCTTCGAGGTCTTCCGCCGTCCATGTCCAGCGTCCGGAGGAAGGGGCAGCCGGTTCTAGAAAGAACCGTTCTTCCGCCCCCGCCAACCGTTCCGCGAGGTCGCCGGGATGGAATTCCGCCAGAATACGGGAAAGGCGTTCTCCTAATTTAGGCGGAGATTGGAGAAGGATCAGATCCCCGTTCCGGTCAAGCAGCGCCCGGGCGCTTTCGGCAAATTCCCGAAAGAACCGCCCGGCTTCAACGGTTCCGTCCGCGCCGCCAAAGCCGCGCCGCCAGGGTTCCCGGGCAAAGATATGATCGAAGATCCTCGTGGAAAAAAACGCCTCGGCTTCCTCCCCGCCGGGAAGCCGTCCTGAAGGGTATACGGCGATTTGGGGCTGTTCCGGTTCGTCCAGCGTCTCGGTAAAACGGAGCAGGGCGTCCCGGGCGGCGCCGGTATCCACCAGCGCCGCCTGTAATCCTTCGGGACAGCGGCGGAGACATTCCCAGAGGATAAGGCCGTCATGGGCGGCAGCGATAAGCACCCGATCGTGCCGGGCAAGAGAGCTTTGCCCTAAGAGAACGTCCCGGTCTTTGAGGAGCAGGGCGCTTCTCCCCGATTCCAGGCGTTTGAACCAGCCTTCCCGGCCTTTGGAAGAAGCCGACCAGGTAAGCGTCTCGGCGTTAACCGCAGCGTCGCCCGTGACATCGCCCAGAATGACCGCCGCCTGAATTTCCCGCTTTTCCAGTACGCCCCGCCTGATTTTCCCCTCATAGCCGATCGTGGACGGGGTATAGAAGATCTTCCCCCGAAGCGCGTCGGGCAAATACTGTTGGGCGGCCCAGTGCTCCCGGTATGCGTGGGGGTAGATGTACCCGTCTCCATGACCAAAACTCTCCGCGTCCCGGCTCGCGTCCCGCAGGTGGGCCGGCACTTCGGCGTCCTCTTTTTCCACTTCCTTCATGGCGTCGAAAAAGGTCATCAGGGTATTGGATTTGGGCGCCGTGGCCAGGTAGAGGCAGGCCTGGGCCAGGGGGAAGTTCCCCTCCGGAAAACCGATACGGTCAAAAGCCTCCGCGCAGGCGATAACAAGGGGCAGGGCCTGGGGATCCGCCAGCCCGACATCCTCGCCGGCCAGGATGATCATCCGCCTGAAGATAAAAGATGGGTCTTCCCCGGCGCGAACCATCTTTGCCAGCCAGTACAGGGCCGCGTCGGGATCGCTTCCCCGGACGCTCTTGATGAAGGCGCTGATCGTGTCGAAGTGGTAGTCGCCGTCCCGGTCGTAGAGCACGGCCCGGCGCTGAATGCTTTCCTCGGCGGCTTCAAACGATACGAAAATTTCCATGCCTTCGGCGGGAGGCCAGGAAGGCGTCGAGGTTTCTACCGCCAGTTCCAGGGCGTTGAGGAGGCTCCGGGCGTCTCCGCCGGCCACCTCCACCAGATGTTCCAGCGCCCCTTCCTCAAAGCGGATGCGCCATTTGCCGTAGCCCCGCTCCCGATCCGCAAGGGCCCGCTCGGCGGCCTTCCGGAGGTTTTTTCCCTCCAGCGCCTTGAGCTGGAAGATGCGGCTCCGGCTTACCAGCGCCCGGTTTACCTCGAAAAAGGGGTTCTCCGTGGTGGCCCCGATAAGGATTACCGTGCCGTTTTCCACCCAGGGGAGGAGGGCGTCCTGCTGGGCCTTGTTCCACCGGTGCACTTCGTCCACAAAGAGGATAGTCCGCCTGCCATAGAGCCGCCGCTTTTCATCGGCCCGGTCTATGACTTCCCGAATATCCTTGATCCCCGTTAGTACCGCGTTAAGGCTTTCAAAAGCGGCCCTGGTGGTGTTGGCGATAACCCGTGCCAGGCTCGTTTTTCCCGTTCCCGGCGGCCCATAAAAGATGATCGATGAAAGCCGGTCCGCCTGAATTGCCCGTCTGAGGAGGCGGCCCTGTCCTACGATATGATCCTGCCCGATTATATCGTCCAGGGTTTGGGGCCGCATCCGGTCCGCGAGGGGCCGCCCTTCAGGAGACCCGGTTTCCGCGTCAAAAAGATCGCTCACCGTAAGCGCGCGCTCCGCCCGCCCCTTACTCCTCGATATTCCATTCCCTGTCTTCGCGCAGAGACCAGAGCCCATCTTTCTGGGTTGAAGCAAAGACCGGCATACCGGGGTCGATGTCTGAGGGAGTCTGGAAAATG
>JAIRPG010000045.1 GCA_031257105.1 Treponema sp.
TCCATAATGTAGACACATTATGGACAGACCACCTTAAAAAACGCATTTTCGCAGCCGTTAGGCGAGAAAATGCAAGGTCTGTCCGCAAAGTAACCGACTTTGTGGACAGACACTAATTATTCAATAGCCTCGCCCGTCTTACGTTCCGGCGATTCTCAAGATACAAACCCCGCTCGCTCATCCTATTCAGCTTGCCATAAAGGAGTCTTTTTACTATTGTAGCCCTATGAAACACAGGCTCATTACCTCCGCCCTTCCCTATGTAAATAACGTGCCCCACCTTGGAAACCTAATCCAAGTGCTCTCCGCCGACGCCTTTGCCCGCTTCTGCCGGCTGAAAGGTTACGAGACCCTCTACATCTGCGGTACGGATGAATACGGTACCGCTACGGAAACCAGAGCCGCTGGGGAAGGGATAAGCCCCCGGGAACTCTGCGACCGCTTCTACGCGATCCATACGGAAACGTACCGTTGGTTTGACATCGCCTTTGATAAATTTGGCCGGACATCGACGCCTATTCAGACGGAAATCGTGCAGGACATCTTTAAAAAACTCGATGAACGGGGCTTTATCACGGAACATACCGAAGAGCAGCTCTACTGCGGCAACTGCGGGCGGTTCCTGGCGGATCGTTATGTGCGGGGAACCTGCCCCCACTGCGGCGGCGCCGATGCCCGGGGAGACCAGTGCGAGGCGTGCGGCAAACTCCTGGAGCCGGCGGAATTGAAAGAACCCCGCTGTTCAAGCTGCGGTTCCACCCCGTCTTTGGAATCGACGAAACATCTCTACATCGATCTTCCCCGTATTCGGGATCGTCTTGAGGTCTGGATCCGTACCGCTGCGGAAAAGGGTTTCTGGGCCAACAACGCCGTCCAGATGACCCAGGCGTGGATTCGGGACGGCCTGCGGGAACGGGCCATCACCAGGGATCTCAAGTGGGGAATCCCCGTTCCCCGGGAAGGCTACGAGAAAAAAGTCTTCTATGTGTGGTTTGACGCTCCAATCGGTTATATTTCCATTACCGGGAACCTGGGGGAAGAGCGCGTCAAGGCGGCGGCGAATAAAGAAACGGCTGGAAACACCGGCGGCCTGCGGAGTTGGCGGGACTTTGTGGATTATTGGTGGAAGCGGCCTGACGAGGTGGAGCTTTTCCAGTTTATCGGCAAGGACAATATCCCTTTTCACACGGTTATCTTTCCCTCAAGCCTCCTGGGGAGCGGCGAGGCATGGACCATGCTGCACCACATGAGCAGTACCGAGTATCTGAACTACGAAAGCGGGAAGTTCTCCAAGTCCAAAGGGATTGGAGTCTTCGGAACCGACGCGATAGAGACCGGCATCAGCGCCGATGTGTGGCGGTTCTATATTTTCTACAATCGTCCGGAGAAAGCGGACGCCCTCTTTACCTGGAAGGATTTCCAGGAAAAAGTGAACGGCGAGCTTATCGGTAATCTGGGGAACCTGGTGAACCGCACCCTTTCCTTCGTAAGCCGCTATTACAACGGCGAAATCCCCGCCGCGCCGCCTCAGCCGGGCCGGGATGAATTCTGGAACACTATCCGGGGCTACGAGGCGGATATTGCGGAAAAACTGGAACGGGCGGAACTTCGGGACGCCTTTCGGGAAATTTTTGAGCTTTCCTCTTTTGCGAATAAAGCTTTTCAAGACGGATGTCCGTGGAAGAAGCGGGAGGAAGATCCCCCCGCCGCAGCGGCGCTGATACGGGATCTCTGCTATGTGGTGCGGGATATTGGTGTCATGATCGAGCCGTATATGCCCGCCGCCGCCCGGACGCTTGTATCGTTCTTCGGCCTTTCCCTGGGAACGCCCACCGTAGCGGAACCAAACCCTTCCGGGGGCCTTACCTGGAAAGATATCGGCGTGGATCAGGGGCTGACGAAGGTGTTCCAGCCCAAGGTGCTCTTCTCCAAGCTGGAAAACGACCTGATTGAAGCGCTGCGGGAACGGTATTCGGGAAGCCAGAACGATCGGGCAAACCGGGAGTCATCGGAAAACGCCCAAAAATTCACGGCTATGCTCGATCTCCGGGTTGCCCGGATCGCCTCCGTGGAACGGCATCCCAAGGCGGACAAGCTCTACATCCTCAAGCTGGACGTGGGAGACGTTTCGGGAACTCCCGAAGAGCGGGTTATCGTTTCGGGGTTGGTGGGACATTACACGGAGGAAGAACTTCTGGACAAACGGATCATCGTGGCCTACAACCTCAAGCCCGCCAAACTGCGGGGGGTGGAGAGCCGGGGAATGCTCCTGGCCGCATCGGATCGCCGGGGGCCGGATGGAGCCGAGCGGGTGGAAGTATTGGATGCGGGGGACGCTCCCTCTGGCGTGAGGGCGCTTCTTGAAGGCGCTGAAGGCGCCCCCCCGGCGCAGATCGACATCGATACGTTCCTTTCAATACCCATCGAGGTAAAGTCCCATGCCGTTCTCTGCGGGGACAAGGCGTTGACCGTCCGGGGGAAGCCTCTTATGACGACAATCATCCCCTCAGGCGGAGTGCATTGAGCCGCATCAAGTCTCTTATTCCGGCGGATCCGGCCTGCTGCGATGGGGCGCGTTCTTTTCTTCAATCCGGCTTTTGGGGCGCTTTTAAGGCCCGGTTTGGCTGGATTCCTCATGCCTTTATGGTTGAATGGGAAAATTCCCGCGCTCCGCTTCTGGTGATGCGCCGCCGTCTGGGGCCTCTTTCCTTTGCCTACGTCCCCTGGGGCCCGGAACTCGACGCTTCCCCGGAAGACCGGAACATCGCTCTGACGGAGCTTGCCGGAGGACTCAAGTCGTTTCTCCCTGCTGATACGGCTTTTATCCGCTTTGATCCGCCCTGGTACGGACGAGAGGCGCCTCCCCCTCCGGAAAAGCCTTTTTTCCGGGCCGCTGCGGATATTCAACCGCCGGACACGGTACTCATCGATCTGCGGCCTTCCGTGGAGGGACTCCTGGATGGCATGAAACCCAAATGGCGCTATAACATCCGCCTGGCGGAGAAGAAAGGCGTTGCCGTGCGCCGCCTCGACGAAGAAGGCCTCCCGGTTTTCTACCGCCTCTTTCAGGAGACGAGCGTGCGGGACGGCATCGCCCTGCACAACGCCGCCTACTATCAGACGCTCTTTTCTCTCAACCGGGACTATGCCGGCGGAGGCCAGACGTTGGGGCTCTACGTGGCGGAGCACGAGGGGGAAGCCCTGGCTGCGGTGATCGTCCTCTTTCGAGGCGTCCAGGCGCATTACCTCTATGGGGCATCGGCGAACCATAAGCGGAACCTGATGGCCCCCTACGCGCTGCAATGGCGGGCTATGCTGGACGCCAAAACCGCCGGCTGCGTAGAATACGACCTCTTTGGTATTCCCCCCTCTGACGATCCGTCTCATCCCATGGCGGGCCTCTACCGCTTCAAGACCGGCTTCGGCGGCAGGATCGTCCACCGTCCGGGGAGTTGGGATTACCCGTACCGCCCCGCCGCGCGGCTTTTCCACGCCGCCGAATGGGCGCGGAAGAAACTGCGGGACAGAAAAAAGCGGAGGGCGGCGTTTTCTGAACGCTCAGAGCGCCGTTAAGTCGAAAGGCGTTTCCTGATAAACGTAATTGAGCCAGTTGGAAAAAAAGAGATGCGCGTGAGCCCGCCAGCGAACCGTCGGTATCCGGGAAGGATCGTCCTCCGGATAGTAATTCTTGGGGATCGTGATAGGAAGCCCCTTGTCCCGATCCCGGCGGTACTCCCGGTCAAGGGTGAGCGAGTCGTATTCCAGGTGGCCGGTGACGTAGATCTCCCGGCCTTCCCGCGCTGAAACGATAAAAACCCCCGCCTCGTCGGTAGCCGAATGGATCAAGAGCGACGGACAGGCGGTAATAGCCTCTCTATCGCTTTCGGTATGCCTCGACTGGGGCGCCAGAAATTCATCATCAAAGCCCCGGAACAGAATGGAATGGCGCTCGTTTATCCGGTGGGGAAAGACGCCGAAAAGTTTGCGGGGAAGCTCCCGTTTTGGAATGTCGTAGCGCCGGTAAAGCCCCGCCTGAGCGCCCCAACAGATGTGCAAGGTAGACCAGACGTTGGCCGACGAATAGTCCAGCACCGCCGTCAGTTCCTTCCAGTAATCACCCTCTTCAAAGGGCAGGGTTTCCACCGGCGCGCCGGTGATGATAAGGCCGTCAAACCGTATCCGGTCTTGGATAATCTTCCCGGAACTGATATAAAACCGCTCTAAATGTCCCGGCGGGGCGTTCCGCGATTCATGGCTCCCCATACGCAGGAAGGTGATGTCCACTTGCAAGGGGGAATTACCCAAGAGCCGCAATAACTGGATCTCCGTGTCCAGCGTCGTGGGCATGAGATTGAGGATCCCTACTTTGAGGGGGCGAATATCCTGATGTTCAGCCCGATCTTCGGTAATGACAAAGACGTTCTCTTCCCTGAGGGCGTTGTAAGCGGGCAGGGTTTTTGGAATCTTGATAGGCATAGTACAAATTACTATGTTCCGGATCGAAAAAAGGTTCAAGCAGTCCGCCGCCGCGGTTACTCCAGGAGCCGTCCGGCCTTTATCACCGCAACCCGGTCGCAAAGGTACTCTATCGCGCCGGCGTTGTGGGAGATGAACAGGATGCTCTGGCCTTTTTCGTTGAGTTCCCGAAACAAGTTGAGGATCTGAGCGCCCACGGACACGTCGAGAGCGCTGATGGCCTCGTCGGCGATGAGGAGTTTCGGCTGAAGTATCAACGCCCGGCCTATACAGACCCGCTGTTTCTGGCCGCCCGAAAGCTCGTTTACCCGGCGTTTTTTGTAGGACGGATCAAGCCCCACCTGGATAAGCGTTTCGTCAACTTGGCGCAGCCGTTCTTCCTTGGTTCCCAGCCGGTGTACGAGGAGGGGTTCTTCCAGCAGCCCGCCCGTCTTTTTTGCGGGCGTTAAGGAAGCGCCGGGGTCTTGAAACACCATCTGAGCCTGGCGCGCACGCGCCAACTGCCGCGTATGCGCCAACTGCCGCGTGAGGCCGATCTTCTCCCGCTTTACCCCATCGATGAAGATTTCCCCTTCGTATTCGATGATGCCCAGGATGCAGCGGGCCAGGGTCGTCTTGCCGCAGCCCGACTCTCCCAAGAGGCCGAAGATCTCCCCGGCGCGTATATCCAGATTGACCCGGTTAAGAACCGTTTTTACCTCTTTTTTGCCAAAGGGCCCCAGGCTCCTGCTCGTGTAAGCGCAGGAGAGGTCTCGAACCGAAAGCAACGGTTCAGTCATAGCGGGCCTCCGCCGCGAAGCAATGGACCCGGTGTTCCGCGCTCAGGCGGGCCTCCGGGGGGAAGGCCGCGCTGCATTGCGCCTGGGCTTGGGCGCAGCGGGGCGCGAAGGGGCAGCCGGGAAGCCTGCTTTCTATAGAAGGAACTCTACCGGGGATATTCGCCAACGGGCTTCCCCGCCGCTCTTTCCGGGGAATCGCGCCGGTGAGTCCCTTCGTGTAGGGATGGGCCGGTGCGGAAAAGAGGAGTTCTGCGGGCCCTTCCTCCAGGATCTTTCCGGCGTACATCACCAGGAAACGTTCGCAAAAACGGTGCACTACCGAAAGATCATGGGAAACAAAGAGGATCGCCGTGTTAAAATCACGGTTTATCCGTCCCAGCAGGGCCAGAATCTGATCCTGCGCCGCCGCGTCCAGGGCGGCGGAAGGCTCGTCGGCGATGAGGAGCCTTGGCCGGCAGATCGCGGCGATGGCTATCATTACCCGCTGGCACATACCCCCGGAAAGCTGGTGGGGGTAGGAGCGAAAAACCGCTTCCGGTTCGCCGAAGCCCAGCGTTGTCAGCATTTCCAGGGCCAATTGCCGGGCGGTTTTTCTGTTCTTCATGCCGTGCAATTCCAAGGTTTCGGTGATCTGGGGGCCGATTTTCTCCAGGGGATTCAGGGACTGCCGGGGTTCCTGGAAGATCATCGCAATTTCCTTCCCCCGGATGCGGCAGAGTTCCCGTTCGGAGAGGGAAGCCATATTCCGGGCGTTTTCCGCGTTTTCTTGAAAATAGGCGATCGTACCCCCGGTAATCTTCGCGGCCTCCGGAAGGAGGTTTACGATAGATAGGCAGGTAAGGCTCTTACCGCAGCCCGACTCTCCCACGATGCCCAGAATTTCCCCGCGCCGGACGCTGAAACTAATGTCATCCACGGCGGATAATAGTTCCGTTTCCCGCCGTATCCCGATGGAAAGGCGGCTTACCTCTAAAAGCGGCGTCGTTTTGGGCAAGAACTCGTATTCTCCGGTTACGCGCGTTTGACGCGGAGTTCCGCTTCCCGCTTTTCTATCGCGCTTCTCACGCCGGCGATTTCTTCTAAGAGCCGCTTAATCTCCGGGCTCTCCGCGGAAATGCTTTCGGCGCCCTGATCCGCAAAGGCGTTGTAGACTTCGTTTCCTAAGCGTCCGATGAGCTTCTGGGCTTGCCCCTCAAGCTGCATGACCTCGAATTTCAGCACTCCCATCTCGCCCAGTTCCTGAGCTTTTGCTCCGGCCTTGGACGCAAGTCCCTTGGAAGCCGTAAGCCCCTGATCAAAAAGATCTTTCATCCGGTCTGTAAACGCCATAATCGCCTCCTCCCTGTTACTTCCGCTTTATCCCAATGATCGTCAGATCATCGTACTGGGGATCTTCGTTAACATGAGTATAATACATATACAGGGGATTTTCCGAGTCCCTCGTTTGGGAGCAGTAGGTACGGTACTGTTGAAAATGCTCTTTGAGGAAGCCGTCCACCTTCTTATCCACCAAAACCCGTGAATCGCCGGAAAAACCCGGCGCTTTGTACACGCGGAACATCTTTTCCACCGAGACCATGGCCATAATCGCCTCCTCCACCCTGCCCTGGCAGGCGGAAAAATTAAACTGGAGGGCCCCTTCGCCTTCGGGGTTGTGGTGCTTGGAGAGATGGTAAACCTGCCGGTTCATCACCGCGTTGATGATGGCCTCTACCCGGTCGGCTCCCAGTTCTTCGTCCCCCTGGCCGGCCACGTGATTGGCGTGGGGGCTGCCCTCCGGCCCTTCGGTGCAGAGGATCTCCCGGAATTCGTCGCTGCGGAATTTCCGCTTGGCCTCTTCGATGCCGTCTGTGTAGAGGAAGAGAATATCCCCGTGATCGAGCGTCAAGGTTCGCACCGCGTAGCCGCCTTTGGATTCCACCAGGACGTTGGGAAGCACCCCGGTCGCGGGAGTCTCCGGCAGGGTCAGCGTCTGCATCTTTCCCAGAGAGGCGTCAAACCAATGGACAATATTGTCCCCGGCGTTGCAGAACCGGACGAGCCCGGTCTGGGTATCCAGCAGGGCCAGGGCGAAGGCGGCAAACCGGCCCTTGAAATTCAAGGATTCAATGAAGTCGTTGATCTGGTAAACCACTTCCTCGATACGCATCCCCTCGGCGGTGGGCTTCCACGCCTTAAAATACCGCAGGAATATGGTAGCCACTTGGATCATGATCAGCGCCGCGGGGATCCCCTTGCCGGCCACGTCGCATTTGATGATGGCGTAGTACCGCCCGCCGTCCAGTTCCTGATAATCAAAGTAATCCCCGGAAACTCCCTTGGCGCCTTCGTAGTACCCAAAAAATTCGATGTCTTTGGTTTCCCGCGCGCCCGAAGTGAGCTTGTTCCCCTCTCGATCCAGTTCCAGAGGAATGAACTTCTTCTGCACCTCTTTGCCGATGGTAAGATCCGCCGCCGCCTGGGCCGCCCTAACGAGTCCTTGGGTCATTTCGTTGATGGTAGATCCCAGAACGGCCAATTCGTCCTGTGAATTCACGCGAATATCTACCCCTTCCAACTTGGCCTTATCCTCGGTATCCCTGATGAGTTCCACATGGTTTACCAGCTTTTTGATGGGTCTGATGATCATGCTGGAAAGCGCCAGCGCCCCTACCGTACCAAGGGCCAGCGCGGTAAGGGCCACGAGGAGGATAATCCTCAGGATACCCCGCTGGGCGGCGCCAATCTGCCCAAGGATAGATTCGATGGAAACTTCCAGCCGGATAAGGCCCCTGAAATAAATATTCTCCGTTCCCTGGCGGTACATAACCGGTTTGAAGAAGATAAAGTGTTCCTCGCCGGAGCGGTATGTCAGGGAAAAAGCCGGCTCGGATCCAATCCCATGGCCCATGCCTATTTCGGCGAGCCGCTCGGTAAGCCTTGTTTCCAGCGCGCGAATGGAGGTCTGTATATCGTCAAGACGCCGGATACTGTCCTGGTCGGAGCGGAGGGCGAGAGAGAGCGCCTCCTGGGTAAGGCCGACGATACTGGAAGAAAGGTGGTCGACCTCGACGCGGGCCTTGCCGTTGAGTTCTTCCGTGAGGGCCTCGATCCGGGACGAAAGCACATCCGTGATCCGGGAAACGCCGGGCTGGAATTCGGCGGTATTGATCTTCTGGAGAATATCCGGATCGTTGGTGGCCCAGACAAAATCGTCGAAGACCCCGGCGCCGGCGTTGTACCCGGTAATGGTGATATACCGCGCTTCGGGGATCGCCGTACTTTGCCCGGGAAGGAAACCTAATTCCAGAACGTTCCCCGAAGGCAGGTAGGCTCTGGCGCTGGAAGCGAGGCCCTCCATCAGCACCGAGGATCGATCCCAGAGCCCCCGGAGGAGGGTTTCTTCCTGAGTGCGGGTCATCATCACGTAGAGGGGAACCGAAACTAAGGTTACCACCATAATGACCAGCGCGATGGTAAACGCGGCGAGCTTTACGCGCAGTCCAACGCCCTGCCGCTTTATTCCGGCAAGCCGCCGTTTCTTTTCCTGTGGCATAAGATCTCCTATAACAAGGGCCGCCGCTTCATTCCGCAAAGCCGCCCCTTCCGCTATCACCGAGCCTATACCCCGGATAGAGACGGCCAGACCCAGAGCGGCGAACAGCATGACGCCGATAACGATGAGGTACGCCATATCGACCGGGATACGGCGGCTCGGACGTATTGCCCACGAGGGTTCCCACGTGAGGGAATAATCGCCGAATTTGACGGTTCCGGTCTCGTCCACCACCACGAGGGGGGCGGTCAGGTAATGGCCCCGCAGGGGATGGTCAACTCCGATAACGTACACCCCTTCTTCAATATCTTCTATCCTGAGGACCTCGATTTCCCGATCGGAGAGCACCTGGTAATCCCCCCGCTCCAGGAAGTATTCACGGTCATAGGGGGCCTGCCCGTCACGGTCAAGGAATATCCGGGTAATCCGGCCCCCATCGGCAAACCCCCTGCCGATGATCCGTATCGAGAGGATACCTTGCTCATTTTGGGATGCGTCAACCGAGGTAATGTAGGTATGGGGAACGTAGCGTCTCGTTCTAAAGAAAATATCAGACGCGGCGCCTCGGTTGCCGACCTCGTCAATGGCGGAGACGGAGAACCGCCACACGCCGTTATCCTCGTTGGTAAAGGACGCGATAGGCTCTGTCCCCATGAGGTTCGGCGCCCCCACTGGTGGGGCCCCCACGAGTGGGGCCCCCGTCGGTAGGGGGGCAAAGCGTTCCTCCACGGCGGCGCTAAAAGCCGCGTCATCCATGGCGGCAAAGGGAGTGGCCGCGCCCAGGTACTCCAGATTCCACGTATAACCGGCTATATCCGACGCCGGCGGAGGATTCCAACTGAGAGAAAAGGTATTGGAAGGGAGGTATCCTTCCTCGTCCAACTCCGGGGGGATGATAACCGCCGCCGGGGGCGGCGTGGTATCCCGGATGTATTCAATCCGGGATGCGGGCGACCAGTTGCCGGCCCGGTCATAGGCGCGGAGGCTGAAGTACCAGGAACCGTCTTCCAGGGCGGTTTCTTCGACAAAAGAAGCGCCCCCCAAGACATTCACCGTTTTTTCAGGCTCCGCCAAAGGATCCCGCGACCAGCGGTACGAGAACCCTTGTATCCCCGAAGAATCGTAGGGGATGTTCCAGGTAATTCTGGCCCGGTCGCCCCGGTTTCGTCCGCCGGGGGTAAAGTTCAGCGCCATGATTCCCGGCGCCGCCGCGGTGGTATCCGGCTCCAGAATGTAGAGCCGCCGTCCGCTCCGGGCGACGCCGCCCTGCCAAAAGAGCAAGAGATCCCCGCCGCTTATCACCGGGCGGGCAAAGACCGCTTCGACGCCGGAACCGGACAGATCGCTGTTCCGCCATCCGCTCGAATCCCTTTGGGCCAGGTAGACCCGGTTTGCGCCCCGGCGGTTATCAAACCACGCCACGGTAGTTTCGTTCCGGTAAAGAAAGGCAATAGGGTTGTTACAGTACGCATCGTCGGAGTTGATCTGCTCTACCGGCCCCGAGACGGCGCCGTCCTCTCCCAGAAACGCGCCGTATATCTGGGGCGAACCGGTACTATACCGGCGTTCCCAGACTAAAAAAAGCCGCCCGTCTTGGACGGAAAGATGGGGCCGCTGGTTATCGAAGCGTCCGGGCGCCGCGGCGGTGTTCCGCCGGGGATCCTTAAAATCGGTGATAAGCCGAGGGGCGCTCCAGGTCTGCCCTCGGTCGGCGCTGAATTGTGAAAAAAGCTGGAAGGAGGGCGCCGAATCGGCGTCTCCCGTAAAGGACTGGAAAACCACGTAATCAAACGGCCCGCGCGCCGCATGGGTCGGCAAAAAATTCAGGGACAGCGTATTCCGGGTGACAAACGGTTCAAAGGAAGTCCAGGAGAAGCCGTCATCGGAGCGGGCGTAGAATATCGAAAGGGACTGATCCTGGCCCCGGGCGATGAAGAGCAGGAACCCCCCATCCGACCGGGTGAAGATCCGGGGCGCTACTTGGGATTCGCTGCCGCCCAACAGCGTGACGATCCGAAAGCTCTCCCCCCGGTCTTCCGAGATGAGCAGTTCCGTCCGCGTGGTGGAAGCTGCAGCGGCGATAAGAATCCGTCCGCGGCTATCCACCGCGATACTCAGCAGAGCGGGCTCCGAACCGGCGTAGGTATAGGGGCCGGCGACCGCGGGCCGTACGCGCCAAGATTCGCCGGGCGTCTTAACCGCGAGGGAGACCCGGATACGCCCTCCTTCGCCGCCTGGCCCCGCCGTATCGCTTTCCTGCCACGCCGTAACCGCGATGCGGTCATTGTAGGCCGATACGGGGAACCCGCCGGGCGAGGAAAAGATCCCCGGTTCTTCCCAGTAGAAATCCGAAAGCGCGCCGAGGCTTCCCAGACAGCGCAGCAGGAGCGCCGCCGCGAAAAGCGGACTTTTGATCATAGAACGGACTCGATCCGCCGCTGAAGTTCCGCGAGGCGCGTTGAATTCTGGTTTTGCGGATCCTGCAAAAGCTGCTGGACTATGGCCAGCGCCACCACCGTATTGCCCTGCTGGAGTTCCTGGACGGCCCGCTGGTACTGTCGTTCCGCCGCATTGCTGAGGAGCGCCACGCCGGAGCCCCCTAAGAGGGTCTGAACCCGGTCTTTTTCGGCCATTGCCTGGCTGTTATTGGGGTCGAGCGCCAGGGCTTGATTTAATTGCTCCAGGGCGATGGGGAATTCGGCCCGCACATTCCGGTTGATGGTGGCGCGGGCTTGGGCGGTCAGCTCGTTAGAACGGGCCAGAGACGCGGGATCCGGCGGGGGCAGCCGGTAGCCCATATCGAGTTCCGCCTGGTACAGGGCGGCGCTGATCCCCGGATAGCGGGGGTTGATCTCCGCGAGGTTCTGTAAATCCGCGAAAGCCTCAACCGACCTCCGCTTAGCGCCGGCCACCGCCTCGTTAAAACGGCGCTGGAACGCCTCATTGAAAATGGCCGGATCCGTCACCTGTTCTATCCGCATTTCCAGCAGGCTCGCATCCTGGTTCAAGGGGAACATCAGCCTGACTTCCCGGGTCTTTTGCCGGGCCTCGGTGAATTTTGCGAGTCCTTCCCCGCGCCGCCCGGCGTCAAGCAGATTGACCCCTTCGCCGTAGATCCGCCGGGCGTCGCTGAGCAGTTGGCTCATCTCGGGGTAGAGGGGGGCGGTAATCGGGATGCTCCTGCCGGATTGGAGGGACACGGCTCCCCGGATAACGGTTAGCCAGTACGTAATCTCCGGATCGTCTTCCACGTTGGTGATCCGCCAGCGGGCCTGCGCCCGGACGAGCGTATCCTGCGCGCTTTCAAAGTTGCCGGCAAAGTAGGTATTCCGGGCGTTGTTGACCAGCGTCCGGACTTCCCGGACGATAGATTCATTCTCCGCCCGGGCTATCTCCGCTCCCAGGCCGGCAAGCCGGGTATCCCTATCGTCCCGCAGGGACGCGGATTCTTGGATCGCCAGGGACTCATCGTACCGCGCCCCGGCGCGGATCAGCCGTTCCCGGGCGGTCTCGAAGCTGTTCCTGGCGAGGGCGTCGCGGGCTTCCTGGTAAGCGCGGTCTCCTTCGGCGCGTAACGCCGCCGCGCGGGTTATCAGCGTATGGGCGGCGGCGGCCAGGGCCGCCCCGCGGTTCCGGTAGTCTTTAAGCCGCTCCGCCAGGGAAACCGTCAAAAGCCGCATATCGTTAATGGTTTCGTATTCGCCGATCCGGGGAGGCTCGCCCTCGAAACGGGCCAGCAATTCCTCTCCAAGCGCCGTATCTTCGGTTAAACGCCAATCCAAACGCTCCAGAACGGCGAGCCCTTCGGCGGGATACCGGACCGTATAGCTCTCCCCAAGGGAGCCCTCTCCAGCAAGGGGTTGAACGGTTCCTTCGATAAGGCGGACGGCCTCGTTTAACTCCGATTCCCGCGTGGCAAGGTGTTTTTCAAACTCCCCCGACTCTATGGCGTACGCTCCCGCGGCGAAATTCCGCTCTTCCGTGAGGACAGCCGATTCCAAGGCTTCTACCGCCCGCCGGACGTCCTCCATAAAGGAAATTCCCCCGGAAACTTCCCCGGCAAGGGGAGAAGATGCCGCAAGGCGTTCTTCCTCTTTACTGATTTCTTCCCGCAGGGAGCGGGCTTCTTCCTCCAGCGCGTAATACGATGCTCCGGCGCGGCGCTGCTGCTCAGAGCCCAACTCGGCGCTCAGATTGCCAAGCCGCCACGCTTCCACCGCCGCGCTCGAATCGTGATCGAGGGCGTGGTACCGCGCTCCAAGCGCCCCCGCCGCTTTAAGACCGGTGATGGCGGCGGAGAGGGATTCCCGCCGCAGTTCCTCCTCTACCCGCGCTTCCGGCACGGTAATATCGAAGAGCCGGACTCCCTGTCCCTCGGCTTCGATAACGCGGCTCCACTGTTCGGCGGGCCGCCGGGATAACTCCGTATACCGCAGCGCCTGATCATAGCCGCTTATCGCATCCTGGAACCGCTCTTCCCGCGCCTGAGCCTGCGCGCCTGAGTAATACCGTTCCGCCAGGGCCAGCAGCGCGTCCTCGATCCGGGTAACCTCCCGTTCCCAATACGCGGTGACCACCCCGAGCATCCCCTCTTGGGCGTCCTGTCCGGCGGGGCTGGAGACAAGCCTGCCGACGAAGGTAAAGAACAGGCGATCCTTTTGGCTTTCGTCGGTTTCCTGATTCCGCGCCGCCTGCTGGTTGAAATAGTCTCCAACGTTTAACAACGCTTCGTGAATGGCGATAATTTCCTCCAGCCTCGATTCAACAGAGGTATAGAGCGCGGCGGGACGGTTCGGGTCGGGAAGGTCGGCCTGGGCGCTTTGCTCCTCCAAAGCGGTAATGGCAGGATCAACCGCCGCCGTCAGATCCGCCATACTCCGTACGCCGCCTTCCAGCGTGGCAATCCCGTTCCGGGTGATGGTTTCCACCGAATCGCCATATCCGCCTTGGAAGAACTCCTCCTGGTAGATGTCCAGCCCGCCTGCGTATTCCTCTAAAGCGCCGGTATAGTCCCCTTGCTCGATACGGGTTCTGCCTTCCGCCAGGATCCGTTCCAGCCGCTTTCGGTTCACGGTCAATTGGGCGAGATCCAAAGTCCGGCCAAGGAATCCCCGTACCGCCGAATTCCGGGAGGAATCCAGGGCGTCTATCTGCTTGCTGATGGCGAGGATGAGTTCGGTGTTCTCCGGATCCCGCTCCAGGGTGTCCAGCAGCTCATCCGCCAGGCGATGGTAGTCATCCCGAAGGCGGAAGATAGCCCTTACCCGTTTCTGGGCGGCGTCGAATCGCTCGGCGTCCTCTTCGACCGCTTCCACCAGGGCGCTGATAGCCGCGTCGTACCGCTTCTCCTTAATGTAATTATCCGCCCGGGAGATAGCGGATTCTTTTTTCCCGCCGGAGTAAGCGAAGGGCGCGATGACAACCAGGAACCATAGCGCGTACCATTGGAAATGCCATCTGAACCGGCGGTTCATACCGCTCATTCCTTCCTTTAAACACGAAAATAAAGTATACTCTTTATTATAGATTAAAACTGTTTTCTATTATAGAGTAGAATATACGAATGAACCGATCCGGTTTTCTGGGACTCTGCGGCTGCGCGCTCTTGGCCGCCGCGCTTCCGGCTCTTGATTTTAACGAGGATGACTACGGCTCTCTCTCCGATTTCTTGGACGAGATCTACGGAGTTGATGAAAATGCGGGATTAACCGCCTTTCCGGTCCTCAATATCCCCATGGGGGGGCGTTCCGAGGGAATGGCCGGCGCTTTTTCTGCGGTTGCCGATGACGCTTCTTTCCTCGAATGGAATCCCGCAGGGTCTTCTCTGCTTTCCGTTACCGAGCTTGCCTTTTTTCACAACAACTGGATAAGCGATACCAAAGTAGAAGGCCTGGTTTTCGCTTCCCGGTATAAAAACGTGGGCTTTGCCGGAGGGGGTAAATGGCTCTATACCCCCTTTACCGAATATAACATCTACGGCGAGCGAGTCGCCAAAGGCTACTACTCCGAAGCTGTGGCGGTACTCAACGCCTCGTACAACTTCTTTTCGGGCTATTATTTTTCGGGCCTTTCCGTCGGGGTGAACCTTAAGGGGGCTTTTCGCTTTACGCCTGATTTTACAAACGACTCCGAAGAGGTTTCCGCCGGAAGTTCCGCCGGAAGCTCCGCCGGAGCTTCCGCCGGGTCGGGAAAGGAGCAGTCCGCGGCGATGGCTATGGCGGATCTGGGGCTCCTTACCCGCTTCGATTTTCTCAAATTCTACTACGCCCGGGAACGGAACGTCTCCGCCGCCCTCGTTGTCCGCAATCTAGGCCCCCCCGCCCTGGACGATCCCCTTCCTACGGCGGCGGCGGCGGCCCTCTCCTATCGGCCCTTGCGGCCTATTCTCCTCTCCTTTGAGTTCTGCCTGCCCGTAAACCTCGCCGATCCGGCGGCGTCCGAAGCGCCCTACTGGGCTGCGGGTCTCTCCGTCACGGTGGCGCGGTTTCTCTCCATGCGGGCGGGCCTTATGGCAAAAACCGGTAACGCGCGAATCGCCGTGGGAAGCGCCGTAACCTTGGACCGAATCGCCCTGGAGGTCAACTACACGCTCGATCTCCTCACCCAATTCACCCCCCTTAATCGGATAAGCCTGGGGGTACGCTTCAACCTTGGGGATCAGGGGAGAAAGGCGTTGGCCGACGAGGTGGAACGGCTCTACCTGCGCGGCCTCGACGCCTATTCCAATGATCAGGATGATGAAGCCCAGACGTACTGGGAAGAAGCGGCGCGTCTGGATCCTTCGTTTGAGCCGGCCTTTGAGGGGCTTGCCCTGCTGCGCCATATCCATGAGGTAGAAAACCGGATCAACGCCTTGAACAGCTTAGACTTCTAACTTGCCACAAGCCTTTCTCCCGCCTATAGTCTATTCATGGAAGCAATGAAGCGCACGACAACCTGCGGCGCCTTGAGGAAGGCGGACGCGGGAAAGACGGTGGTATTGAACGGCTGGGTGCACCGGAAGCGGGATCACGGGGGCATTTTTTTTATCAACCTGCGGGATCGCTACGGCGTCACCCAGGTAGTAATCGATCAGGACGCCCCGCCGGAACTCGCGGCCCTGGCCGGGGAGCTGCGGAACGAGTTCTGCGTCGCCGTGGAGGGCGTGGCCCGTCCCCGCCCGGACACGATGGTAAACCCGGATATGCCCACCGGGGAGATCGAGGTGGCGGCCTCCAACATGACGATTCTGAGCCGCGCCGCGCCGCTTCCCTTTCCCATTGACGAAGCGGGGAATATAAAGGAAGAATTGCGCCTCAAGTACCGCTACCTGGATCTCCGCGCCGCCGCCATGCAGCGGAAGATCGCCCTCCGCAGCGAGGTAACCTTTGCGGCGCGGGAGTGGATGACCGGCCAGGGCTTCTACGAGATCGAGACCCCCACGTTTATCCGATCCACCCCGGAAGGCGCGCGGGATTACCTGGTGCCCTCCCGGCTCTATGCGGGCAAATTCTACGCCCTGCCCCAGTCGCCCCAGCTTTACAAGCAGATCCTCATGGTGGCGGGCTTCGACAAGTACTTCCAGATTGCCCGGTGCTACCGGGACGAGGACGCCCGTGGTGACCGGCAGCCGGAATTCACCCAGATCGACATCGAGATGTCTTTTGTGAGCCGGGACGATGTTCTGGAAATGACCGAGGGGCTCATGGGCCATGTATTCAAGAAGACCCTGGGTCTGGAGATTCCCCCCCGGTTCAGGCGTTTGACCTACGAAGAGGCCATGGAACGCTACGGTTCCGACAAGCCGGATCTGCGTTTCGGCCTGGAGTTACAGGACTTTGCCCCCTATGTTGAGGCCGGGACATTCCAGGCGTTCAAGGACGCCCTCGCTTTAGGCGAGGCCGAGCGGAGCGCCGCCGCCGCCAAGGGGGTGACCATTCCCGGCGGAGGGGTCAAGGCCCTGGTGGTTCCCGGTCAGGCGGGCTATTCCCGGAAGCAGATCGAGGAGCTTGAGGCCCAGGCCAAAATCTACAAGGCCAAGGGACTGGCCTGGATGAAGGTTGCCGGAACCCAGGCGGAACCGGCGCTGGAAGGCGGGGTAGCCAAGTTTTTCACCGCCAACGCCGCCGCGATCATCCAGGGGCTGGGGGCCGCGCCGGGGGATCTCATCCTTATCGCGGCGGACGCCGGGCGGCGGATCGCCAATGTCGCCCTGGGGGCGGTGCGCTCCAAGCTGGGGAAGGATCTGGGGCTTATCGGGGATTCCCGCTTTGAATTCGTCTGGATCCTGGACTTTCCCCTCTTCGAGTTCAACGAGGAGGAGAACCGCTGGGAGGCGGCCCACCACCTGTTCTCGTACCCCCAGGAGCAGTACCACGCCGTGCTGGAAAGCGATCCCGGCGCGGTGAAGGGGGATCTCTACGACCTGGTGCTCAACGGCTACGAGCTGGCGTCGGGCTCCATCAGGATACACGACCCGGAACTCCAAAAGCGGGTCTTCAACGTGGTGGGCTTTGATCCGGCGGACGCGGAGGCCAAGTTCGGCTTCCTCACCGAGGCGTTCAAGTACGGCGCCCCTCCCCATGGGGGCATTGCCCCCGGCCTGGATAGGCTGGTGATGCTCATGGCCGGGGAAACCACCATCAGGGAGGTGATCGCCTTCCCTAAGAATTCCTTCGCGGAGAACCTGCTGGACGGCAGCCCCGCCGAGGTAACGGCGAAACAGTTGGAAGAGCTTCACCTTTCGATCCGGCTCGGCAGTGACCGGGACGATGACCGCGGCGGACGGGCGTAGTATGCGGGAATACCTGGAGCTGGCCTGGACGTTCTTTCGCATGGGCTGCGTCACCTTTGGGGGAGGCTACGCTATGGCGCCCGTGCTGGAGCGGATGGTGGTCCGCGGCAAGGGCTGGGTTACCATGGAGGAAGTGATGGACTACTACACTATCGGCCAGGTGACGCCGGGGATCATCGCGGTGAACGTCTCCACCTTTGTGGGCTATAAGCGGAAGGGCGTTGCCGGGGGAATCCTCTCCACCCTCAGCTTTATCCTGCCGTCGCTTATTCTTGTCACCGTGATTGCCCTGTTCCTCAAAAATTTCGCCCATATCCCCGCCGTGCGGCACGCCTTTGCCGGAATCCGGGTGGCGGTAGGCGCCCTGATCCTGGATACCGTGGTAAAGCTCTGCAAGGGGTTTTTCAAGGACGCCAAAGCCGTCTGCGTCTTCGGCATAGCCCTGGGGCTTTCGGCAATTTTCAGCGCCTCCCCGGTGATTCTCGTGGCGGCTGCCGGCGCGGCGGGCTTTCTCCTCTACCGGAGGCGGACGTGAACCTGCTCCTCCTGCTGGGCGAATTCTTCAAGATCGGCCTTTTTTCCGTGGGCGGCGGACTGGCGACCTTGCCCTTCATCTACAAGTTGGCGGATACCTACGACTGGCTCCCGGCTGAGCGGATCCCCGACCTGCTCGCGGTGGCCCAGTCTCTGCCGGGAGCGGTCGGGGTCAATCTGGCGGCTTACACGGGGTTTCAATACGCGGGGATAACCGGGGCCGTCACCGCCGCCCTGGGCCTGGTGAGCCCTTCCATTATGGTGATCCTCATCATCGCCCGGATGTTCAGGGCCTTTCGGGAGAATGTTACCGTCCAGGCGGTTTTTTCCGGCTTACGGCCCGCCGCGGCAGGGCTCCTCAGCGCCGCCGCGATCCAAGCCCTGAGCCTCTCCCTCTACCATAAGGACTGGAACGCCTGGTACCGGATCCTCCGCTGGCGGGAAACGGCGCTTTTCGCGGCGGCCTTTATCCTGATCCGGCGTTTCAAAGGCCACCCGGCGATCTACATCGCCGCCGCAGGCGCGCTCGGAATTGCGCTGGGGCTTTGATCCGCGCTTTCTTTTTTTTCGGTATGAGAATTTCCATACCTATGATATACTAGCGATATGCGAAAAATAACGAAACGCCGGTATGGACACCGGTACAACGTATGGTTCTTTTTGCTGTTTTTGAGCTGCGCCAGCGCAAAAACGTCCCTGCCGGAAACGCCCCTCCGAGGCGAAAATTTCCCCGGCCTGCGGGTGTCCTTTAGCTCGATTGGAGCCTGGGACATTAACAACGTCAATTTTGAACTCCGTGTGGAAGTAAAAAACACCCGTTCCCAGGAGGCCCAAGCGGAAGTGGTCGATTGGCGTCTCATGTTGAACGGGCGTGAGGTTACGGAAGGGGCGGATTTCTTCGCGGAAGGTTGGAGAAAAATTCAACCGAACAAGACCGCCACGTTTCCGGCCCAGATAGAACTGGATGTGGAAAACCTTGTTCCGCAGGACCTTTCCCGGAAAGGGAAGGGAATTTTTAGTGAATACCAGGCGCAATTCTCTCTTGAAGTCATCTTGCGGTACAATTCAGGCGGCTCCGTTACGCTCCGCGCCCAAACAGAGACCGTCTTCCCCCGGATGAGGGAACCTGAGCTGTCGATAGCTTCCATCGCCATCAGCCGGGCGGAGCTTATCAATACCCACGTCAAGGTAAAGGTACGGCTGGTTAATCCCAACCCCTTCCCCATAGAACTCACTTCTTTGCGGTACGAACTCTATGGCGGCGGACTTTTCTGGGCGGATGGTATCGAGAACCTCACGCTTTTCGCTCCGGCCCAGAAGGCAGGCGAAGCGGAAATTGCATTGGTGACGAATTTTATCAATATGCCCCGGAGTTTTCTGGACGATATTATTGCCATGAAGCAGGTTCGCTACCGTTTTAACGGCGAGGCATCGATGAGTACAAAGCTGGCCTTCCTGCCCAGCTTGAAAATGCGGTTTAATCAAAGCGGCAATTCCCGGGTTATCGAGTGATCCCTCGGCGTCATAGGGAAGGGCAGCACGGCGTCGATAGATGCGCGTCCGGTTAAAGCCATAACCAGACGATCCATGCCCAAGGCGACCCCGGAGCAGCGCGGGTAGGGCAGCGGCGCGCCCTCCGATACCCCGCCTGCGGGCCGCGCCGGGAGGAATACCTTCCAGTAATCGGCGTCGATACGGTGGGGTTCAAGCGCCGAAGCTTTGATCGCGGCTTCCGATTCAAAATAGCGCCGCACGAGTTCCGGATCGGTTTCCTCAGAGTAGCAATTGGCCAGCTCTATGCCGTTGACGTACAGTTCCCACCGCTCCACGGTCTTACCGTCCGATCCCTGTTGGGCCAGGCAGGGGACAAACGAGGGGTAATCCAGCAGAACAACAGGCTGATCCCTCGGAAGCGCGGGTTCCACGGCGTGAATGAATATCAAGTCGTAGAGCGCGCCGGGACGTAAACCAGCCGGAGGGGAGAGGCCGATCCGTCCGGCTTCTTCTTCAAGTCTTTCCCGCGTATTCCGCCCTTCCAGAGCGCTCAAAAGGCTAAACCCCGCCCAGCGGGAAAACGCTTCCTCTATGGTGATCCGCAGGAACGGAGGCCGGAGTTCCGCCGGCAGGACGCCCAAGGCGGCGAAGAGTTCTTCGGTAACGCGGAGGGAATCCAGATACCCCGCATCCATGGTGTAATACTCCAGCATGGTGAATTCCGGACTGTGAAGACGCCCGGTAGATTCCCCGTTCCGAAAACACTTGCCGATCTGGTAGATGTTGCGCCTGAGGCGGCCAATAAGCCGCTTCATCCATATCTCCGGCGAAGGGACAAGCCAATACGGTTTTGACATCCGGTTTGGGGAGCGGTAGCGGGTCGCAAAAACTTCAAGGCACGATTCGGGGATAAGATCCGGGGCCAAGAGGGGGGTATCCACCTCAAGGTACGATTGTTCGTCAAAAAAGGCCCGGACGCGCCGGATTATCCGCGCCCGTTCTTCTAAAAGCTCCGGATCCATGGCGCGCTCTATACCATCCGGCGGACCGTTTCCTTCCAGCAGTTGCCCCGGTCGAATTCGTTGAGGAACATACCGAAAGACGCGCAGCCCGGTGATAAGATGACGACGTCTCCGGGAACGGCGGCGTCCAATGCGGCGCGGACTGCCGGTTCCGGTGAGTCAAAGGGGCCGCGGTAATGAATCCCCGCCGCATCCAGCAGGTTCCGCAGTTTTTCGGTTCCCGTTCCGGCCAGGAGCGCTAGAAGCTTCAGTTTACCCGCCGCCCGCGCCAGCGGAATAAAATCGAGGTTTTTATCCGCGCCCCCTGCCACCAGAAGAGGAGGCGGATCAAATGCCTCTATCGCGGCAACGGCGGCCTCGGGGATCGTGGCGGCGCTGTCGTTGTAGAAACGGACGCCTCCGGCTTCAAGGAAATACTCCAGACGATGCTCTATACCGGGGAAGGATCCCAGACTCTCCCGGATAAAATCCGGAGGAAGCCCCTTATCGAGGAGGGCCAAACCCGCCGCGAGGAGGTTTCGCTTCTGATGTGTTCCGGGTACAAGGAGCTTCGCGGGTACCAGTTCCACTATTTCGCCTGAATCAGGGAGCCGGGCCATCCCCGCTCCTCCTCCGGTAAGCCAACCGCCTGTAACGCCTTCCGGCAGGCTTTTCTCGGAGTACATCACGGGCCGGCCCTTGCTTTCCGCGAGGAAACTCCGTCCCCACCGATCGTCTCCGGCAATAGTGACGTCTCCGGCATCCTGGCCCCGGTAGATAACCCGCTTATCCGCGACATACGCTTCCATATTTTCGTACCGATCCTGATGATCCGGCATGATCGCCGTGAGTACCGCGTACCGGGGCTTGAGCAGCGCCGCGCCGCCGGCATGGAATCGGAGATCCCCCAGTTGCCAGCTTGAAAGTTCCAACGTCACATCGTCTTCCGCGGCGAGGGCATCGAGAAAACTGAGGGGCGAAACGGTAATGTTTCCTCCTAGGTACGCAGCGCCGGGGAGGAGTCCCCGCTCCCGGGCCTCGCGCAGCGCCCGGTGAATGGCTGAGGATGTACCTGATTTACCTTTGGAACCGGTTACCGCGAACAGTTCGGCGGGATTTTTCATCAGAAAGAGTGAAATATCCGTTTCTATCCGGCGGCAGCGCCTTAAAAAAGGAGAATCGGATCGAACACCGGGGTTTTTTATGACCATATCGGCGCGCTCAAAGTCTTCAGGCTCGTGGCGGCCTAGAACATAACGGATCCCGGTTTCCTCCTCCCGGAGTTTTTCCAGAGACGGCGCTAAAATGCGTTCATCCCGGAGATCCGTAACCGTGACCTGCGCGCCATGGCGGGCAAGATACCGCGCCGATTCCAGCCCTCCCCCATGAAGCCCCAGCCCCATAACCGTTACATTCATCCCCCGATAGGTAGTCTTTGACATAACCGCGCGAATCCTCCATCTATACAACCGATCTTTTTCATTGTCCCGGTAAGATATTCGTAGTATAGTGTTTTCATGGTTCATTGGAATACCACGGCGGCGCAGGGGGCGCAAGCGGCGCAAGCGGCGCAAGCGGCGCAGGGGGCGCAAATTGAAATACGCGATTCGTTGCCGGTTTCCGACGCCTCAGGACGGCCGGTCAACTCAGGCTGGGCGCGGAAGCCCCTTTTTCAGTATAACGCGGCTCAGATGCGGGGCCCCATCCGGCGGATCACCGAATCTGACCGCTACGTTATCTTTTCTTCTACCTATATGCTCATACTGGAGGTACTAGACGGGGGGCTCTTGGGCCATATCGGGGTTTCGTTGATCTCTTTGATGGATAAAAACCGTTCAACCCAGACATTTTCGCTTCCCTTTTCCATGGGGAGCCTGAATATGCCTTCCGACAGCGAAACCGGTTCGGTGAAGATACGGTACAAACAGTGGATGATCGAATTTGCCGCCATGGAAGGCGGCGCTCGGATCATCAAGGTAGATATACCCAACTTCGACCGCCGCCGGTATTTGCGAGGCGCGGTGGTTCTGACTCCTCCATCTCAGGCGGAATCCCTCGTAACCAACGTGTCCTGGCGTGGAGAAAAGAACGCCTTCCGCCTCTCCCTCCACGCTCCCTGCTATGCCGCCGAGGGAGTGATGCAGTTAGGCGCGTCAGAACTCTTCTTCGCCAAAGGCGGCGCTTGGGGCATCCTGGACTGGAACCGGGGCAGCCGACCCCGCTCGGATATTCGTTTTTGGGCGGCGGCCTGCGGTAGCTCCGGGGGCAGACAGATCGGTTTCAGCGTGGGCTACGGTTCCGCCGATTCAAGCTTGGGCACGGATAACGCTTTTTTTGTGGACGGCATGCTTCACAAGCTGGATCAGGTGACGTTTCACATTTCCCCTTCCAATTGGCTGCTTCCCTGGCGTTTTACCAGTAACGATAACCGCCTGGAAATGATCTTTGTCCCCCACCAGGAACGTTTTGAACATAATCAAGTCCTCCTCCATTCGCTCAAGCGCCGCCAGGTCTGCGGTTCTTTTTCGGGAAAGGTGATCCTTGATGATGGTTCGCCGCTCGTTTTTGAGAACGTCACCGGTATGGCGGAACGGCGTAAGACCCGGTTTTAAGCGATGGGGCGCGGTTGCAAGATTCTGCCGCTGTTGACGCCGGGAAGCCGCCGTCCGTTTTCTATTTCCAGAACGCCGTTGACAAAGACATGGGTAACCCCCTGAGGAGGGGCGTCCGGATCGCCCATGCCGGGGAACGCGGCGCTTTCCCGCAGGCGATCCCAGTCCAGCACGACCAGGTCGGCGTCCGCGCCGGGGGCAAGGCGGCCTTTCTGTTCGCAGCCCAGGGCTTGGGCGGGAAGTAAGGCGCACCGCCGCAGGGCGTCCGGTAAGGCAAGGCGGCCCGTTTCCTTTACGAGGAGCCTGAAGAAGAATGGGTAGGTGGCGGCTCCCTGGGGATGCCCCTGGCCGGGAGGAGCCGCGCCCGCGTCGGTGGATACCATCACGTCGGGCAACGAGTACGCGGTAAAAATATCCTCAGGTTCACCCATGTCGTAAATGACGTGGTCGAGGGGGAAATCCCGGCGCATTTCACGATATTTTTCCAGATCTAAAACCTGGCCCGCGTATTTGCCGGTCGCGGCGCGAAGCTTGTTCAGAGACATACCCCGCGCAAAGAAACAGTCTTCCGCAAAGAAGGGCGTACCTATGCCGGTGGCAAAGGCGGTATACATACCGCTGTCCACCCAAACATCGCCGCCGCCCCGCCGCTTGAACTCGCCGAGAAGCTTTACCGCCCGTTTCAGCATCTCGCCGGTGTACATATAGACCAGGTGGGAGATGATGAGCCGGCCCCCGGTCTTGGAAACTAAATCCAGCGCCTCGTCTAAGGCGTCCACCGTATCCGGGGGGTTAAGCCGTATATGAATCGACATAAGCCGGCGCGCTTCCGCCGCGATCCGGGCTATCTCCAAAACCTCTTGCGGATCGGCCCCGGGGACATATTCCAACCCGAAAGAGAGGCCATACGCGCCGTCATCGAAGGCGCGCCTCGCCAGGGCTTTCATCTTGTCACGTTGGCGCCGGTCAACCGGAGTGAAAATATCCTCGTGGCCCGCCGCCCGGCGTAGATTCGTATGGCCTATCTGCTCTGCCTGGTTTATGGGATAACCCGCCCGCTCAAATTCAGCGCGGAAGGCGGGAAAATCCACCGGCCCCATGCCGCAATTCCCGCTCAGCGTCGTGGTGACCCCTTGGGCCAGGAGCTTCTCCCCGCAGCGCCGATCGTTATCCGTATGAGAATGGACATCGATAAAACCCGGCGTTAAAAGCCCGCCCGCAGCGTCCACCACTCTGGCGGCGCCGGCGGCGAGAAGCCCGGATGCCGCGCCTAATCCTTCAGGGTAGACGCCGGCGATCTTGTCCCCCGCGATACCCAACGCTCCGCGAACATCCATGCCGCTTTCAGGATCAACCAGCCGGGCGTTGACGATAAGGTAATCCACGCTTTTTACTTGAGCCGCTTCATAAGATCGGACGCCTTATTCCGGTAGCGCTGCGGATTCGCGGCGGCCGCCGTTTCCAGGTAGGCGATAGCGTCGGTAGTATGTCCCCAGGCGGCGGAGTTTAGCCCCTGCACATAGGAAACAAGCGCCGCTTCCGCGCCGTATTCTCCCGCGGAACGATAGTACTTTTCGGCGGCGGCGTAGTCTTTCTTGTCATAGGCAAGGAGCCCCAGGTAATAGTAGGGGAGATAGCCGGCGGGCCGTATATCCCTGGCCCGGGAAAAGCAGCTTTCCGCGTCGGCGGCGCGCTTTTCCGCGTATGCCTTTTGCCCGTCACGGATGAGTTCAGCATAGCTTTTCCGGGAAGCGAGGTACGCTTCGTAATCCTTCCGGAGGGTATCCATATTGTTCCATCTGGTAATGCGCCGGAACAGCGTCTCGGCGTTTTCACCGGCGGAAGCCGTTGGAGAAAGGGCCATGAAGAGTTCCGAGAGGGTACGGAAGTACTCTTCGTTTCCGTTATTCATAAAGAAAGAAACGAGCGCCCAGGCTGCGGGTTGAAAAACCCTGTCCGCGCCTGAGGAATCTGAACCGCCTGAGGCTCTGAGGATCGATTCCAGGGAAGGGGCTTTCGCGCCCAAACCTTTCACCGTATCAAGCCAGGCCAGGTTTTCTTCAAATTCCACGTTTCCCGTCTCCGGGTTGAAGCGCAAGGTATTAAAATAAACCCCGAAGCCTTCCCGAATCCAATCCGGAGGATTGGGGATAAAGGCCCGGAGGTACTGGATAAAAGCCTGATAGGGGAGGGTGGTCTTTTCGGCCCCGCTTCCCCGGTTGATTACCAGTTCCCGGCGGCCAGGATCCGCGTAGTGGAGATATACGGATCCTTCCACGGTTTTACCCAGGAAGGAACTCACATAGGCGTCGTACGCGCCCTTCTCCTGAATGGAGCGGACCCGCAGGGGAGCGTCTTGCCCGGCGGGATCAAAGCGGAAGAGCCGGTTATAACTCGCGTAACGAGCTTCCAACTCTTTGATGAGCAGCGCGGCGTCGGCGCTTCCCCCGTCGGCGGTAATATAATAGTACGAATCTTTTACCTCAACGGTTCCAGAAACCGCGGTTTCTGAAACCACATTCCGCTGGACGGAAAGAAACGCCGCCAGGATCAGAAAAAAACATCTCAATGCAATCGGTTTATTCATATTTTCCATACCTCATTGGATCAATTTATCGATGATGATATTCACTTCTTCGATGAGAATGCCGGTATAACGCTCAATGTTCTCAATAATGTACAGTTGGAGCGCGTGAATATTACCGCCCAGTTGGGTGCCGAAGGGAACGTCAATGGTGATCACCAGCCGATAGCCCGCTTCATCGTCTTTTACCACGATCTTCTTGATACGGATGCTTTGATTATACTCATCCGCGCAGTGAATAACCATCTGACTGAGCGCGGCCTCGGAAATCTCCACCTTGCCCCGCTTGGAGTATTCCGGCCTGACTACGGATTTTTCGTGAACCGTCGGGGACGGTCCCAGGGGTTTGAGGCCCCGATCTTTGAAGATCCTAATGGCCGCGTAAAAAATATTCGGATAGTTCCGTTTTATCTCGATAGACGGCACGGGGATCACGTGTTTCCCCTCGATACGCCTCGTTCTAATGGCCTTTTCGATTTCTTCCTGGGTGGCAATATCCTCGATTTTGATGATCTTGCGAGGGGCGGGCAGCTGCAGCCGGACGGCGATTTTGTTCACCATCTTTTCGGATGTCCCCAGGATCAGTATTTTTTTGGTTTTTTCCCCCTGAAGCTTCTTGGCCACTTCGTCTCGCCGGGCTTTTTCATCGAAGAGAGCCGCTTTTACCGCAGCTAGAAAGGTTTTTTCTTTTTTTGCCGAATGACCCGCCAGTATCCGGTTGTCCCGAATCAAAAGGCCGTCGTCAATAATGTAATCGATCCCATATTTTTGGGCCACCAGCTTTGCCCGGAAACTCTTGCCGGTGCCGCTTTCCCCTACCAGGGCGTAAACTTTTATTTTGCGAAGGCTCCAAAATAAATCCAAAAACATGGCGAAGGATTAGCTTCCCGTTCGCTGCCTCTGCTTCTGAGATGCGACAAAAGCCCTGTATTTCTCCGGATCGGTCTTAAAAGCCACGATAGGCGAATGGGGATCTTTTGAAGCCCGTTCCAGCGCTTTGGCGGTCTCGAAGAGAAGCCGTTCCGCGTTGACCAGCCTGCCGGAACGAGAACTCAACCCAATAGAGAGATCCGCCCGGTCGGTAAAAGAGATGGGAAGGCGGTTGTGAAACGCCTCCGCTTTGGCAAGCCCTGCGTTTAGGTCGATGTTGGGGATGATCACCGTGATCCCCCGTTTCCCCTGCTCAAAGGTAAGATCCTGGAGGTTAAAGAATTCAACCGCCGCGTCCGCCAGCTCTTTATAGAGAAGTTCCGCGTCCGATGCGGCCTGGTATTCCATTCCGATCACCGTCAGATCTTGCTCGAAAGAGGCGCTGCGGTGGAGTTCCGATTCCAGCCTATCCTTGGTATAGGCCTCCCAGCCGATATTGCTCCGGGGAGAATAGAGTCCCTGAGGGGCGGCGTCAGGAATGTCGAAATCTTCCGCCTGCGAATCGGGCTCAGGCAGTACCGGTTCGCTCATCGCTTCGTTCAGTTCAGGCTCGGTGAAGTCAAAATCAAAATCATCGTCCGCCGCCTCAAGCGCCTCCTCCTCCGGCGCCGCTTCTTCCTCCTCCGGTTCAGGGACGCTTTTCGCTTGCTCGCGGGAATGATCCCGGATGCGCTCTTTTTTATATTTTTGAGGCTTGGAAGGCTCGCTTTCCGTTTCCCGGTTTTTAAAAAACATCGATTCGAGGAGGAGGGTGACAAATCCCAGAACCAGCGCGCTTAATACCGCCAGCAGGGTTTGTTTTAAGATGATGATAAAGTAGTCGTAATCCAGATACTGAGAAACGGCGCTGATGGTCACGTTCCGCAGACCGTCTATTCTGAGGGGGGCAAAGAGGGCCTTGGAGGAAACGCCGAATTTTTGAATAAACCGGGGAGAATCTCCCACCCAGTTTATCGTGCTGTTCCGTTCTTTCTCGAAGGCAAATTCACCGCCCGGGCTGGATATAATCACCGCTTGAAGGGTTCCCGATTTGGCCAGGGCATCTTGAACCGTTTCCTGAAATTTGGTATCCATAAATCCCAACATTCCCGCGGAGGAAGCAAGATCCGCCAGGTCGTAGAATTCTCGTTCAGCCGAGTTTTGACGCTCGGTAACATTCAGATACATACGTAGCGCGCCGTACAAAAGCGCCGTCGCGTAAACCACAATACAGGCAAGGGCGATTGAAAAAGTCACAATAGAGGATGTTCTTTTCCGCATACGGTACAGTATACACGTTTTTTTAATTCATGCTAGAACAAAGAGGAGGAATCGCCATGATTTTAAGGAGAGCCGGTCTTCCGGCGGGTTGGTACCCCCAAGACACCGAAGAGATACGGCGGTTTTTCCAGCCGCTTTCCCTCGACCCGGCTTCCCCCGGAGCCGTTGCCGCGCTGGCCCCTCACGCGGGCTGGCGTTACTCCGGGCGTATCGCCGCCCGTTCTGTGGCGGCGCTGGAACGGGACGCGGAAACCCTGGTGGTCATCGGAGGCCACCTGCCTGCGGGGATGCCCCCTCTCTTTGCCGAAGAGGATGCCGCCGCTACTCCGCTGGGAGATCTGGAGATAGACCGGGAATTCCGTTCCCGCCTCTGGGATACTATCGGGGGAATGTCCGACCGCTTCCGGGATAATACCGTGGAAGTCCTGCTCCCCATGGTTCGGTATCTGTTCCCTGTGGCCAAACTGGTATGGGTCCGCCTGCCCGCCGAAGCGCGCTCGTTTGAAGCGGGAAAGGCCATCGCCGAAACCGCCGGCGCTTTGAAGCGGAAGATCGCCGTACTCGGATCCACCGATCTAACCCATTACGGCGACAATTACGGTTTCTCTCCTCATGGTTCGGGAAGCGCCGCTTTGGAGTGGGTAACGACCGTCAATGACCGGGCCTTTATTGACGCGGCGCTTGCGGGTTCTCAGGCGGAAGTCTTGGAGCGCGCCGTGCAGGATCACGCCGCCTGCTCCGCGGGGGCCGTCCTGGCCTGCTTAGGCTATGCCCGCGCTATGAAAGCGTCCGGCGGGGAACTCCTGGCATACGCGACATCCGCCGCCGCCGGGGAGGTTCCCGATTCTTTCGTCGGCTACGCCTCTATCGTCTGGCGTCGATGTACCGGCGGGTGTACCGGCGGGTATACCGGCGGTTAACATACATCGGCGCCGGTTTTCAGGACTTTATCCAACTCCGCCAGGGCGTCTTCTTTGACCGCTTCCAAGACCGGCCCGCAGCGGCGGTAATGCTCGCGCCGCTTTAAGGCCGCCGCGGCGGGGAGCAGGGTGGCGAGTATCTGTTTTGCGCCGCCGGCTAACCGTTCAAGGTAACGGGCCATGTTTTCTTCCGGCAGGGGAAGGGCCGCGACCGCGTTCCGGTATGACGAGAGGAATTCTTTTGCGCTCATAGAAGCTTTTCCCGGGGCAAAAAGACGGTACGGCCCTTGATGTTTGGAACGTCCGGAACAGGCGAGGTTGAGGGGCGCTCCCTCGCCGGGAACGGCGGTTAGCCGCGCTCCTTGCCGCCGGGCTTTTGCTTCCAGAACCTCCCGGTAAGCCCGCAGGGAAGGGGTTTCGTAGTACCACGCCCCCGGCCCCACTGTTTTTTTTGTAAGGGAAGTCCGAAAAAGAAAAGCCGAATGACGGGCTTCCAAAGGGGCCAGACGGTTTTGCCGCGCCTCGAAATAGGGGTAGATATAGGTTCCCCGGGCGTATGTTCTGCCCAGCGGGTAGGAAAAGTCCGCGCCGTAAAGCTCAATGGTTTCCGCTCCCAGACATTCCGCCAGAGAGAGCGCCGCGTAGGTTACGTTGGCGCCGGAGGTGTCCACTTCGGGAAATGACCGCCAATACCGGGCCGCGTAACGCGCCAGGGGGTGCCCTCCGGCGAAGAACCGGACGGCGGCGCTTTGGGCCGTCAGCAGGGGCGGGCTGGAAAGATCCAGGAAGAGGGGGATCTGGAGGGGGGCAGGGGTAACCGGCATAAAATGGTAGTAGCTGATATGCTGGCAGTCGATAGACACCACCGCGTCGGGTTGAAATCCCCCTTGGAGGAGCGCCGGCAGGGAGGTATCGGTAGCGATGAGATACCGGGAAGAACGGCGTTCCGCGAGGAAGGACAGTTGCCTGTCCAGGGAAGGGCCCGCCGCGCAGATCGCCGCGTTACGGACGGGGGGCAAGGCGCTCTGTTGTTTTCCCGCCTCGAAAAGGTTCCTGATGATATTGGCGAACCAGCGCCTCCCAAAGTACGCCTGTACCGAATAATCGGTGGAAAGCCGGTCAATCGCGGCGGATACTTCCTCCGCGGCGGCGTTAAACGCGCCCTGATCAAAGGCCGTTCTCGTCCGCAGGGGAATCAGGCGGATACCCCCAAACAGGGCGGGCTGATACGTTTCGAGGATGAACGCCTCAAGTTCCCCCGCTGCGGGATCTACCAGCAGGTGGAACCGGGAATCTCCCAGCAAGGCGATGTACTCCTTTGATGCTAATAGTTCCGCAATGCCATGAATATCATACTCGACCGTTACTACCCGGTGGACATCTTGCCGCTTCAAGGCCGCCTCTATATGGAACGCTCCGCCCAAACCGAAAAAGATCAGGTAGCCTTCATCGGCGAGGGTAGAAACAAGGCGGTTGCCCTCTTTTTCGGGATCAATCAGGGAATGGAGCGGGCGCGCCGCGCCGTCTTCGTTGACCAGGGCGGGCACAATCTCTCCGGCGCGGGAATTGAGAAACCGGTAGCGCTCCCGGGTAGTCTCCGCCCCGGAAAGCCGGGCGCAGAGGGCGGGATCTTTTTGCGACAACGCCAGAAGGTTTCGTTCAAAGAAAAGCTTATCCATCGATCGCTCCATAGCGGCGTCCTAAGGTCTGAATCTCCGCCTTCAGCGCCGCCGGGCCCGGCGCTTCCCGATCGGGGAGGATGAGCGGCCCCAGTTCCCCCAGGAGGATACCCGTCGTTTGCGGATGATCCAATGCGTTGGTGAGGGCTTGAACAGCCCGGCGGACGGCTTCCGTGCCCGCTTTTTCGATAGAATACACGGCGGTACCGGGAGAAGCCCGCTCCGGGAAATCCTCATCCCGGAGAGAAAACGCATCGAGGGAACCGAGCGGATCAAAGACCGGGTTGTTGTTTCCCAGGGAAAACAGGCGTTCCGGATAATCCGCCAACTGCCGCTTGAACCAGGCGGCGTAGATCCCGTTGCTTCCTGAGGCGGCGATACGCTCTGAACGGGCAAAGGTCTGGGAATACCGGGGCGCAAAGCGGCCCGCCGTTTCTTCCTGGAGGCGATCAAATGCGTAGGGCTTGGCGTGGCTCTTGATGTCCCGGTGGGCCAGATCCATTCCCGCCAAAAAAACCGGCCCGGAAGTTAAGGACAGCGCCAGATCCACCGCCGAGGCGGTAACCGTTCCCCGTTGGGGGAATACGCCGAAGGCGGGCCGACCGGAATCTTGATCGAAGCCGCGCCCTGTTTCCGGCGATAATACCGCCAGAACCGTTTCCAGAATGATCCCTTGCCAAAGGCTCCCATCGCCAATGGGAAAGATCGGTACATCCCCGTATTGAGAGGGGAGGGCCGCCCAGATGCACGCCGCCAGGGCCGGAGAAGCTTTTCCCCATTTCCGTACGCTTTCGTAGAGGTGGAACAAAGCCCAACTTCCCCCATCGGTACTGATAATCATGTCCGGTTTCACGTTTGCCGCCGCCAACGCAGGCGCCGACGAAGATGCGGCGAGAACGCGCCCGCCCTTCTGTTCGCGCAGCTTCTTGATGAGCGGGATAGCCTCTTCCAGGCTGGGCCCCGCGCCGGTGACGATCCAGGGAACGGATTGACGGGACGCGGGGAGCCGGAGCAGCGCTCTTCGGATGATCCCCGCGTTCCGCAGGCAGTTCCGAAACCAGCGGCGTCCGAATCCCCGGATAGTCCGGACATTGGCGTCAATCCGTTTGATAAAATCAATCGTTTCTTTTAAGAGGTTGAGATACGCGCCGCCGTAGACCGTCATGGCGGGCCGCCACTCGATGATCCGTACCGCCGCCGCCTCCGTATCGGGAATTTCCGCCTCAAGAAAATCCTGAATGTTCTTTTCCGCGCCGGGAGACCATGACGCCTCATAGGTTCCCGCGCCGGGATTGGAGGCAAAAAAATCCGACACGTGAAGGGAGACGATCTTTGCCGTGGGATAGTTCTTCCGGAGAACCGGAATCACATACCCCAAGCAGGGTTCAATGAGAACAAAAAACCGCGCGTCTTCCAAGTTTTCCAGGGTATCAAGGTAGCGTTCCGCTTCCCCGGCGGGATCGTAACGGGAGTGGAGGGCTTTCCCGCCGGCTAAGACGGTGAGGCTTCCGTCCTTCGCCGCGGTGAGCCGTTCAAACATCTTACAGATACGGCTGTATCAGGGCAAAAGCGTCCTGGACTTCGTTCGCTTCAAAGGTCAGTGAAACGTCCGTATTCAAGCTTTTTGACGCCCGGTGGCCTATGAGTTCTCTATCGAGGGATTTACCAAAGAGAAGAAGGCAGCGTCCGGACGGTAAAAGCCGGGCGGCGGCGAAAGGAGCGGTCATGACGGCCACCCGCTCGAAAAACCCGGCCCGCGCGTCATCTTCCTGGGGAAGATCCAACACAATTCCCTGAAACTCGGCGTTTTTGCGGTGATAGTTTGCGATAAAATCCGGTACTTCCGAATCGGCGCTGCCGGCGGCAGCGCTGGCAGCGGCGCCTATTGATGCGGCTTTACTCAAAAGTCCCATTATACTAGACCTAATTCCTCGAATAGTTTTTTGTATGAGTCGTAATGTTTCGACTGGGCGAATTCTTCAATCTTTTTTTCAGGCAGCGATTCCAGCAGCTTATCCATATACGAAAGAACAGACCGTAATTCCTGTTTTAAGTGAGCGGGAATTTGCGGCTCCAAGGCGGCTTCTTCGGCTTTGACCGGCCCGGCTTCCGGCGTATACGCAGGCTCCTCCGCCGCGGATTCGACTGCTTCCGAAGTCATTTCCACGCTTTCTTCCATATCAAAAGACGGCTCGATGGCGGCGGTTTCGTCTTCGACGACGAAGCCTTCGGGAATTACCTGGTCAAAGCGTTCTTCTTCAACCGGCGGCGCGGCCTCCGGCGCTCCGGCAAGATCTTCAGGAAAATCGATGGTTATTTCCGGTTCGGCGATTTCCTCCGGAATGAACGGTTCGTCGGCGTCAAAGGCGGCGGCTTCTTCCATGTCCAGCTCAACCGGCGCTTCCACGGGGTTTTCTACCAGCCCTTCGCTCAAATCCGGTTCCTCAATAACCGCGCCGGTAAGATCCAGCGACGCTTCGTCGAATTGCGCTTCCGCATCGGGCTCTTCTTCCAGATAGGCGCTCTCTTCCGGCGCCGGTTCTGAAACCGCCGGTATACCCGCCGGTTCTTCAAGCGCCGGAGTATCCTCCTCCGCCCGGCTATCCGTTGGCGGCTCTTCTTGCGCCTGAGGCTCCTCCTCCGCTTGAACATCAAGCGCCGTTTGATATTCAAGCGCCGTTTCTTCTTCAGGGGAAAAGACAAAATCTTCTAATCCGGAAAAAGGGTCTAACGAAACATCGAGGGTTTCGGATTCAAACGAGCGCTCCGTTTTTTCAGTAGTTTCCTCAAAATCTTCCTCAAAGCTTAAAAAAGGGTCAAGCTCAAGATCCGGGATACTCTCCTCTGCGGGCGCGTCTTCCGTCTTTGCGGCGGCAAGCGTATTCGGCGAATCGTCCGCCGGAATATCGTCCGCCGCCGGTACATCCGCCGGTACATCCGCCGGATGCAGGATGCTCTCCATCTCGCTTCCGCTGAGGGAGAGTTCCGCGTCTTCTGCTTCACCCGCCGGTATACCCGCCGGTATACCCGCCGGTATACCCGCCATCTGCTCAACCGTGTGTTGTTCCGAGGCGTTTCGGACGGGCGCAAGATCGCGCTTTAAACCGGATAGCTCGGTTTTTATAGAAGACAATTCGTCGGCTATCTTCATAAGAA
>JAIRPG010000059.1 GCA_031257105.1 Treponema sp.
TCCGAGCCCGTGACGGCGCTCTGGAGCCGCCAGACCCTTTCCGCCGGCCTTGTGAGGCGCAGGGAAAAGCCCGCGCCCTTTTCCGGGCGCAGGATGAGGGCCGCGTCTTCGGCGGTAAATTCTTTGATGATCAACGGTAGATTTGTGTTCATTTAAATTCCCCTTTTGAACAACTTCCGCTATTATCAGTCTGTAGAGGAATACCTGTCAATCCAACTTATTTTGATGATTTTTGGCAACGCGGGATATTGACATTTTTTATACGTAAACGTATATTTAAGTATCAACGCAGGGTAGAGCAGTTGGCAGCTCGTCGGGCTCATAACCCGGAGGTCAGAGGTTCGAGTCCTCTCCCTGCTAAATTGGAAGATCGCCATTCTTATTCGTATGTTCCGAAGCCCGGTTTCCGCTGTGAATAGTTATGACGGCGGAGGCGAGCGCGGAAAAAGCGATAAGGGCGGGAAGCAGCGTCGGCAGTCCCGGTGTGATGATCATAAAATTGTACATACCGTGAATTGCCGCAGCAGTACCAAATCGTAGTATGCCCTTGAAAAAATTCAACCTCAGACTGAATATCGATAATCCTATCCGTGCGCCACACGCGCCGTGGAGCGGGGCCGCTGTAAAGGCCCGGAGCAGCGCGAGATTCATATCCATGGCGCTGTAAAAAGCGGTTTCTACCACCGCGAATCCAAGTCCGGTAAGAAGGCCCGCAGCGGCGGCAAAAGAGGGTTGCAACAGTTCCGGCAGCTTTTCCAGCGGGCGGAATAAATGGAATATGATAAAAAGCGCCAGAAAACGGCCTGTTTCTTCGGTCAGGGCAATCTGAACAAACGTCTTAAAAACCAACGCGCCGGCGCTTCCGGCTCCGGCGGGGAAAAAGCTTTGCAATAAGGCCGCCAGGAGCAGCGCCGCAGCGCCGCAGGCAAGAAAGGACACAAACCAGAAGGGGCTCAAAGGATAGCGGCTTACCTTAAACCAGATAAAGGCCGCCAACGCCGGCACGGCGGAGATGAAGATAAGCAGCAAGAGCACCCATATTCCACTCATACAAGATATATAGTATATTTCCAGCGTTTTTTGTAGGGTTATCCTATGGAAACCGTGGTACTCACCGGCCCGAAGCATGTGGGAAAATCCCAGACAGGCGCCGCTCTGGCGGAGTTGCTGCGCGTACCCTTTATCGATCTGGACAGCCGCATTGAGTCCCGTACCGGGAAGAGCCCCCGGACGCTGTACCGGGAAGGGCCGGACGTTTTCCGGAACGCCGAAACAGAAGCGCTTCGATCCCTTATAGAGACAATTGACGCCGAAAAATACGGAAAGCGCTCAATTCGGGAGGTGGTGGCAGCCGGCGGGGGGATCGTTGATAACGAAGCGGCGTCGGCGCTTCTTCAACAAGAAGGTATCCTGGTCGTCTCTATCGAGGTTCCGGTGGAAACCGCTTGGGAGCGAATCAGAGCCGAAGCGGAGCGTACCGGGGAACTCCCCGCCTTCCTTAATACAGAAAACCCCCAGGAAACCCACGCCGCGCTGCACCGGCGGAGAGCGGCTGCCGCTCGAAAACTGGCGGGGTTTACCGTAAGCGGAGCGGGAACCCCTCAGGCTATTGCCTGGGAAATCGCGCGCGCGATCAACAAGCGCTGACTACCGGCGCGGACTGCGGTACTATGGAGATCATGAACATATCACAGCATAAGGTTCACCTCGAAGACCGGCGCTCTTGGTACCTGGGACTTGGAGTCCTGGGGGCAGCCCTCGCCATAAATCTGGGTTTTGTCTTTGTTCCACGTCTCGAACCGGCGGTATTCAGGGAACATCCGGTCTTAGTCTTTACTCAATGGTGGGAAGAAGAGATGGAGCGCGGCAGCCTTCGCGCTCTGGCCGATGAATTCGAGAAGCGGAATCCCGGCGTCACTATCATCCTGGATACCCGTCCTTACGGCGAAATTCGGGACCGACTGGTATATTCCCGCGAAGGCGTCAAATTCCCCGATATTATCGGACTCGATCCTCGCTGGATCGACGAGTTCATCCAGAAAAAGCTACTTGAACCCCTGGATGCATACCGTACGGAGCCTGAGGAAGAGCGCTTCCCCGATGCCGGGCGGTTCGTTTCCCCTCCCTCCGCTGCCGCTCAAGATTGGACGCTGCCGTTGATAGCCACCATGAACCTCCTCTTCTACCATATTGATATGCTCCAGGAAGCCGGATTTGACCGGCCTCCCAAGAACCAGGATGAATTCATACGCATCGCCCAGGCGGTAACCGATCCCGTCCGGGGCCGTTACGCGCTTTCCATAGCCTTGAGCCCGGAGAATCCCCAGGACATATACGACGAGTTCCTTCCCTGGTTCTGGGCCGCCGGCGTTCCCCTTATCCAGGACGGGCGTGTCCGGTTCGATACCCTCCAGGGGAACCTGACCTTGACTTTTCTGTCGGCTCTTTATCAAGAGCAGTTCATCGCTCCCCAGCCATTCGCAAAGACCCGCCGGGAAAAGCGGGAGGAATTTATAACCGGACGGGCGGCTATGATGCTCGGCTCCGTCTCGGACATTCACGTCTTACGGGAACGGGGGGTCTCCTTTGGCATAACCGCTGTTCCGGGCCCCGCCTCATACATCGGTAAACCGGTCTTTGGTCTCCAGAGCTGGCATGGGGGAATCGGCAGCGCGAGCAGGCACAAGGCCGAAGCCTGGACATTCCTCCAATTCCTCGCGGAAAACCGTTCCCGCCTCGGCGCCGCCGCCTACGCCGTTCCCGGCGGGAGAACCGTTGAACCGTACATCAGCGAAGATCCCTTGTATTCCAAGGTCTACGATATTTATGAGGCTGGGGAAGCGCTGGAGGAATTCGCCGGCCTTGAGGGGGTCTCTCAGATGGAGGAAATTTTCCATGAAGCGTTGTACCGGATGTTTGAAGAAAAGCTCTCCCCAGCGGAGACCGCCGCGGCGCTTCAACAGCGGCTCGATCAACGCTGAGCGGAGGTTGTTCAGAAACTGGTTTCAGAACAACTTTATAGAACAGAGAAAATATGGAGGAAAAACGTATGGCTTCATTTGACTTTGCGAAACTGGTGAACTTACGGGATTTTATCCCCCGGACTTGTGAGATTTTCCAACAGGGTGAAGGAAAAGGCTACGGCTGGACATCCTTACGGAAAGATCTCATCGCGGGGCTTACGGTGGGAGTGGTAGCCCTGCCCCTCTCTATGGCCTTTAGCATATCCGCCGGGGGGAGTCCGGCCCAGGGCCTGTATACGGCCATACTGGCCGGCTTCTGCATCAGTTTGCTGGGGGGCAGTAAGTACCAGATCGGCGGGCCCACCGGCGCTTTTGTGGTGATTATCTTCGGGATCATCGCCCGGCACGGCATGGCGGGACTGGTGACCGCCACGATTCTGGCAGGAATCATCCTGATCATCATGGGGCTTACCGGCATCGGGCGCTTCATCAAGTTCATCCCCTACCCGGTGACTACCGGATTCACGACCGGCATCGCCCTCCTCATCTTTTCCCAGCAGATCAAGGATTTCTTCGGGCTGCATCCGGAGGCCGCTTCCCCAGAATTTCTGGGGATGTGGGAAGGCTATTTCCGCGTTATAACCACTGTGGAGCCTGGGACGCTGGCGTTCGGTCTCGGAACCCTGGCGGTGATCCTCCTCGTCCGGCGCTTTGCGCCCCGCTTTCCCGGCGCGGTGGCGGGGGTCGCCGCGGCAACCATAGCCTGTTATCTCTTCACCTTATTCATGGGGAATCCGCCTATCGAGACTATCGGTACTCGCTTTGGCGGTATCCCCCGGACGCTCTCCTTGCCGAAGCTGCCCGACTTGAGTTGGCAGAGTTTTCGGGAACTTCTGCGGGACAGCTTTGCCATTGCAATCCTGGCGGCCATCGAATCGCTGCTTTCGGCGGTCGTCGCCGACGGCATGACCGGTGACCGGCACAACGCAAACATGGAACTGGTAGCGCAAGGAGTGGGAAACATCGCGGCGGGCATCTTCGGGGGAATCCCCGCAACCGGCGCCATTGCGCGGACGGCTACCAACATCAAGGCCGGCGCGGTAAGCCCTGTCGCGGGGATTATCCACGCCCTCGTGCTGGTGCTCTTCATCCTCATCCTCGCGCCTCTGGCATCGGCCATACCCCTCGCCAGTCTCTCGGCGGTACTTATCGTGGTAAGCTGGGACATGAGTAACTTGGGCCGCTTCTTCCGTATTCTTATCATGTCGCCTAAGAGCGACGCCTTGGTGCTGCTTACAACCTTTGTCCTTACGGTGATGGTGGATCTGACCTTTGCGGTAGAGGTGGGGGTAGTTCTGGCGGCGTTCCTTTTTCTGAGACGGATGGTCGAGGTGGCGGACATCAAACCCGGCGCAAAGGGCCTGGGGACGGAACTGGTCTACGGAAGCCGGGGCTCCGGTTCCCCCGCGCCGGAACACGCGAAGAACATCGAGGTCTACGAGATTACGGGGCCCTTCTTCTTCGGCGTGGCCGATACCCTCCAGCATACCCTCCGGGGAGTGGCGAAGAAACCGCACGCCTTTGTGCTTCGTATGGCGGATGTGCCGGCGGTGGATTCCACCGGGATCACCGCCCTGGAATCCTTCCTTGCCCAGTGCCGCCGCGGCAAGATACGGCTGATCCTCTGCGAGATTCGGGAACAGCCCCGGAAGGCTCTGGAAAAGGCGGGCTTGATTGCCGAGCTTGGCGTGGAGAACATCAAAGATACGCTGCAAGCGGCTCTGGTTCGAGCGGAGGAATAGCCCCCTTTGATCTTGTGATCTCCGGCGCGGGGGCCCTTGTTCATAGAAGCCGTGAACGCTACACTGAACCCATGCTGGACTACAAATTTATCGTAGAGAACCTCGAGGCGGTGGAGAAAAACATCGCCGTCCGCAATATGAAAGCCGATGCGAAGGCGGTGGCGCGGCTCTATGGCAAGCGTACGGAACTGATCACCGCCCTCCAAGGCTTGCAGCAGAAACGAAACGCCGGCGCGGCGGCTATGAAAGGGAAGTTGGAGCAGGATCGGCGGGCCGAACTTATCGGCGAAGGCAAGAAGCTCAAAGAGGACATCGCCGCCGCCGAGAAGGAACTTGCCGGCGTAGAGGCGGCGTTAGAGGCCGAGGCGCGGCGCATTCCCAACATGGCGCACCCGGACGCGCCGGAGGGCAAGGAAGACAAGGACAACCTGGAGGTAAAGCGGGTTGGAGATCGCGCCCATTTTGACTTTGAGTACGCCGATCATATCAAGCTTGGTCAAGATCTGGACATCATCGATTTTGATACGGCGGCTAAAGTGTCCGGCGTAAAATTCTACTACCTCAAGAACGAAGGGGTTTTCTTAGAGCTGGGCCTCGTTCGCTACGCATTGGACATTTTACAAAAGCGAGGCTTTACCCCCTTTATCACCCCCGATGTGGCCCGGGAAGAAATCCTGGAAGGTATCGGCTTTAACCCCCGGGGCGCGGAGTCTAATGTGTACACCCTGGAAGGGGAAGATACCTGCCTGGTGGGTACGGCGGAGATCACCTTGGGGGGCTACTATTCCAACCGGATCCTCTCCAAAGAGAAGCTTCCCCTTAAGTTGGCGGGGCTTTCCCACTGTTTCCGCCGGGAAGCCGGAGCCGCCGGCCAGTTCTCCAAAGGGCTTTACCGGGTGCATCAATTCACCAAAGTGGAAATGTTTGTCTACTGCCTGCCGGAAGAATCGGGCGGAATCCATGAAGAACTCCGGGCTATCGAGGAAGAAATTTTTTCCGGCTTGGAGATCCCATTCCGGGTTGTAGATACCTGTACCGGCGATTTGGGCGCGCCGGCCTACCGCAAGTGGGATCTGGAAGCCTGGATGCCCGGACGGGCAAGCCTTCCCCATCACCCTGACGGCGATTGGGGGGAGGTGACCTCCACCTCGAACTGTACCGATTACCAAGCCCGGCGGCTCAATATCCGGTACAAGGACGATGACGGAAAGAATCGCTTTGTCCACATGCTTAACGGCACCGCCGTAGCGGTTTCCCGGGCTATCATTGCCATACTGGAGAATTTCCAGGATGCCGACGGCTCGGTACGAATTCCCAAGGCATTGGTTCCATACTGCGGTTTTGATTGTATCAAGCGGAAAGGAGTTTTATGATGGCGGTGAATTCAGGCAAGAAAGCTCAGGTGATGCGGGTTGTAGAACTGGGAGAACGGAAGGCGACGGTTCTGGAACAAGACGTGGTGAGAGTCTTGATCGATGATGACGGAGGTATGGTGCCTGAATTTTCAAGTGTTTACGGGAAAGGGAGGATCAATGCACACTGGCTGCCCTGGTTTAGGGGTAATTCCGGCGCGGCTTACAATGACGCCGCTTACGGTTCATTTTGGAAGGCCAGACTCCTCTATACCCTGGCGGGGAATTTCCCCTGCCTTCCCAACTTCGGCCCCGGTCATCTGGTGAATGAAAAGGATATGCCTCCCCATGGCTGGACAGCCAATCAGCCCTGGAACGTTGTCAAACAGGGTATAGATGAGGCTACCGGAGCCGCTTGGGTTCTGAGCATCCTGGAAAGTCCCGATACACTCATGCCCCTCTCTTTTACCAAAATTGACGCGGTGATTCCTGGCCATCCGGTGCATTATACCGGCCTCACCGTGAAGAACCGGGGAAAGCAGGATCAGCGCATCTGTGCGGGCTGGCATAACACGGTAGGGGCGCCCTTCCTCCAGGGAGATTGCCGAATCTCCAGCCCGGCTCAGTCGTGGCTTACTCCACCCTTGGGGGGAGAATTCGATACTACTACCAGGCTCAAGCCGGAAGCTGAATTTGACGCGCTGGAAAAAGCGCCTTTGGCGGACGGCGGAACCGCCGATGTTTCCCGTGTCTCCGGCCCCATTGGATATACGGATTTTGCCGTCGGAGCGATTCCCCGGACAGCTCTCCTTGGCTGGTCGGCGGTAGTTAATCCGTTCTTAAAAATGGCCTATATCAGCTTTTTCCCGGGGCCTGCCCATGCGGCGGCGGATGATATTATTCTCTATTTTAATGAACTCTGGATGCAGTACGGCGGGCGGCCTTTCAGTCCCTGGGCGCCTTACGAAGGCGGCACCGATCTAACCTACTGCCTGGGAATGGAAAACGCTACTTCCGCTTTTGCCAACGGCCTGGAATATTCTCAAAAGCTCGGAACGCTGTTGGGGAATCCTACTACCGTAACGATTCAGGGTCAGGAAGAGAAAACTCTCAGGTACGCCACCCTCTTTGCCCGCTACGAGGAAGGCGTCTTAGACGAGGGCGTTCATACCTTGGAAACCTCTGAGAGCGGAATTATTGCCGAAGGCGCCAAGGGCGCGTTTTGCCGCTTTAAGGCCGACGGAGCTTTTTCCCTGCTTAAAAAACTCCAGCAAGGATAGCGCGCTTACTCTAACTCAGGCATTATGGCGGATTACAGAGGGCGTCTTATTTTAAGTAATTTTCGTATTGTGGATGCCGAGATGGATCGTTACGGATCAATCCTTGTTGAGGGTGGACGTATCAAAACGATCTTCGCGGAAGATGCGGGAAGCGCGCTTGACCGAGCTTCCCGTGAGGCGGATCTCATCATCAACGGGCGGACTATAAGCGGAAGCCCGGTCCTTATGCCCGCGCTCGTAGACCTTCACGCCCACTTCCGTGACGGTCAGGAGGCCCTTTCGGAAACGCTCGAATCCGCGTCTCTGGCCGCCGCAGCCGGGGGCTATGGTACGGTGGTTTGCATGGCGAACACAAAACCGGCGATTGACACCTTGGAAGCGGCGCGGACGCTCAAGGCGCGCTCGGACGCATTGGGGCTCATCGATCTCTATCCGGTGATGTCTCTCACCAAGGGAATGGAGGGAAGGGAGCTTTCGGAGCTTAACGCGCTGCCGGATAGCCGCTACACCCCTCGAATGCTTTCCGAAGACGGCAGGGATGTGGCGCAAGACGCCTTGTTCCTGACCGCCATGGAAGAAGCCCGCCGGCTGGGCGTCCCTGTTTCCTGCCACTGCGATGCCGGAGGCCCTGAAGCCGAGGCGGCCAAACAACGCGGCTTCGATCGGGGAATTTGGAGCCGTATTGAAGAAAACAACGCCACCGGGAGGGCATTGCGGCTGGGACGCCGGGCGGGTTGTTCCCTGCATATCGCCCATATCTCCACTAAAGAAGCGGCGGAATTCGTCAGGATAGAAAAAGCGCAGTTTGCGGCGCAAATTGCGGCGCAAACTGCGGCGCAAACTGCGCGCCCTCCTCACCTCCTCACCGCTGAGGCGACCCCCCATCACCTCGCTCTTACCGAGGAAGACGCCTGCCGGCTGGGAGCGGAGAGTCATGGCCGGGTGAACCCGCCGCTTCGTACCGAAGAAGACCGTCTGGCAATCATCGCCGCCATCCTTGACGGAACTATCGATGCCATTGCCACGGATCACGCGCCTCATACACAGGCGGCCAAAGAAGGAGGCGCGCCGGGTTTTTCCGGGTTAGAAACCGCTTTTTCCGTATGCTTTACCGAACTGGTACGGAAGGGCCGAATCGGCCTCTCCGCCCTTTCCCGGTTGATGAGCGCCGCTCCCGCCGGTATCCTGGGGCTCGGCGACCGGGGTCGTGTCGCGCCGGGACTCCGAGCGGACTTCCTCATCGCCGAACTCGATTCCTCGCGGATGGCCTGTCCTGCGTCTTTCAAGTCGCGGGGAAAGAATTCCCCCTTTGCCGGCAGGGAACTCTGGGGCGCTATACTCATGACCATTCACCGGGGCCGCGTGGTTTTCGACAGGCGCCTGTCCTCTTAAAATTGCGATTTCATCTGACTTCGTTCCGCGGAAACCAATCAGGTTTCGGAATAAGTCTTGCAGTTTCTCAGGCTAAAGCCCCAAGCGCCAAAAAGCCCCCGGCAAAACCGGGGGCTTCCACTTAAGGTCTATCCACAAAGTAACCGACTTTATGGACAGACACTACATATTCGCCATTTTTTTCCTGATCTGGATAAGCTCCTCAAGACCCAGGCGGTTAAGCTGGCTGAGGTAAGCGTCCCATTCGGCGTCTACGTTGGCCTGGCCGGAAATCCATTCGGCCATCTTCTGGTCCACGTACTCCACGATGGGGGTCTGGATGTCCGCCATCTTCTGCCGGTCGGCGTCGGAAACGGCGAAGGTTACGGGGATAAGCTGTGTTTCCAGGTAGGGCTCATAGAGGGTGTTCATGTCCAGCATATCCTTCCACGTGGCCGGCGTACCGGGAGCGTCTTCCCAGATGATCTTGGAACTGTAGTGCGGCAGGGCCCCGTACCACATGTAGTCGTAGAGCTTCTTCTGCGACTCGGGCCACTGGGTCTCGTCAACCCGCTGATAGTGGAAGGGAATGCCGTCGTCCAGCTTGGTGTACTTGGCCGGAAGCGTGGGGGTGGTGCGTACATCGGGGAAGGGGTAATCCAGGGGGCCGTTCTGGACACGGACAATGTTGTCCGGGTTGTAGAGCCAGTCGATCCACCGGATGACGGCGATTTCCTTGCCCTTGGCCTTATCGGTCATTACAAGCTGGGTGCTGTAGTTCTGCACGCCCTTATCGGGCTCGCCGTAGTTGATCCGGGGATACACGGGATTGCTGACGCCCGGGGCCTTGAGCACCGGCAGGGGCCGGTAATCGGTACGCCAGTATTCTTTGGACCGGGGATCGCTGTCTTCGTATTTGTGGGTGGGTTCATAGGAAATGGCCACGCCGTAGAGGTCTTGCTTGGACCGGGCACCGAACATATCGGGGGTCTGGGTGAAGATTTCGGGGTCGATCAGCTTGTTGGCGTAGAGGTCGGCCATCCACGTGATCCACTCCTTATACTGGGGCTTGTTGGCGGTAAAGTCAAGCTGGCCGTTGAGAATAGCCATGTAGCCGTCATGCTTGTAAGACCTCCCCGAAGGCAGCCCGAAGTAGGCGGCCAACTGGGCCAGATTCTTGTTCAGCGGATCCCCGGAGAAGGGGATGATGGACTGGCCGTTGGGGGCCTTTATCTTGTCCCGGAAGGCAATAAGCACCTGCTTAAACTCTTCGGTGGTAGTGGGCATTGCCATCCCCACGTCCTCGAGGTACTTCTGGTTAATCCACGGCACGAAGTAAACCGTGGGCTCGTTGACGATGTAGGGGAAGGTGTAGACGTGCCCGTCCGCGTGGGTGATGCTTTCCCGGATCCCCGGCAGGTTCAGGGTTTCCTTGAGGTAGACGGTATATTTGTCGATCAGGTCTTCGAGGGGAAGCAGGACTCCGTCCGCCGCCATCTTGATGACGTCGCCCCGGCCAAAGGTCCAGCCGCCCATCAGTTCCGGGTAGGCCCCGGTGTTGAGCAGGATGGAAGCCCGCTCATTGGCCGAAGAACTCGACCAGGAGGTATAGCTTACCTTGATACCGGTTTCATCTTCTATGAGCTTGGTGGCCTGGGCGTAGGGCGGGTTCTCCCAGTTGTCGGTGAACAACCCGAAGTCATAGCCCCGGTAGTTGTTCTTGTTGATGGGGTAACTTGTCAGGTTGAGGTTGGGATCGGCGGGCGATTGGGCGCCGCCCGATGCGGCGGCCTGCTGATCCTTCCCCTTACAAGCGAGGAACATTGACGCAATCAACGCCATGCTCACGACTAGAAACAACGCTTTCTTCATACACTCTCCTCCTTGGAGTTTTGATTCTCTATGTCCTCGCGTAGCGGCCTTTCCGATACGCGCAAAGACCTGAAACAAAGGGGCTTTTAGCCCTTGAGCGAACCGACCACCACGCCCTTAACAAAATGCTTCTGGATAAAGGGGTAGATGATGATCACCGGAATATTGGACAGGACGATGAGAGAGTACTTCATCAGTTGTTTGAGCGCCTCAAGCCGCTCCTTTTCCTTGATCGCCTCTTCCGTCATGGCCGCCGCCGCCTGGGGGTTGCTGTTCAACACCAGGATCTGCCGCAGTTCCATCTGCAGGGGCATCTTTTCCCGGTCGCTCAGGTAGAGCAGGGCGCTAAAGTAGGAATTCCATTGCCCCACCCCCGTCCAGAGTACCTGGAGGGCGATGATCGCGCTGGACAGGGGCAGTACGCAGCGGAAGAAGAAAACCGTGTTGCTGCATCCGTCAATCTTCGCCGCGTCCAACAGTTCCCCGGGGATGTTGGTCTTGAAGAAAGTCCGGCACACCATGATACCCCAGACCCCAACTGCCCCCGGAAGCGTTAAGGCCCAGCCGGTGTTCAAAAGCCCGGTGGCCCGCACTACCAGGTAGGTGGGGATCATGCCGCCGCCCACAAACATCGTAATTACGTAGAAAATGGATATGGGCTTGCGGCCCACAAAGTCGTTCCGCGAAAGGGCGTAGCCCAGGGGCAGGGTAAAGGCCAGGGTCAGCACCACCGCCAGCACGGAATAATAGACCGAATTGAAAAAGCCCCGCACGATATTCCCGTTCTCCAGCACCTTGAGGTAGCCGTCCAGGGTTACCCCAAGCGGGTAGAACAGCACGTCCCCGTCGTTTACCCGCACGGGATCGCTGATGGAAGAGATCAGCACGTAATACAGAGGATAGGCCACGGAAACGAGGAGCAGGGACAAGACCCAGAAGATCACCGCGTCGTAGACCTTGTCTTCAAAACACCGGGCCGCCAGAGCGCCTCCGCGCTTTTTTTTCAACCGTGAAACCATAATTCCCTCCTTTTACCAGAGCGCAAAATCAGCCAGCTTGCGGCTGATACTGTTCGCCGCCACCAGCAGCACCGCGTTTATCGCCGAGTTCCAGAGCCCGATGGCTGTGGAATAGGACATATCGCTGTTCAATATGCCCATCTTGTAGGTGTAGGTGGCGATGTTTTCCGACACCGTCAGGTTCAGGGGGTTCTGGAGGGCGTAAACCTTGTCAAAGTTGGAGCCCATCATACCGCCGATGGCCATGATGAAGAGCATCACGATGGTGGGGGTGATAGTGGGTATGTCGATATGCCAGATCCGCTGAACCTTAGTGGCCCCGTCCACGATGGCCGCCTCGTGCAGTTCCGGGTTGACCCCCGCCAGGGCGGCGAAGTAGATCACCGCGCTGTAGCCCATGCTCTGCCAGACCCCGGTCCAGACGTAGATGTGCCGCCACATGGCGCGCTCCGCCATAAAGTTGACCGGCGAGACCCCCAGGATACCGAGAAGCTGGTTTACCATCCCGGAACGGGGGGAGAGGAAGAGGATGATCATACCGCACATGACGATGGTAGAGATAAAGTTGGGGGCGTAGGTAACGGCCTGAATCACCTTCTGGTACTTCTTCCAGCGGAAGGAGTTGAGCGCCACCGCCAGGAGAATCGGGGCGGGAAAGCCCGCGATGAGGCTGTAGACGTTCAAGACGAGGGTGTTTCTGATGATAAGCCAGGCGTTGGGGCCGTTAAAAAAGCGGATAAAGTGCTTAAGCCCCACCCAGGGGCTGTTCCAGAAGCCCCGGCTGATGGAAAAGTCCCGGAACGCGATCTGGATGCCGTAGATAGGAATGTAATGATAAATGAGCGTAAGCAATATCCCCGGCAGGCAGAACAGGTAGAGGTCCCAGTTTTCCCAGAGCCGGGCCTTGAGCGACCTGGTAGTTAGAATCACCGGTTTTTTAGCCATGAATTTCTCCTCTTCATTAAAATGAGCGTAAAAACAGTTATCAAATAATTTCCAAAGAACCTTCCGGAGAACCCACCCTCACCGTGACAGCTAAAACGGATGGTAAAAATATAGTAGGGCGGGACGAAAGATCTGTCAAGCTGTTATGCTGTTGGCGCAGCAAAGGGCGGCGCCCAGGGCGTCGGCGGCGTGATCCGGCTTCGGAATACCGTCCAGGCCAAGGATGACGCGAATCATCTCCTGGATCTGCCGTTTATCGGCGGCGCCGGAGCCCAGTACCGCCTGTTTGATAGCGTTAGGGGTAAATTCTTGTATAGGAAGGCCCTGTTCCGCCAGGGCCATGCAAAAAACCCCCCGCGCTTCGGCCACCGCCATGGCGCTGGAAACATTCCGGGCAAAGTAGAGGGTTTCTATAGCCGACTCGGTGGGATTCCATGTTTCCAAAACGCCCTTAAACTGTTGATAAATAAAAAAAAGGCGTTCGCCCCGGGGAGTTTCCGCCTTGGTTTCAATACAGCCATGGGCAATATACCGCAGCCGGGGCCCTTCGGCATCCAGTACCCCCCAGCCGGAGGAAGCCAAGCCGGGGTCAACGCCGATGATTCGGCGTATCATATATGATTCGGCGTATCACTCCGCCTCAAAACCATCGGGGATGGAAATATTGGAATAGACATTCTGCACATCGTCGTTATCTTCAAGTTTCTCGATGAGCCTGACCGCTTTGGCGGTACCGTCGCTATCCAGGTTCACCTCCACTTCGGGCACCATACTGATCTCGGCGCTCATACTCTCGAACTGTTTGTTTTGAAGGGCGTTCACCACCGGCTCAAAATCCTCAGGCGCGGTAGAGACCTCGATAATCCCGTCGGAAAGGGCAACATCCTCGGCGCCGCCTTCCAGAGCGGCCTCCATGATCTGGTCTTCCGTGTATTTTTCGCCGTCAAACGTGATGATACCCTTGCGTTTGAAGAGGCGGGAGACCGCCCCCGCCGTTGCCAGGGAACCCCCCGCCCTCGTGAGGATATTCCGTACATCCGCAGCGGCCCGGTTCTTGTTGTCCGTTAGGACTTCGATGAGTACCGCTACTCCGCCGGGGGCATACGCCTCGTAGGTCAATTCTTCGTAATTTACCCCTTCCAACTCACCGGTACCCTTCTTAATTGCCCGGTCAATGTTATCCTTGGGCATATTAGCGCCCCGGGCTTTGAGAATGGCGGTTCTGAGCCGGGGATTCCCCTCGGGGTTCCCTCCGCCCATACGGGCCGCGATGGAAATTTCCTTAATTAACTTGGTAAACATCTGACCGCGCTTCGCATCGGCGGCGCCTTTTGCGTGTTTAATAGTAGCCCATTTACTGTGGCCGGACATGACAACTCCTTCAATAATAGTGCTTGAGCTTCGTTCAATGGTGTGAAAGCAACGCTTTGAAGAAACTCAATGAGGCCATTCTATCGAAACAGGATATTGTTTTCAAGGCGCATAGCCTAGAAATGGGCGGTCTAGACAACCGGTTTTTTCAGGGGTATCGTTGAGACTGTTCACAAAGCCGATAGCCGGCGGGTCGACAGAGCAATTCTGAAACAAGGAGCGGATGATGAACGACATTCAGAGCCATGAAGCGCGGTATGACTGCTGGTTACAGCATCGGGATACCTATACCGGATCCCTACCGGAAGAAACGCTGAAAAAGATCTTCCTGATGCCGGCGGAAGGGCCGCTTACCCATGCCGCCGGTGAATTACGCCGGGGCCTTGAAAAGATGTTTGGCATAAGCGCGAAATGCGGCGCGAAATGTGGCGCGGGCGGAGGTATAACGCTGGAAATCGGCGCCGGAGGCATTCCACCGGAAGCGTTTATCATCCGCGCCGAAGATCGGGGCGTTATCATTACGGGAGCGGACGAGGCCGGCTGTCTCTATGGGGTATACCGCTTTCTCGCGCTCCTCGCTCAAGGGAAAATATGCCGGGGCATGGAAATTACCGATGCCCCAACCACGCCGATCCGGGCGCTGAACCACTGGGACAACCTGGACGGAACTATAGAGCGCGGTTACGCGGGGGCTTCTCTCTTTTTTAAGGACAACCGCGTTGAGTATGATCCCGTCCGGATACAAGACTATGCGCGGCTCCTCGCGTCGGTAGGGATAAACCGGCTCTCCATCAATAACGTGAATGTCCGGGGCCCGGCAAAGCGGCTTATCACGGAGGAGTATCTTCCGGAATTGGCAAAGCTTGCCGCGATTTTTAGGCCCTTCGGCATAAGGCTCCTGCTCAGCGTCAATTTTTCCTCGCCCTGTTCCCTGGGAGCATGCGCCTCGGCGGATCCTCTCGATCTGGCGGTGGCGGAATGGTGGAAGCGGCGGGCGGATATGGTTTACGGCGCTATTCCCGATCTGGCGGGTTTCCTCGTCAAGGCGGATTCCGAAGGCGAAAGCGGCCCGTTCCAGTACGGGCGTACCCATGCCGACGGCGCGAATATGCTGGCCGAGGCGGTGGCGCCTCACAACGGAATAGTGTTCTGGCGCTGCTTTGTGTATAACTCCACGCAGGACTGGCGGGATACCGGCGTTGACCGCGCCCGCGCCGCTTATGATCACTTTATGCCGCTGGACGGCGCCTTTGCCGATAATGTCATCCTCCAGATAAAACACGGCCCCTTCGACTTTCAGGTACGGGAACCGGTGTCGCCGCTGTTCGGCGCGCTGCAAAAGACGCGCCACCTTATGGAACTGCAAATCACCCAGGAATATACCGGCCATCAGATCGATCTGTGCTATCTGCCCTCCATGTGGGAATGGGTGATGAACTTTGATACTCGGCATGGCCGGAATACGGCAATAAAAGATCTACTCGGCAGATCGGACGGCCCCGGCATCGGGGGACTTGCCGGGGTGGGCAACGTCGGCCTTGATCGCTGCTGGACCGGACACCCTCTGGCTCAGGCGAATCTCTACGGTTACGGACGCCTTGCCTGGCAGCCTTCACTGAGCGCCCAGGCAATCGCGGAGGAATGGAGCGCCCTTACCTTTACCAACGCGCAGGCAGCCGGGACGGTTGAAAAACTGCTCCTTGATTCGTACCGGATATATGAAAAGTACACTGCGCCTTTCGGCGTCTGCTTTATGGTAACGCCGGGTCTGCACTACGGGCCCGACGTGGAAGGCTATGAATTCTCCCGTTGGGGAACCTATCACCGCGCGGACCGAGAAGCTATCGGCATTGACCGCACGGAAACCGGCACCGGCTACACCGGCCAATACCCGCCGGAAAACGCCGCGCTGTTCAGCGATACAAGCGCCTGCCCGGAAAATCTGCTGCTGTTCTTCCACCGCCTCCGGTACGATTTCAAGATGAGGAATGGCCGGACGCTTCTCCAGAATATTTACGATACTCATTTTGAAGGCTATGACGAGGCTCGAAAGATGCGCGACCTCTGGCTTTCGTTGGAAGGCCGCGTCTGCCAGACTGTTTTTGAAATTGTAAAAGAACGGCTGGAAAGGCAGTTGGAAAACGCCCGGCAATGGCGGGACGTGATCAACACCTCCTTCTACCGCAGGACAGGAATTGACGACGCCCAGGGGCGAAAAATCTACCGGTAGCCGGGAACAACCCTAATACACCGGCAATGACGTGTCCACTTCCCGCGCCCAGCCGTTCACGCCGTCTTTCAGGTTTAAGAGGCGTCCGCGGTAGCCCGCTTCGCGCAATGCCCGGATGGCGAAAACGCTACGCTGGCCGATTTTGCAGATGAATACCGCGTCGATGTTCGGGTCGAACTCGTCCACGCGGCGGGTCATCTGGCCCAGGGGGATGGCCTTTGCCTGGGGAAATTTGACGATGGCCCGCTCGTGGGGTTCCCTGATGTCGATAATTTGAACCGGAGCGCCGGAATCGAAGCGTTCTTTGAGTTCCCGCGCGGTGATGGTTTCTACCTGTTCTTCGGCTTCGCTCTTTTTGAGGCCGCAGAACTGTTCATAGTCGATAAGCGCGTGTATCGTGGGGTTCGCGCCGCAGACGGGGCAATGCTCATCCTTGTCCAGCTTGAGTTCCCGGAACTTCATTTTCCAGGCGTCAAACAGGAGCAGCCGCCCGATGAGCGGCTCCGGCGGATTTTCGCCGCCCTCAAGAGAACCCACGATGAGTTTGATTACCTCGCCCGCTTGGATGCAGCCCACGATGCCGGGCAGCACGCCGACCACGCCGCCTTCCGCGCAGGAGGGCACGAGGCCCGGCGGGGGCGGTTCCGGGTAGAGGCAGCGGTAGCAGGGGCCTTCTTTGGCGTAGAACACCGACGCCTGCCCCTCGAACTGGAAAATCGAGCCGTAGACGTTGGGGATGCCCAGAAGCACGCAGGCGTCGTTCACCAGGTAGCGGGTCTGGTAGTTGTCCGTGCCGTCCGCCACGATGTCGTAGTCTTTCATGATGTCCAGGGCGTTTGCGCTGGTGAGCATGACGTTATGGGTGATGACCTTGCAGCGGGGGTTGACGCCCTTGATTCTGTCCTGCGCCGAGGCGACTTTGGGCCGGCCTACGTCCCGTGTGGAATGGATCACCTGCCGCTGGAGGTTTGATTCCTCCACAAAGTCAAAGTCCACAATGCCGATAGTCCCCACCCCGGCGGCGGCAAGGTAGAGGGCCAGCGGAGCGCCCAGACCGCCGGTTCCCACCAGCAGCACCCGCGCCGCCTTGAGCCGCCGCTGCCCTTCAACGCCCACTTCCGGCAGCAGGAGGTGGCGGCTGTAGCGGGTGATTTCTTCGTTGGTAAGCGCGGGAAGTTCCCGGCCGTTGATGATGCTTGCGGTCATGGCTTCCTCATACGGCGGCAGCGCCGCCCGCTATCGCCGGAACCAGCATGACCGTTTCGCCGCCCGCCAGTTTGGTGTCAAGGCCCTCAAGTTTCCTGATGTTGGTGTCGCCCACAAAAATATTGATGAACGAGCGCAAGTTTTCCCCCTGGTAGAGATGCTGCCGCAAGTCCGGGTAGGCTTCCGCCAGGGCGTTGATAGCCGCACCCACGGTTTGGCCTTCCACCGCAACCTCGGACTTGCGCTCTGTAAAGCCCCGCAGGGCCGTCGGGATTTGAATGGTTATTGCCACGATTATTCCTCCTTTTGCGGACAAACCGCTTCTTCCAAAAATTCGTTCCGGTCGTCAGAGAGCCGCCAGCTTGTCAGTTCCGCTGCCCCGGATTTTTCCACCGAAACAATGATGTACGAGTAAAACGGAACGGCGTTGTCCCGGTCGTACTCCGAAGGTCGCGCCGGATGGCCGGGGTGGGAATGGTAAAAGCCCAGCACGTCCCGGCTTTGCGCCCGCGCCGCTTTTTCCGCCCGCATCACATCTTCCGGCTCTATCTTGAAGCGGTGGTACTGTTCCGCCTCTTCGCGGGCGTTATGGATAGGCATGATGCTCTCCACCA
>JAIRPG010000079.1 GCA_031257105.1 Treponema sp.
TGGTGGGTGCCGGCAAAGACCTTGGCGTACTTCAAGAAATCATGCTTGGTGGTTTTTTCCTCTATCCTTTCGATAGCCTCCACCCCGTAGGTTGTATGCCGCTTCATAATCTCGAATTCCTCAGGGCTCAGTTTGCCGGGCTTGTTGAGGATCTGATCGCTGATGGCGATCTTTCCCACGTCGTGGAGCTGGGCCGAGGGGAGGAGGAAGTTGAGGTCCCAGGATGAGATAACATCCATATAGATCCCCCGGCTGATGAGCTTGGTCACCAGGAGGCTCAGGTAACGCTGGGTGCGGCTGATGTGGCCCCCGGTGACGTTGTCCCGGAATTCCACCATTTCCGCCACCGTGCTCAACATGGCGTTTTGCAGGTTGTATATCTGGTCCGTACCCTTTCGTACCATGGCTTGAAGCTTGTTGTTGAAGTTTTTCAGCTCCTCCTGCTGTTTCAGCAGTTTGGCCTTCTGCTGCTCCATGGTCAGATGCATACTGACCCGCTTGAGGAGCCGGGGGACGGTAAAAGGCTTGATTATATAGTCCGCGGTCAGGGGATCCGGCCCGGCAAGCCGGTTTTCCTCGTCCATGCTGGCGCAGAGAAAGATCACCGGGATATCCCCATAACGGGGGCCGGCTTTCAGTTTGACCAGGGCTTCCTCTCCGCCCATCCCCGGCATACTGATATCCAGGAGGATCAGATCCGGCGCGGTTTTTTCCCGTTCCAGGGCTTCAAACATCGCCACCGCCGAGGAGAGGGGAACAACCTCGTAATGGGGGGCAAGGATCGCCTCCGCCGCGTTAAGATTCGCTTCCTCGTCATCCACCAGGAAAATTCTGGTCCGTTTGGCTTCCATGATTTTCGATAGTATATACCCTTTCCGGGTGGAGAATAAAGGGGGCTTTCCGGCTTGCGCTTCACCGGCACTCCTTCCCCATAGACCAGGACTTTCCGGACCGGTTTACCGCTTAACAGCCCGGTACATCCGTTGTGCAGGGCCGTTTCACGCGCGCTTGACATCCCGCCGCCCCCGGGGCCATACTGGTATTACTAAAAGGAGAACCGGCATGAAAACAGCGATTACCCATTCCACCCAGGACGCCGGGCTGGTTTGAGGACGTAGTTTTTCTCGATTTCAAAGGAGACTCCTGTCCTCCCGCCGCCGGTTTGATCTCGGCTGAGAATTTCCCCGCTCAAAAACAGTATGACGCGAAAAAGTTAAGCCCGCCGGATTAGTCTGTCCGGGGCGCGTCGGCGCAAAGGCATGGCCTTTGTGGCAAAGGTTATGACTTTGCCTTGGGGAAAAACATCATCAACAGGAGTTAGTATGTCTCGCTCTTCAAATGTACGGCTTAAGAAATTTGTCTCCTATTACAAACCCTACCGGGTTTTGTTCGCGGCGGATCTGGCGGCCTCCATAACGGTGTCGGCCATATCGCTTATCATACCCCTCTGCGTGCGGCGGGCCACCGCTCTGGTGCTGGGCGGCGGGGGGGACGTTTCGGGGATCTTCGCCATGGCGCCCCTGATGCTGGGGCTGGTTATCCTCCAGGCCGGCTGCGCCGTCTTCTACGATCATAAGGGCCACGTGATGGGGGCGCGGATGGAACGGGATATGCGGAACGATCTCTTCGCCCATTACCAGAGCCTGCCCTTTAGTTTCTTTGACCGGGAAAAGACCGGGGCGATCATCTCCCGGATAACCAACGATCTGCTTTCCATCGCCGAACTGGCCCACCACGGCCCGGAGGACATCATCATCTACCTGCTGACCTTTATCGGGGCCCTGGTAATACTGATGAAGATCAACCTTTCCCTGGCCCTGGCGGTCTGCGCCTTTCTGCCGCTGATGTTTGTCTTCTCTTATCTCTCCAGCCGGAAGCTGCGGGGGGTCTTTTCCCAATGCCGGGAACGGATCGCCGCCGTGAACGCCCGGATCGAGGACAATATTTCCGGCATACGGACGGTGAAATCCTTTGGAAACGAGGACCTTGAGATCGCCCGGTTCAGGGAAACCAACGAGGGGTATTACCGGAGCATGGCTTCGATCTACAAGCATGAGGCCTGGTACTACACCACCATCGGAACCCTGTTTACCCAGCTTATCCTGGTGTCCACGGTGATCTTCGGGGGCATGAAACTTTCCGGGGCCTCCCTGGGGGTGGAGGACTTTATCTCCTTCATCCTCTATGTGAATTACCTCACCGCGCCGATTCCCCAACTGGTCCGGATCACGGGGCAGTACCAGCAGGGGATCAGCGGCTTTAACCGCTTCATGGACGTGATGGACACGGCGGGGGAAGACCGCCGGGGCGGGGCGGCCCTGGACAAGGTAAAGGGGGAGGTGGAATTCTCCGCCGTGAGTTTTCGCTACGGCCCGGAGACGGACTATATCTTGAAGGATCTTTCCTTCAAGGTGAAGGCCGGTGAGTACGTGGCCCTCACCGGCCCCTCGGGGATTGGGAAGACCACCCTCTGTTCGCTGATACCCCGGTTTTACGAGCCGGTCTCCGGCTCCATCCTGATTGACGGCCGGGACGTGCGGAATATCAGCCTGAAATCCCTGCGGGAGCGTATCGGCGTGGTGCGGCAGGAGGTCTGCCTCTTCGCCGGGACGATCCGGGAGAACATCGCCTACGGCAGGCCGGGGGCTTCCACGGAGGAGATCATCGCCGCGGCGAAGAAGGCCGGCGCCCACGGGTTTATCCTGGCTTTGCCCGGCGGCTATGACGCGGTGATCGGCCCCCGGGGGCTCACCTTGTCCGGGGGCCAGCGGCAGCGGATCGGCATCGCCCGGGTGTTCTTAAAGGACCCGGCGATCCTGATCTTCGACGAGGCCACCAGCGCCCTGGATTACGAGAGCGAACTGGTTATCCGGGAGGGGCTCAAGAACCTGTCCGGCGGCCGGACGAGTTTTGTCATTTCCCACCGGCCTTCCACGATCAAGGATGCGGGCCGGGTGCTGGTCTTTGACGGAAGGGAAATTCGGGAACAGGGGGCTTGACCGGGGCAGCCGCGTTTACGCTCAATTGCTCTCACGGAGGCACGGAGACACGGAGGAAAGGGATCCGGCAGGATTGGATTAACCCTCGCCGCGAATAAAACTCCTGCAAAACTTTTGTTTTGCAGGAGCATGTCCTTAGTTGTAGTACTTCTGCAGGGTGGCGATGTAATCGGCCAGGCCGAGGCGGTCGAGTTCCGCCTTGTAGGCGTTCCAGGCCGCGTCGCTGTTGATGTCCTTGTCCCCCCGGATAAAGGCGGTGTACTCGGTCTTGATGAAGTCATTGAAGACCGTCGCGTAGTCCGTCCGCTTGGTCAGTATATCCTGATCGCTGCACCACACAATATCGGGGATGTTGTGCCAGACATAGTAGGGCTCGTACTTCTTCGCCGCCTCCACCAGCACGTAGGTATTGTCCGCTTCGATCCGGCTCATGTCCGCCGTGGTGGAATAGCGTACCGCGGCCTTGTCATACCGGGGGACGGTTCCGGAGTTCCAGGGCATCATGATGGTGTTCAGTTTGTCGAAGTCGGGGTGCAGCTTGATCGACGGGGATTTGCCGTTCCAGTCCGGGGCGTCTACCCGCTCGAAGGTAACCCCCTCTACCCCAAACATGGAAAGCTCGTTTCCGGCGTCGCTGAGGAAATAGTCCATCCAGGCAAAGGCGGCGTCCGGATTCTTACAGGCCGTGGTGATGATGCCGTTCAGGTTAAAGTTGCCCCCCTTCCGCGCGGCGGTCTGCTGCAGGCCGGAGGGGCCTTTCAGCGGCGATATGGCCGTATAGTCGTTCCAGTTCAGCACCGTGTGATCGATGTAGGCCCCCTGGTACCAGGCGGGGAACACGCCCACGATTGCCTCTTCCGAAGGACGGTTCAGCAGGTTCTTGAACTGGGTTTCATCCTGCACGTAGGTCTCGGGCATGATGAGCCCCTGTTTGTAGAGGCTGGCGAGATAGCGCAGCCCGTCCCGCCAGCCGTCGGTATTGGCGATGAAGATCACCTTGCCGGAATCATCCCGGTAATGGTATCCCTCCCTGAAGAGCTGGTAGGGGTTCATCAGGAAGTTGATCGGATCCGCCTGCCGCCCGTTGACCCAGCCCACCAGGGGGAGTTCGTCCTTTTTGCCGTTGCCGTTGGGGTCTTGCTCGATAAAGGCCCTGATCATGTCGGCGAATTCCTGGGGGGTGCTTGGCTCCTTAAGGCCCAGCTTGGCGAGCCATTCGGTCTTTACCCACATCTTGTACTCCGAGTCCTTGTGAACCCCCGAGTCGGTGTAGACGAAGCTGTAGATATGCCCGTCGTCGGCGGTTACCATGTCCCGGTACTGGGGCTGTTCCTGGAGCATCTTGTTGTAGTTGGAACCGGCGTTCTGGATGTACGTATCCAGCGCGAGGGCGAGGCCGCCTTCTACCAGCATATTTATCCGTTCCGTGCCGTGGGTTGACCCAAGGATGTCGGGCAGATTCCCGCCGGCTATCATCAGGTTGAAAGCCTCGTTGCCGTTCTGGGAGCTGGGAAAGAGCTTCCAGTCAATATGCACCCCGGTCTTTTTCTCGTACTCCGTGGTGGCAATGATGGTGTTGTAATCTTTACCGAGCGTTTCCTGCACCCAGAAAGAAAGGGTAACCGGCCCTGTGGAAGCGGCGGCTTCCTGTTTCTTTGCCCCGCAGGAAGCGAGGCCCAGCGCGGCGATACCGGCAATCGCGGCGACAGCCGCCGCCGGAAAAAACACCTTTTTCATACAATCCCTCCAAAATTTTTTTTTATTTAATGCCGGGCCTCAAAAGAAATCCGGACAATAAATACCGTAGAATCAGCCCTTAACCGCCCCTATCATGATGCCCTTGACAAAGTACTTTTGCACAAAGGGGTAGATCACCATCACCGGGAACGAAGCCACAATGATGACCGCGTACTTCATCACGTTCCGCCGTTCCTCGATCTGCAGGAGCTGGGACACTTCCAACTGGTCAATGCTCATTTCGTTGAGAACCAGGATTTCCCGCAGGATCAGGGAGAGGGGGTATTTCGTCCGTACATTGGCAAGGTACATCATGGCGTCGAAGTAGGAGTTCCAGAACCCCACCGCGTAAAACAGGCCCGTCACCGCCAGGATCGGCGTCGAGAGGGGCAGCAGGATCCGCAGCAAATAGCGGATGTTCCCGCAGCCGTCCATCTGGGCGGACTCAAAAATTTCATGGGGCACCTGGGACTTAAAGTAGGTTCGCATGACGATCATGTTGTACACCGACAGCGCGCCGGGAAGCACCACCGCCAGCCGGGAGCCGAGGAGCCCCAGGTTGCGTACCTGGAGAAACGTGGGGATGGTTCCCCCGGAAAAGTACATGGTTATCATGCAGAGCGCCATGATCAGGCCGCGGCCCTTAAAGTCCTGCCGGGACAGGGGATAGGCGCAGCAGACCGTCAGCGTCAGGGAGATCAGCGTGCCCCCCGCCATGTAGATGAGGGAATTCAGATACCCCGTCCAGATCGGCCCGTATTGGAACACCGCCTCATACCCGGCCAGGGATACGCGCTGGGGAATAAGGGAAAGGCTCATGACGCTGACCCCCGCGGTAAAGGAGGCGGAGATGATGTACAGCAGGGGGTACGCCAGAACGATGAGGAAGAGCGTGAGGATGAGGCAATCGAAAAAGAGGAAAACCTTATCCCCCAGGGTATAACGGATTAACCGGTGTTTCATTGGCATCCTCCTTAAAACAGCGCGTGGCCAGAGAGTTTATCCGTCACCTTGTTCACGATGAGCAATAAGGTGAGGTTGATCACCGACACAAAGAGCCCCACTGCGGTGGCGTAGGAATACTGGGGCAGCGCCGCCTGGATGCCCTGTTTGTACACGTAGGTGCTGATAACCTCCGACACCCCCAGGTTCAGGTTGTTCTGCATGAGGTAAACCTTTTCGTAGCCCACCGACAGAATGCCCCCGCAGGCCATGATCAAAAGAATCGCCGCGGTGGGGAGGATGCTGGGGAGATCGATGTGGATGATCCGCTGGAAGATCGAAGCCCCGTCCACAATGGCCGCTTCGTGGAGTTCCGGGGGCACCCCCGACAGGGAGGCGATGTAGATGATCGAGGAATAGCCGATGCCCTGCCACACCCCCGACCAGATGTAGATGTGGTAGAAAAATTTCGGGGTTCCCATAAAACTGACCGGTTCGCCCCCCAGGGACTTGATAAACAGGTTGATAACCCCCGTCCGGGTATCCAGGAACTGGAGGAGGATGCCGACCATCACCACGGTGGAGATAAAATGGGGGGCATAGCTTAACAACTGGATGGTTTTTTTGTACCGGTACCCCGGCAGATAGTTGAGGAGCAGGGCCAGGATGATGGGCAGCGGGAAGGTGAGGAGCGAGTACAGGCTGATGGTAAGGGTGTTCCGCAGAATCTCAAAAAACCGGGGCTGGGAGATAAAACGCTGGAAGTTCCGCAGGCCCACCCAGGGGCTGCCCGAGATCGTGCGAACCGGAGAATAGTTCCTGAAGGCGATCTGGACGCCGTACATGGGGATATACTTAAAAAGGATAAGGTAAGCTACGGGCAGCGCCGCCAGCAGGTAGAGCCCCCAGTTTTTCCGCGCTTCCTTACCGATAGCGCCGAGCGGGGAAACCGTCACGGGATTTTTCATTCGTTCACCTCCTTATACCGGAATATACGCGCCGGCCCCAAAAAGCCGGATACCAGGTTTTCCGCTTCCCGGTCGATGTTGTCTTCGTTCCAATAGCGGTTCCAGCCCAGGGCCATGCCCTCGTCAACCAGCAGATACCGCCGTTCCACTGCGGCGGAATTGGCGGCTACCACGGCGATCCGGTTTTCTCCCTCCCGGAGCAGGTCTGTAATGTCGAGCCGGTAGGGGTTCCACACCCGCACGCCCGCCAGGCCGCCGTTTACCCAGACTTCGGCGCTGAAATGCACCTGTCCCAGATCGATGATATAGCGGCCTTCTTTTTTGTCGAGCCAGACCGAATTCTCGTAGCGGCACCGTCCGGAGAACCAGGGATAGCCGTAAAGCCGCCAGTCCGCCAGGGGCGCGGTAAAAGGCTCGACAGAAACCGTTACCGGCGCGGTAAGGCCGTCTTCGGGGCCTTCCGCCCTTACCGTGATGTCCAGGTGATGGGCCCTGCCGTCGTTGGCGACCGCCGCCCAGTCCCCCTCAAAGCGCAGGGGCTTGCCGTTGTACGCGCCGCTCCAGGTTCCCCGAACCGGGGGCTTTTTAATCCGCGCCGTCCCCGCGGGGACGGTGACGCCGTAGTGCAGTTGCAGCGGGAAGGCCGGCTTTTTGCCGAACAGGGGCAGATCCCCCCAGGGGTGCAGCGGCGGCGCGCCCCGTTCCCAGGCGTAGTACCATTGGCCGTCTTTTGCGCTGCCCCAGGGAGACTGATGATGAACCGGATCAACCCGCAGGGCGGCGCTCTCAAAATCTTCCTCCGGGGAAAGCCAGTTTTCCTGGAACCGGTTGTTGACGATCCAGCGGCCGTCGCTCACAAGGCGCGCTGCCGCGTCCGCCGCTGCCAGCTCGGCCTCAAACAAAAAGGCGATGATGTTATCCGGCGGCAGTTCATGGACCGCGGTGAAGGTATTGTCCGGCGCGTCGTTGTGGACATGCGCCGCGATAAGATTCCTGCCGGGCTTGAGGAGGGGGGCAATATCGGCGCATACCGGCTCCTTCCCGCCCCGGCCCGCCTCCGCGCCGTTCACGGAGACCACGCAGTGATTAACCGCCGCGAAGCAGATCCGCGCCGCCTCGGGCCGGGCCTCCAGTTCCACGATCCGCCTAAAGTAGAGATCCCTGTCGGCGCCGCAGATCCAGGAGGGCCGCCGGGCGATCCACCTGCCTTCCCAGAGGCTCAAATGCCGTCCGCAGAACCCGCTTTCCCCTTCCATATTGCAAATCCGTATGAGGCTGGAAGCGTCATGCAGTCCGGAGCTGAACTCGGCCAGGGGAATCTCCAACTCCGTGCGATCCGCATCGATGCCATAGCGGTTGTCAAAGGTCTTATCCAGGGGGAGGAATTTCCAGCGGCTGGGGACGGCGGTCTCTTCCATTTCTTCAAGAACCGGCGTCTTTGCAGACGGCGTTTTCACAGACGGCGTTCCGTCAGCTTCCGGCTCGATAAGGAGATAACAGGCCTCGTCTTCCCCCAGGGAAAGGCGCAGCGCCGCGGCGTGATCCGGCGTTATCGTCGAAGGGAGCCGCAGGGCTTCGCCGGTTTCAATATCCAGCTTCAATACCGCCCCCGCTTCCCGCAGTTGGAGCTTCAACTCCCGGGGCCGGGGGCTGCTGTTTGAAACGAAGTATAGATCCCGGCCCCCTATGCGGCGGTGGCAGGCGTACAGGTTCGCCCGGCTTCCCTCCAGCACCAGGATGTCCGGCGTGATCAAACTATCGATATGTCCGGGCAGATCTTCGATCCCGATCACCGGGCAGCCGGAAAATCCTTCCGGCGCTTCCCGACAGGGCGCATCGCTTTTTGAAGCGCCGTTTTTTGAAGCGCCGTTTTTTGAAACGCCGCTGTCCTGGTAAAAGATGACATGGCCCCCGGCGGCGATAAACTTCTTGAGCGTATCCGCCAGGGTTCCGGCCTGGGGCGCGCCGGGGGGCAGGGTAACGTTTGCGGGGAAGAGCAGTACTTTGAACCGCTGCCTCCCGGTGGTAATGATCCCTCCGGCAATTTCCCCCCGGCAAAGACTTCCGGCGTCGATCAGGTCTGTGTCGATCTGTCGTTCCAGCAGGGTATACAGGGCCCGGTGAAAAGCGCCGTTCATGTCCCGGCCAAAGGGGGTAACGCCTCCTCCGGCGGTGTTGATCTGCATATCGTAAATGGGGTAGTATAGTCCGACATCCACCACCGCGTCCCCGGCGGCGTTCATAGAGGAAATCCGGCTCATGTAGTCGCCGAAGATCTTAAAGTACTTCCAATAGGGATTCTGGTAGAAGAAGCTGGCGGGCCAGTCCGCCTGGGAGCCCTGGTGTTCGCTCTCGTAGTAGAACCCGTGGAGGATGAACATGCTGATCCCCATGGCCCCCAGGGTGTTGATCCCCCGCTTGAACTGCTGGAGGCTGCATCCCCAGCCCGCGCCCCCCATGGCCTCGGACATAGCCCGCTCTTTCCCGTATGCCCGGGCCGCGGACACCGAGTATTTCGGCTCGACGCAGCTTATCTTGCGGGGGAACCGGTAGCGGTAATCGTGGCAGTCCGCGCCGGGAATATGAAGGCGCCTTATGGTGTTGAAGTAATTGCCCTGCCGCGCGGGATGCCCCGCCAGATATTCTTCGGTGTGGCCGGTGAGCATGAGGCGGTTCTCTTCGCACCAGTCCCCAATCTGCCGGAAAAACGCTTCCTCGTAGAGTTCGGCGATCACCCTATAGTAATCCCCCCGGACCGTCCTGAAATCCCCGGCGTCCATCACCAGGGAGGGCAGGCAGGGCAGCAGATCGTAGCCGCAGCGTTTCTTGAATTCCTCCGGCAGTGTATCGGTCCAGGGGAGGGGGCCCGCCAGATAAATTTCATCGAAGAATATCCCCGGAATGACGCCGCCGAAGTCCCGGCCATGGCGTTTTTTGTATTCCCCGTGGGTCAGTTCAATGAAGTATTTGATAGTATCTTTGTTGAGATAATCTACCTGCCGGGGATAGACCCGCCGGAAGAAGGCCAGCGTCTCGCCGCCGTCCAGGGGAAAGGAGGCGATCAAGGCCGCAGGCTGCGCCCCCTCCTGCTCGGCAGCCGGGCGGCGCAGGGCCTCCAGCCCCTTGGCCATGTTCTGTTCACCCCGGGCCAGAACCCTGGAGGGTTTTTGATAGCTGAAATCAAACGTACTGCCCGCAGTGCCGCTGGGCCAGGCGTACTCATCATAGAGCCAGGGATGAAACCCGGTCTCCCGGCCCCGTTCCACGCAGGCCTCCACCGCCTCCCACCAGGCGTCCTCCAGATAGGGCGTTTTAAGGTAAGCCCGGGCGTGCATAAAGGCCCCGTGAACGCCCTTCGCGGACATTTCGTCTATCTGCCGGACGAGCTTGTTTTTTTCCAGCGTCCCGTTCCAAAACCAGAACGCCAGGGCGCTGTAGTCCCGGGGCGGCGATTTGAAATTCCGGATCAGCTCCGCGGCGCTCCGTGCATCATCCATAAAACGGCTCCTTCGGCTACAGGATAGAATTGGAACACGTCTAGTGTACCACGGCCCCAGAAAGCGCGCAAGCAAAATCCCGGATTCAGCGTTACCGCGTTACCGCGTTACCGGCGTTACCGCGTTACCGGCTGAATCCGGCGCTCCTTCGATTCTTCGCGCTTTTCTCCGAAAAATACGAAAAACCTCCATTAAAAATGCGTTGTTTTCTATTTCGCCGCGTAAATCCGCATATCCTCCTGGATATACTAAGACTGAGGGAAAAAAAGAACATCTTTTTGTCCTACTCAATTTCTAGGAGGATAGAGCATGAAAAAAGCATGTGCGGTTTTGTTGGTTCTCGCTACAGCGGGAAGGATCTTTGCCCAGGAAACGGGAACCTTCAAATGGGGCGCGGAAGTCCGGCTTGGCGTGGACATCGATCTCAAAGAGCGGGAACTTGACGAAGCCAATCTTATTCGGGGGAACGACCACGATTACGGCAAGGGGTCTCTTACCTACAGCAACGGTTCTACTGCGGTTACGCTTGAGGCCGGCTCCCGTTTTCTGAGGAACGGCGGCAATAACAACAGTTGGATTTCCAGTTCCATTGCCTTTGGTGACGGCGTCAACGGCAGCTCCGGCATCCCGTATAAGTTATTCGCGGGCTTCAAGCTGGTTGACACGAAGAACGCCTCTTTCTTCAGAGGCTGGGAGAGTTTAAGCAGCCCCGCGCCGCTTACCGGAAATGACGCCCTAAACCCGGATAAGGCCTGGGTTTTGCGGGACGGGGGAGCGCCCCTTAACAACCTCTACGGCTGGTATACGTTCTTTGGCGGCCAACTGAGAGTTGAGGCGTTCTACAAAGGCTGGGACGAGGCGTACTGGACTTCTCCGGTTGAAATAGTGGCCGGCAATTACGACAACCCCGACGGCAAAGAGGGGTTTAGGATTCGCGTCACTCCTTCCGCCCTTGAGGGATTCTCCGCCGGCTTTACGGTACGGAACGCGCCGGGATCTATTGCCGGTTATTATTGGAGGTGGGATGGCCAAACGTGGCAGGAAGAAAAATATGTCGGGGCAAACCCGTGGACCTACCTCCTCAACGGAGGGGCCTTCGGCGTGAAATACGATGCGTCTCCGCTGACCATTTCCGCAGCGTATCATCTGCCCGAGTGGTATACGGTAACGAACTACCATACCGATAGCGCGTACAGCCGGGGCAACGACAAGTTCTACATCGGCGGTAAATACCGGATCTCCCCCGATCAACTCTGGGTCGGCGCCGACTTAGAAGTCTTAAACCTTACCGCGAGTAAGGACAATTTGGGCGGCGAGACCCAGCGGCTCCAGGCCGGCGTTAAGGCTGAATACACCGCCAAGCCGCTGACTGCGGGCGCCGCCTTTCGATTGGGGGGAACCGACGGCGACGATGACGCCTTGTGGTTTTATTCAGACAAGCAGCAGGGAACGGACGCGGCGGATGGAAAGGACGCGCAAAAATCGTTCTTCGGGATCGCTCCCTTTGTCTATTACGACCTTATTAAGGATACCATTCAGGTACGGCTGCCTCTTACCTTCAACCTCAGCTTGAATAAGGCGGACGGCGCGCATTTCTTCCTTGAACCGGGCCTGTACTGGAACTTCAAAAGAAACGGAGCCGGGGATGATCCCGGGTGCGGTATCCTCCTCAGTTACAAGCTCGGCTATTGTCTTGGGGACGATGACACCGTCAGAGCCAAACACAAGACAAACGCCTCCGGCGACCCCGCAGCCAACCTGGACAATAAATTCACCATCAAGTTCCGCTGGAATATCTAATGTCTGTCCACAAAGTCGGTTACTTTGTGGACAGACACTATCTAAGCGCTTTCTTTGAAAAAGCGTCCGCCGAGATCGTACAAGGTCTCGGCGTTTTTTTTATCTGGCGTCATTTGGAAAAAAGCGGTATACTCAGAGCCGAGGAGGTACGATGATGGAATACGCTATCGCGGTAATCGATATTGGGATGACCAACAAGAAGGTGGCGATCTACGACGACGCCCTACGGCAGATAGACGCCCGCTACCGGAATTTTCCGCCCGCGCCGGTAAGGAGCCCCAGCGGAACAGAGCTGGAAACTCACGATCTGGCGGCCATGGAAACGTGGTTCATCGAAGAACTGGCGGAATTCGCCAAGACCTACCCCGTCAAGGCCATTGCGGTGACCACCCACGGGGCAACCTTTGTGTGCGTGGGGCAGGACGGAAAGCCCTCTGTGCCCTGCGTGTACTACACCCACGAGCCGGGGGAGGACTTTCACCGGCGCTTCTACGAGCGGTTCGGCGCTATCGAGGAACTCCAGGCCCGCACAGGGACGCCTCCTTTCAAGGCCATGATCAACACCGGGCAAGGGATCTTCTTCGCTAAAGAGCAATTCCCGGAAGGCTTTGCCCAGGCGGCCCGCCTCCTGCTCTACCCCCAGTACTGGGGCTACCGCTTTACCGGCAAGACCGGCGCGGAGGGCACTTCTATGGGCTGCCACAGCTACCTCTGGGATCAGGTGGAAGGCCGGCTCTCCTCCGTGGCGCAGGGACTGGGCGCGGCCTCCCTCATGCCGGCAAAGCTGGCAAATTCCTGGGATGTGCTGGGGACGATCACGCCGGAATTCGCCGCCAAGACGGGCCTCGATCCCAGCGTGATTGTCACCATGGGGATACACGACTCCAACTCTTCGCTGCTCCCCCACTTTGCCAAGAAGGGCAATACCGGCTTTGTGCTCAACTCCACCGGCACCTGGTGCGTGCTGATGAATCCCGTCCGGCAGTACGGCTTTGCCCCGGATGAATTGGGCAAGGTGGTGTTCTTCAACATCTCCGCCTTTGGGGGGCCCGTGAAGACCGCCATCTTCCTGGGGGGCCAGGAGTTCGAGAGCTGGTCTAAGCTGCTCATGGACATCCACGGCAGGGAGGATCTGCCCGCCTACCAGCCGGAGCTCTACCGGGAGACCCTGCGGGAGCGGCGGGTCTTCCTTATGCCGGAACTCACCGCCGGCACCGGGCAGTTCCCCCAATCCCGGCCCTGTGTGGTGGAGGACGGGAAGCGCTACGCCTACGCCGCGCTCCGGGAAGCCGCGAGAACGGGAGACCGGGCGGCGCTGCCCGAAGTGTTCCGGGATTACGAGCGAGGCTTTGCGGCGCTCAGGATCTCCCTGGTGATGCAGACCCTCACGGCCCTGGAACGGACGGGCCTGGCCCAGGGCGCGGAGGTCTTTACCGAGGGGGGCTTCAGGAAGAACGAGGCCTACAACGCGATCCTCTCGGCGGCGCTCCGGGAGAACCGGGCCTTCCTCACCGGCATTGCCGAGGCGTCCGCGCTGGGGGCCGCCATGACCGCCAAGATGGCGCTCACCGGCAAAGAGCTTGCGGGTTTGGCCAAAGATTTTGAGGTGGAGTATCAAGAAGTTCCCAAGGCGGATATGCCGGAAATCTTCCCCTACCGGGAAGCCTGGCTGCGCCATACTGAAAATGAATGAGGTATATAATGAAGACAAAAGCGGTGCGCCTTTACGGCGTGAATGACCTGAGGCTGGAAGAATTTGAGCTTCCGGCGATCCGGGACGATGAGATCCTGGCGAAGATCGTGTCCGACTCGATCTGCATGTCCAGCCATAAACTCGCCATGCAGGGGGCCGCCCACAAGCGGATCCGCCACGACCTGACCAAAAATCCGGTGATCATCGGCCACGAGTTTTGCGGCGTCATCGAGCAGGTGGGGGCCGCCTGGGCCCACAAGTTCAAGGCGGGGGACCAATTCGCCATCCAGTCGGCCCTGAACTACCCCGACGCGGAGGGCAAGCCCACCCTCTGGGCGCCGGGCTATTCCTACGAGTATATCGGCGGGGACGCCACCTATGTGATCATCCCCAAAGAGGTGATGGAGATGGACTGCCTCTTGCGCTACAAGGCGGACAATTTCTACCTGGGTTCCCTGGCGGAGCCGGTTTCCTGCGTCGTGGGGGCCTTCCACGCCCAGTACCACACCACCAACGGCTCGTATGTGCACGACATGGGCATCGTCCCCGGCGGTTCCCTGGCCCTCCTGGCAGGGGTGGGCCCCATGGGCCTGGGGGCTATCGACTACGCTATCCACAACCCCCGAAAGCCGGGGCGCCTGGTGGTCACCGACATCGACCAGGCCCGGCTTGACCGCGCCGCCCAGCTCTTGCCGGTGGAAGCGGCGAAAAAGCACGGCGTGGAGCTCTGCTACGTGAACACCGCCGGCATGGCCGACCCCGCGTCCCGGCTGCGGGAGATCAACGGCGGCGCGCTTTTCGACGATGTGTTTGTGTTTGCCCCGGTCAAGCCGGTGCTGGAACTGGGAGACGCTCTGCTGGGCCGGGACGGCTGCCTTAACTTCTTTGCGGGCCCCACCGACACGGGCTTTTCGGCAAATTTCAACTTCTACAACGTCCACTATGAGTCCCACCATATCGTGGGAACCTCCGGGGGCAACACCGATGACATGAACGAATCCCTGGCCATGATGGCCCGTGGGGAACTCAACCCGGTGTTCATGGTGACCCACGTGGGGGGACTGAACGCGGTTGCCCAAACCACCATCGATCTGGACAAGATCCCCGGCGGCAAGAAGCTCATCTACACCCACAAGAACCTGGAGCTTACCGCCATCGCGGACTTTGCCGAGAAGGGCAAGTCAAACCCCCTCTTCGCGGAACTGGCCCGGATCTGCGCCCGCCACCGGAACCTCTGGAACCGGGAAGCCGAGGAGTACCTGCTGGCTCACGGGGAAGAGATATAGTGAAGTCTCAGAAAGAGATCGCGCTGGACGGAAAACTCTTGGAAAGCGTGGCCGCTCTGGGCCTTTCGGAGCGGGCGTCCAAAATGGCAAAACTCGTCCTTGAAGATGATGAGATCCAGGCCGTGCAGGAATACGCCAACACGGTCTCCATCATGCGGCTCCACTTCAACGATCACGGGCCGGTACACATGCGGACGGTGGCGCTGAACGCGGTGATCATGATGGGTATACTGCGGGACGCGGGGGTTAAGACCAGCCTGGAACTGGAAGAATGTGGCGTCTTTGAGGACAGTCTTATCGCCGTGTTCCTGGCGGCGAACCTGCACGACCTCGGTATGTCCGTGGGCAGGCAGGATCACGAACTCCACAGCGCGTACCTGGCCTTTCCTATCCTTGACCGTGTCCTGAAAGAGGTGTTTGGCCGGGACGCGGGCAAGCGGGCCATGATCCGCTCCCTCGCGTTGGAGGGAATCTCCGGCCACATGGGAAACCGGGCGATCCATTCCCTAGAGGCCGGGGTTATCCTGGTGGCCGACGGCTGCGATATGCAGAAGGGCCGCGCGCGCATCCCCCTGGCCCTGGCGGCCCATCCCCGCGTGGGGGACATACACCAGTATTCCGCCAACTCCATCGAGGATGTGCGGATCCTCCGGGGAGTGGAGAAGCCTATCCGCATCGAGGTAACCATGTCCAGCGAGGTGGGCCTGTTCCAGGTGGAGGAGATCCTTTTGGGGAAGATCGCCGCCAGTCCCGCCAAGGGCCATATCGAGCTCTACGCCCAGGTGTCCGGAGGCGGCCTCAAGCGATATTTATAAAAGCCGCGGTAAATGCGGAGCTTGTATCCCGGCGCGGCCTTCTCTATAATGTGCCAGCACAATAAGGAGGCTTTATGAAAAGCTCGATCTCGCCGGCGGCGGCGATATTAATACTATTAATGGCGCTGGTTTCCGCCTGTTCCAGAGCCAAGCCGGATACCTCCGCCGAGGGGGGAGAACCGGTTGCGCCGGAGGCGCGTATCCTGCCGGGCGGGGAATTGCGCTATGGCTTTACCACCGAACCCGCAACGCTGGATCCCCTGGATCCGGCAAACACGGCTGATGGCCGGAGCATCCTCTTTAACGTCTTTGAGGGCCTGGTAAAGCCCGATACCGGCGGCAATTTTCTTCCGGCGGTGGCGGAAGCCTGGGAAGTTACCGAAGAAGGCCGGGTGTATGTCTTTACGCTGCGGCCCGGCCTCCGGTTCCACGACGGCTCTGACGTTGACGCTGCGGATGTGGAATTTTCCCTGAACGAGGCGATCAGGGCGGGCTTTACCGGCTTTAACCAGATAGAAAGCGTGGCCGTCACCCCGGGCGGGGAGATCCGGGTAACGCTCAAAGCGCCCGACCCGGAGTTCCTCCCCTACCTCGCCGTGGGGATTGTGCCGAGAAACAACGCCGAGCGAAAGACCAAGCCCATCGGCGCCGGGCCCTTCTCGATAGAAAGCTACGCCGCCCAACGTTCCCTTACGCTGGTAAAGAACCCCCACTACCGGCTGGAGGGCCTGCCCTACCTGGACAAGGTGACCATCGTCTTTGTAGCCGATTCAGACGCCCTGCTTCTGGCCTTGCGGGCGGGGAGCATCGACGGCGCGGGGGTGACCGGTTCCCTGATCCCCCAACTCGATCCGGACGTGTTTGAGGCCGTGCCGGGCTATTCCAACTCCGTGCAGATGATAGCCCTGAACAACGCCCGGCCTCCCCTGGACGATCCCCGGGTGCGGCAGGCCCTGAATTACGCCATCGATCCCCAGGAGATCATCGACACGGCCTTCTACAGCCTGGGAGAACCGTCGGGGAGCCCCCTCATCCCGGGGCTTTCCAAATACTACGACCGCTCCCTGGTGAATCCCTACCCGGCGGACGCGGACAAGGCCAAGGCTCTGCTGGCGGAGGCGGGCTACGGGGAGGGCGCGCCCAAGGGGAGGCTCTCCCTGGAGATTACCGTGCCTTCAAACTACACGATGCACGTAGATACCGCCCAGGTGGCGGTGAACCAGCTTGAGCGGGCGGGCGTCAAGGCGGCCATACGCCTGGTGGACTGGGGCGTCTGGCTTTCCGAGGCGTACCAGGGCCGACGCTATACGGCGACCATCATTTCCGTGGATTCGCCCGCCGCCTCTCCCCGGGGGTTCCTCTCCCGTTACCGCTCAGACGCGGGGGGCAACTTCTTCAATTACCGGAGCGACGCCTTTGACCGGGTTTACGACGAGGCCCAGCGGGAAATGCGGGATGACCGGCGGGCGGAGCTTTACCAGGAGGCCCAGCGGATCGTCTCCGGTGACGCGGCGGCGATCTACATCCAGGACATCCTGGGCTTCAAGGTCTTTCCCAAGGGCCGTTTCGGGGGGGCGCTGAACTACCCCCTGTACGTGACGGACTTTTCATCGATTTACCGGTTGCAATGACCGAGTACGGTGACCGGACGCGATAAGGCGTGGATTTTATTGTCAAACGGCTGGCGGCGGCGCTGGCGACGCTGCTCCTGGTCTCTCTGTTGACTTTTGCCGCGTTTGCCCTCATTCCCGGCGATGCGGCGGCGCTGATTTTGGGCGTAGAGGCCACCGAAGCGCAGCTTGCGGCCCTGCGCGCCGAGATGGGTCTGGACAAGAACTTCGTCCTGCGCTACGGCTCCTGGCTGGCCGACTTTTTTACGGGGAACCTGGGGAATTCGGCTCGTTTTCGGGGAGAGTCTATCGCGGGGCTTATCGGGGAACGGCTGCCCGTTACCGCAGCCCTGGCTTTTCTGTCTCTGGCGCTGATCCTCCTCCTGTCGATTCCCACAGCGCTTTTTGCGGCGGGGAGGGAACGCGCGCGCTCCGGACGGCTGGTGAATACCCTCACGATGATCACCATCTCTTTCCCGAATTTCTTCCTGGGGATGCTCCTTATCTGGGTCTTCGGCGTACTCTTAAAGCTTTTTGCCCCCGGCGCGTATATTCCCCCGGAGGAAAATTTGGCCGGATTTTGGGTATATCTTTTTTTCCCCGCGCTTGCCATCGCTCTTCCCAATGCGGCGATAGTGATCAAATTCTTGAGAACCTCTATCTTGCAGCAACTCCGGCTGGACTATGTGCGTACCGCTTACAGCAAGGGAGCTTCCCGGTCTTTGGCGTTGTACCGCCACGCGCTGCGAAACGCCGTTATCCCCGCCGTCACCCTGCTGGGTATGATTATTGCGGAGATCTTTTCCGGCAGTATCATCATCGAGCAGGTTTTTACCATTCCAGGAATTGGGAGGCTCCTTATCGCCGCGATCCGATCCCGGGATTATCCCCTCACGCAGACCCTGACGGTATACATCGCCGCGGTGGTGATCCTGGCGAATACCCTGGTGGACATCGCCATCCAGCTCATCGATCCCCGGATTCGTCTATCGATACAGGTTGGTAACCGTTAGACGCCAGAATCCGGGTAATTCGGGGCAGCGCGCGGACGGCAAAGCGGCGGTGGAACCGGCGGTGAAACCGGTAGAGAACCAGACCCGCCGTAAAGAGCCCCAGGACTCCGCAGGCCGCCCGGAGGGGTTCCCCTGACGCGGGCGCGAAAAAGCCGCAGAGCAGGTAAGCCGCCGCAAACCCCAGCAGGGGCGGGCAGAGGGAGATAACAGCCTGAAACAGGGCGTCTTCGGAGGAAAGTTCGATTTCCACCATTTGGCCCACCGCAAGTTCCAAGCCAAACGGGTTTTCTACGGTGATGTCATCCGCTTTTCTCCGACATTCTGTCCCAAGGCAGCCAAAACAGACGGCGGCAGGGTTCCGCATTACCGTGGCCGTAGCGCCTGATACGCTCAGGACTCTGCCCCTACCGGTCACCGAAAACTTCCTCCGGGGGCGCGCTATCGTCTTTTTCGCCGGAGGCCGCCGGTTTTTTAGGCGAAGGCGGAGGCACGGCATACCGGATCCGCTCAATCGAAAGGGCTTTTCCCTCCCGGTTTATATCGATCAAGACCCCCTGGATCTCCGGCATATCCCAGGCGTCCTTTGTCCAGTCAGGAATTCCCGTTAAATATTCTTGAATACGACTTTCCGTATCGGCGCCACCCACGGAATTGATGCTGCCGGTACGTCCCGCATCGGTAATCACTGCGGTTCCGCCGGGAAGAATTGCTTCATCGGCGGTCTGAACCCGGCCATGGGAACCAATGATCGCGGAACACCGGCCATCCAGCGCGGCAAAGACGGCGCGTTTTTCCCCGGTAGCCCAGGCGTGGAAATCCACCACCACATAGGGGCTTTCCCGGTAAAGCTGTTCCAGCAGGGCCGGCAGCCGGGCTATAGGATTTTCCCCATGAATCCGATTGAACCCGCTTTGACCGATGAGTACCGCGAGGCCGGCCTTTTCCTCCCCAACGGAAAAATGCCGAAAACCCACGCCCGGCGCGTGGGGATTCAGGTTTTCAGGCCGCAGCACATAGTGGATGCGCCCGAGGTTTTCCACCAGATCTTTCTTATAAAAGCAACAGTCACCGGTGGTAAGGACGTTTGCACCGAGCTTGTGGAGATACGCCGCATGATTCCTGCCAAGACCGTTCCCTCCGGTGGCCCCGTCGGCGCACGCGATAACAAAATCTACCTTATACCGCTTCTTGATGGGGCCCAGCCCATTCTTAAAAGCGTAAATACCAGCTTTTCCAACGATTTCAGCTATATAGAGGATCTTCATCGTAAGCGGCGCCGCATTAGCTTCCCAGTATACGGTGGGCGGAGCAAGGATCTTGCATACCCGATAGAATTCGCTCGAATTCCGCCGCCGCTCGATAGTCTTCTAGTTCCCGGCAGGTATCTCTCAAGTTGGTGAGCGCGTCGTAGTACAGCGGAACCAAACTCACCGCTTCCTCAAAACAGCGGCGGGCCTCTTCGTAACTGCCTTCAGCAAAATAGAGCGTTCCAAGGTTGTTCCAGGTCTGAGGCGCGTCTCCATCCCGATCCAGCGCCGAATAGTAGCACTCCTCCGCCAGATCGAACTGCTCCAATTCGTAGTAGATAAGGCCCATTGAAACCCAAGGAGCGGCTAGATAGTCCTCTATACAAACCGCCTGCTGAAAACTGGAGAGCGCTTCATCGTAATCCCCGGTTCGCTGTTGGGCTATCCCCAGGTTGATCCACAATAGAGGATTGTACGGATCCATAATCAACGCCTTACGAAACAGGGGAATCGCTTCATAAGGTCTGTTTGCCTCGGTCAACGCGATACCGGAATTGTTTAGTGCTGCGGATGTTTCCATAAGCCCCCCTCGAGCAAGTATAGTCTATTGTGATCGGCTTAGCTAGAGTCTGTCTATAATGGAGACACATTATAGACAGACCACCTTATTTAGGCTGTACGGTAACGGTACGGGTTGCCGATATGCTGGGGTCAATAACAGACGTTGCCCGTACCGTGATTTCGGTTTCCGTCTCCGCCGCCGCCACCGTGAGCCGTCCTATGGGGTAGAAGAAGGTTCCCGCACTCGAGCTATTACTCGCGTAGCCGTCGCTTATAATGGCGGTTCCCGCAGCAACGCCGGGGGTGTCGATGCTCCAGATTACGTCGCGGGCGGGATTGCCCGTGCCAAAGAGATTCGCAAAGAATTCCCGGCTTTCGCCCGCCTTCACCGTGTCGTTGTTGGGGGCGCCGAAGAGCGCTGTACTTATATTTATATGATCAACCGTCGCCGCGCCGCTTACGGCAACGGTGTAGGTTCCCGATATGCTGGGATCAGCGGTGGACGTTGCCCGTATCGTGATTTCGCTCTTGGGTTCGTCCATCGCCACCGCGATCTGTATCAAGTTGGGAGTGGAGCTGTTGTTCGGGTAGAAACTTGTTCCTTCGGCATGGCCTACGGAATCAATGCTCCAGGTTACCGTTTCCAGATAAAAACGCTCCCCAAATACTTCCGCATAGAAATCAAACGTTCCGCCTTTGGTCACGGTAGTTACAGCGCGATACGGGTTTACCGTTACCTTGGTAATAGTAATAAGGTATACGGTATAGGTTCCCCCTATATCGGGGTTTACGGTGGACGTTGCCCGTATCGTGATTTCGGGCCGGGGCTCGCCAGCCGCTACGGTCAGCAGCCCATCGGCGTTGATAGTTGTTCCCGCCGCATGGCCGCTTGAAGTGATGCTCCAGGTAACGCTCTGCTCAGGGTTGTTCGCGCCTTCCACTAATGCGAAGCATTGCAGCGTCCCGCCTTTTGCCACGCGATCCGCCGCCGTCTGCACGATTACGCCGGTAATGCGGGAAACAGAACCGCTCCGTACCGTCACGGTATAGGTAAAGGTAAAGGGGGCGGCTTCCCCGGCGTTGTCCGTTACCGTTACCTCGTACGCCCCCGCTTCGGGGAAGGTATACCCGGACGCGCTCAGCGCCGTTCCGTTCACGGCGAGAGAAAAGCCGGGAACAGCCGCCGTATAATCGAGCCGGTTGATAAAACTGCCGGGATAGGTCTTGTACACCGCAAGACCGCTTACCGGATCAAAGGTATCGCCCGCCGCATAGCCGTTCCGCAGCGATACCGCTATCAGTTCAGAGGGAACTTCCGGCGGTTCTGTATCCACCCAGACGGTATAGCGCGCCGTTTCATCGGGAAGGCCGTTTCCCGGATAGCCCGCGACCGTAACGATCATCGCCACCGTCCCGCTTCCCGCGAGCGGCCCCGGCAGCGCGGTTCCCTCCGCCGCCAGGCTGAACCGGTCTTCGGCCATCCGCGTCATCCCTCCGGTTGCCGTATCCCGGATGTACACCGCCACCTCGCTCTTTGCAACGGTCTCTCCCGCTTTATACGCCGTCTTGAAGGGGATCGCCCATACCAGCGGCTCGAAAGAATCGGCCTTCCCCACCTGTACCAGGTAGCTGGCGAAGCGGCCCTCCTCGGCGGTCTTGGTTACGATGACGGTCTGTATCCCCTCGACGGTAAAGGCGGGCGGATCGATCCTAAAGGCTTCCGGAGCGAGCTGGAACCAGGAACCATCGCTTTCCCGGCTAAAAACCTCCAGATCGCGCGCCGGGTCGACCGCTTCGCCTACCGCGTAGGCCGTTTTATGGGGCATTACGGTGAATTCCTGGCTGCTTAAGGAGATCGTGAGGGGCCTCGGCCCCAACGCCGGTTCGCAGCCGAAGAGAAGAGGAAGGAGAAAAAGAAAAGCGGCTTTGTGTATGAGATTACGCATGGTATTTCTCCGGTATAAGATTAAGGCCCCTCAATGAAGTATAAACGATTGTGATCGGCTTAGCTAGTATCTGTCCATAAAGCCGGTTACTTTGTGGACAGACACGAGAGCGAGTAATGGTATGCTCGACGCCGCCGTCCGCCGGCGCGGCGTTAAGAACAGGGGCGCGCCAGCCGGAAACCAAAAATGCCCTCCCTGGACGCCGGGGCGCTGGGGCCCCGGCTGGCGGAACGGAGGTGCTTGTCACCGCTGAGCCACGACCCGCCGCGCAGGATGCGGCTTGAGCCGGCGCTCGGGCCATGCGGATCCGTCTGGGCGGCGTTGTCATAGATCTCATACCGGTCCCAGCACCACTCAAACACGTTCCCGTGCATATCGTATAAGCCGAAAACATTCTCAAGCTTCTGTCCTACCGCATGTGTCGTGTTTCCGCTGTTGCCGGAATACCAGCCGGTACTGTCCGTTATCGCATCCCCCGTGTTATACGCCGTCGTGGTACCCGCGCGGCAGGCGTACTCCCACTCCGCCTCTGTGGGCAGACGATACCCGCTGGCGTTCCAATTCACCGTTACCCCGTTCCAGGTACTGTCGTCGCTCGTGGGTACTGTTCCCCAGCCGGCGGGATCCGTACTTCCGCTGATCGTGTACGCAGGCGTCAGCCCTTCCCTCATACTCAGCTTGTTGCAGAACGCTATCGCGTCATACCAGCTTACATTATACACCGGGTAGCTATCCCCTACCCCACGACCGCTCGCGGGATTCGTCCCCATCACCGCCTCGTACTGCGCCTGCGTTACCTCGTATTTCCCCATGTTAAAGGAACTCACCGTTACGCTGTGTACAGGCGTTGCAACCCCTTCTTGCCCCATTGGGAACGTACCCCCGATGATGAGGACCATCTCGATACTGCTCGTTCCGGTTACCGTCACGGTATAGGTAAAGGGGTCGGCTTTCCCGGCGGTCCCGGTTACGATGACGGTCTGTGTCCCCTCGACGGTAAAGGCGGACGGATCGATCCTAAAGGCTTCCGGAGTGAGCTGTAACCAGGAACCATCGCTTTCCCGGCTAAAAACCTCCAGATCACGCGCCGGGTCAATAGCCTCGCCTACTGCGTAGACCGTTTTGAGGGGCGTTACGGTGAATTCCCGGCTGCTTGAGGAGATCGTAAGGGGCCTCGGCCCAAACACCGGTTCGCAGCCGAAGAGGAGGGGAAGGAGAAAAAGAAAAGCGGCTTTGTGTATGAGCTTACACATCGTATTCCTCCGGTATAAGATATAGAATAGTTCATGGTACCGAGAGACGCAACGGCGCATATTGCCTATTGGAACAACTCTCCTTGGGCCACCGGCGATACCGGCGGTAATACCGGCGGTAATACCGGCGGTAATACCGCCTGATGGGGATTTTCCAGGAGCGCAAGAAAAGCATCCTCGCCGATAATGGGGATATTCAAACTTCGGGCCTTTTTATTCTTCGATGATCCTGAGCCGGGATCATTGGTCACCAGAAAAGAAAGATCCTTTACCACCGAAGACTTCGCGGAGGCTCCCAGGGCCTTGATCCGCTCCTCCGCTTCGCCCCGCTTCATGGAACGCAGTTCACCGGTAAAACAGAACGACATACCTTTGAGGGGTTGAGATTCCTCGATAGGCGGCGGGGCAATGGTGATGATCCCCCCGGCCAATACCTGATCCATCTCCTCAGCCGTCTCCGCCAGGGCTTCCACGATAGTCCGGGCGGAGATCTCCCCCAGGCCGTAAACCGCGGCGAGGGCTTCAACCGGGGCGGCCCGCAGTTTCGCCAGGGTGTCAAAGCCTGCGGCGCTTACTTTTTCCATAGTGGCGACCGCGACGCCTTCAAAGTCGAACCCCGCGACAAAAACCGCCAGGGGAAGTTCCCGGCGTGTTTGAATGTGCCGGATCACCTTACCGGCTGAAAGCTCCCCCATACGTTCCATTTCCGCCAATGCTTCGGCGGTCAACGTGTACAGATCGGCGATCCGCCTGACTCGGTTCCGGTCAAAGAGCTGCCGGATCAGTTTTTCCCCTAATTCCCGAATGTCCAGTATGGCCGCCCATTTTTCAATGCGGTGCAGGAGCCGCTTTGGGCACTCAGGGTTAGGGCAGAAGAGCCTCGCGCCGCGGTCTTCCAATGTACTACCGCAGGAACCGCAGGTTACGGGAAACGAGATGTCCCGCTCTGTTTCCGGATCGGACAGGCCGGCCAATTCGGGCGCCGCAAGTCCCTCGATTTTGGGGATGATCTCGCCCCGTTTGACGACCATCACCCGTGAACCAATTTTAAGGCCCATGGCGCGGATCATATCGGGGTTATTCAGGTTGGCCCGCTGTACGGTGGTTCCCGCCAGCCGTACCGGATCAACGATGCCGATAGGGGTATAGGTGGCTCCCGACTCGCTCCATTCCACATCCCGAAGGACGCTTACCGCCACCTCCAGATCGAATTTGAAGGCGATCTGCCGTTCAGGCCGGGCGCGGCGCAGATCTTCCATATCCGTCCGGGGATCTTTCACCACCAGGCCGTCTATATCCACGTCCAGATCTTTCCGCTTTTCCGCGACTTCCGCCCGGTACGCGATAACTTCCCCGGCGCTCGCAAACTCCTTGGTAGCCGCCACCAGAAAACCGCGATCTTTGAGCCAGGCGATCTTGGCGATCTCGCCGGTAAAGTAGCCGTCATCGCCGGACGCGGCGGCGTCGTAGGCAATGAGGGTGAGATCCTCAGCGCCCGCGCCGTCCTTCCGGCGCATAAGGCCGTTGGCGGCGTTCCGGCAGTTCGCCTTGTCGCGGTACTTCTCCCGCCAAATCATCCTGGTCATTACGACCTCCCCCCGGACGCCGCCTGAAAAAGGGAGGTCGAGCTTGGACACTACCCCGGTCATGCGCCGGGCGTTTCTGGTGATTTCGTCGCCAATAACGCCGTCCCCCCTGGTAATGGCCCGGATCAAGACGCCTTCCTGGTACTGGAGTTCCAGGCTTGCCCCGTCCAGCTTGTACTGCACGACAAAGGGGGGGGCCATCTTCGCCGCCCATTCCAGGAATTCTTCCGGATTGGCGGCCTTTTCCTGGCTGCCCATAGGAATAAGATGCCGGGCTTTGGGGAAACCATCGGTAACACCGCCGGTATTACCGCCGGTATTACCGCCGCCAACCCGCGCCAGAAGCGGACTTTCCGGCGCCAGCGTCTTGAGTTCATCCCAGAGGAGGTCGAATTCAGCGTCGGAGATTTCCGCTTCGCCGTTGTAGTATGATTCCTGGTAAGCGATTATGAGCCGCTCAAGGGCGGCGATACGTTCTTTTTTCTTCATGTTTTATCACCTTAATCGCCGTCATAAGGCCGCGTAAAACGGCGTAAAACGGCGTAAAACAGCATAAAACGGCGCGCGAACCGGTTAGTTTACGGGCGCCTCCGGTTTGACAAAGTACAGTTCCCGAATCTCGCGCCGGCTTGCCAGGCCCTTGCGCTCAAAAGCGGTCGGAGGCCGCCACTGCCGCGGCGGCGCGAAACCTTCATAGGCGTTAATCAAACCCGGCGTAGCGTCCAGTTCCTCCAGCGACCGGCAGGCGTAATCTTCCCAGTCGGTGACCATATACAGAGAGCCGCCGGGACGGAGCTTCCGGGCCAGGAGATCCGTAAAGGGCCGTTTGATAAGCCGCCGCTTGTGGTGCCGTTTTTTAGGCCACGGATCGGGGAAGAACACGTGAAAGGCTGCGGCGAAACCGTCCCCAGTCATCTGTTCCAGCGCCTCTACCGCGTCATGCTCAATGATCCTGATATTGGAAAGACGGCGGCGCTCAATTTCCCAGAGGAGCCGCCCTATTCCCGGACGGTGTACTTCCAGGCCCAGGTAGTTCATGCCGGGGTTCTGTTCGGCGATCTCGACTGTGGCGCCGCCCATACCGAAACCTATCTCCACCGTCACCGGGTGAGCGTTACCAAAAACAGCCGGGAAATCTACCATAGATCCGAAGGGTATGCCGTACCGGGGAAACAAGGTTTCGTAGGCGCGCCGCTGGGCGGGACTCATCCGTCCGGAACGAAGCGCGTAGCTCCGTATGGTCCTGCCCGCCCGCGAAGGAACGCCGGTTAATTCCGTATCGCCCATCATGCGGGAGCTACCGCAGGGGGACTATGCCGGTCAGAGCCGCCGTCCCGTATTCATCATCTTCCGCCCAGAGCGCCAGCGTTCTCACTCTGGAATTTAAGTTAAGTTCCGCCACCGCTCCCTCCAGAACGGTTAACGGCAGGGTTGTCATGTAGTTTCCTTCCTGATCATAACCGATAAGGTAATGTTTGGGGTACGCCGATTCCACCAGGAAGCGCCCGTCTTCTATCGAGAAGAAGGGAAACGTATACCGGCTGTCTTCAGGAGCATCGTAAGCGAAGATCCGCTCCGACTTTTCACCGCCCTTATCCACCAGTACCGCCCGGAACTGTCCCCTGGGCAGAGATTCATTATCGGCCATGGCGATACTGCGGCTGCCAACCCAGGTTTTCCCCTCAAATTCAATGGCTACCCAATCCTCCGGGGTAAGACGCCACTCCAATCCCTCCCAATCATGGTAAAGGTAGAGTTCCGCCAGATCTTCAATGCCGTCATCATCTTCCGGCAGAACAAAGAACGAAAAACGCTCCCCTCGGCGGCCCGCTTCTTCGTAGTACACCATGCGTAACGAGCCATAGGCGATCTTCGGCTCTGAGCGGGAACAGGCAAAGAACAATATCCCCAAAAGGACCGGCAGGCCAAAAAAGATTTTCTTCATATAATCTTCATTATAATACCCGTCACTCGATTAGAAAAGCGTCATTGACTGAGCGTAGGCTTATGTCTAAGGTTATCCCGTGAACCCCTTACGGTTAACCGTTTTGAGCCTTTTGCTTCTCGCCGTAATTCCCCGGACGCTCCCGGCTGAAAATGGGGAAGAGGTCAGGCGGCGGCGCCTTATCGAAGTTCTCCGGGGGGAAGGAATAGCCTTCGAGGAACGCAGCCTTGATGAATCGGGCGGAAGCGGTTCTTCGGTGTTTGTACGCATCGGTAATACCGGCGGTGCGGTAAACCATGCGCCTTTTATCCTGGCGATACCCCTTTCCATGGCTTCCGATACAGACGAATTCCCCTTCCGGTTTGAAACCGGCATTTGGTATATCAAAAAGAACCGAGCCGCTCCCCCACCCTTCCCCATGCTGGCGGTGTTTCTGGGAGACGAAGAACCGTCGACCCCGGAGGGAATCCATCCAGGCCTGGAAGATCTCTACGCCCAGCTTGATGAGCCTGAAAATTCTCCCCTCGTGTATCTGGCCCTATCCGATGCGCCCCGGAAACTTCGTATTCATCATGGTTCCGCCGGTTACAGCGCCCCCTTGAGCCTTCTTGAACCTTTAACGGCGCTCTTGGCGAAGCGCTGGGCCGGATTGTATAGCTTGGGGATTCAACATACCGAGATCTACCGGCTCGGGCTCGCCCGGGGGCTTCCCGCCCTCAACTTTGTTCAGCGTAGGGATATGCCCGCCCTCGCCCTTACTTCAATCTCCGGCGGTAAAACCGGCGGCGCTCCTCTGGATGCGGAAGCCCTCGGAGAATTCCTGGCGGAGTATGGCGCCGCCGTTGATTTTTCCTTTGAGCGCGCCGATACCCATTACGCGATTTTTGTTTTCGGCGGGCGCGCCGGGTTTCTTCCGGAGCGGGCGCTCACCCTTCTTTTGCTGAACGCGGGAGGTCTCTGCCTCCTCTTGTTTCTTGGGTACGGCGTCATTTTTAGACGGAGGATAAGCATCCTCTGGAGCCGGGGCTTCGTATTCTTCTGGGTAGGCCCCCTCCTCTTCGGTTTTCTCTTCCTCTGCTGCCTGGGAATGGGGCTCTTCTTGAACCGGCTTCTCAATACGCTTAACGTCTCCCCGGAACGGGTCGGATTTGGAGGCGCTTTCCTGGTTATGTTGAACGGGGGACTGCTCTTTTCCCTCATCGCCCCGCTCTTAAACGGCCTGCCTATCAAGGGAAAAGCCGGTCTCTACGGCAATACCGCAGTCTTTATGACCGCAGCGGGACTTTTGGGAGGGATCTTCCTCGACATCGGTACAGGGCCGGGCCTGCTGTGGATACTCTTCTGCGCCTGCCTTGGCGCCATCCTCAAGATGCCCACCGGGGCGTTGGTCTGCGCCGCCGCTTCTCTCCTCTCCCCCCTGACCATACTGCTGGATTCCACCGAAACAGGGCGTTTTATGGCCATTTTTCAGCCGCGCTACATCCTGTTCTTCTTGGGTTTTACCGCCTTGACCCTGCCTTTCTACTTGCTTATGAACCGGGCAATTCTGCTCTTGCGGCGCCGGTATCACCGCCCGTACCGTCGACGCCATACCCGGTATCGCCTGATCATGCTGAGAGCGGCGCTCCTTTTCTTTTCTATCGGGGGGCTTTTTTTCTATGGATACCGGCTTTCAAAGCTGCCGGAGCGCCGGGTAGAAACCCAGGAGCCCTACCACACGATTTCCATGGTAAGGGGCCCGGCGGTCAAGAGATCTCCCATTTCTGCGGAAAAAGCAACTTTACCCCCTTGTACCGAAGCTTGTCCGACCGGAGGTACGGGAAGCCGTCCGTCCGCGCCGGAAAAGAAAAGCTCCGCGTCATTGGGCAGCTTAAAGCTCATATCCGCCGTATAGCCCGCAAAAGATGCTTTTAGCAGGGCGGCCAGTTCCGGATCAGACGGTTTCCCCCCGCTGAGGGTGAGGGAAAGGCGGCGCTTGCCGTTTTCTTCGGTAAGAGACGCGCCTTGACCGGTAGCGTCCAAAAAGCGAAGGAGCGCGGCGGTATGTGAAAATTCCAGCGTCACGTTGCTGATCACGTCCGATCCGACGGTCTTCGTGGAGAAGGAAGCGACCTTGAGCCCCTCTATCCTCGCCGCCGTCCGCTCAAAGTCCGTCTTGCCTGTGGGGATCGGGGGCCGGCCTTCGTTGCCATCGAATTTCCCCAGAGATTCCAACTCACGGGAGATCCGGTACTCCAATTTGGCGATCCCCGAACCGTCCTTTTTTATGGTGATGTCCGATCCCAGACCGACGCAAGAACTCAGAAAACTTGCCAGAAGTATCCCCCCGATAATCCGGCTCCCGTCATAAATCCGCGTATTTTGTCCTGATACCCTCTCCATACTTACCTCTTAAAATTCTTCCGTATGTATCCGTACATCCTGAATTCGGATCGGCATTTCATCTTCTACCATCTTGAACGCTTTATTCAGAACCATTTCCCCAAAATCACGGGAATTGGATACCAAAGCCGCCCCTATCTGGGCGAAAGAGAGCGAATCTTGTAGATTCACCTCGGCGGCGCTGAGATGAAACCGGCGCTGCAGCTTATCCTTTATGGAACGGATGACCTGCCGTTTATCCTTCAAGCTTTCCACATCAGGAATTTCAAAGAGAAGCTGCATCATGGAAACCATCATCGGCCCTCTCCTCCCCCTGTTTGCGCGGCGTGAAAACAAGCCGGGCTGTTTAGACACGCCGCTAATACGTATACTGTACTCTAAAATGTATCGTTTGCGTAGCCCAAAACGCTCTATTCCGGCGGTTCTTCTGTTCTATCTCACGTTTTTTTCCCTTCAGACCGTATCGGGCGAGGCGGAAACGGCGGCTGAGACAAGCCGGGATACGCGGCCCCTTCCCGAAGCCCCCGCCGAAGAGGCGGCTCCTGAACTCTTGGCCCTTTCATTAGGCGATTCCGAGGTATCCCTTTTCCTCAACGGCTTCTGGAAGGGAACGTTCAGCGCCGGTTACGGCATTACCTTGAGCCCGCTGGGCTTGAGCGCGGCGTCCGGTGAATCGCCGTTCCTCTTTACCCAGGAGGCGGATCTGACCCTCTCGCTTTGGATTCGCCGGAAGTGGTTTGTGGAAGCCGGTTTTCTGGATGATTATGCAATGAACACGTACCGGGCCGGATACCAGGGAGCGGAAGGCGAGGCGGTTCGATATGTGGGAATCGGGAACACCGGCCTCGACTTTCCAGACTTCCCCTACCTGGATCTGGGAGGAGACTCTCCCGCGTCACTCGGAGTCTATGGGCGCTTCGGTTCCGGGGCTTTGAATCTGCACAGCATTGTCCGCTACGATGCCGCCTCACGGGAGGAACGGGTTTTTGTGGGGAACCGGGAACGAAGCTATTCTTCCGTACCGGTAGACGCTCCCCTGAGGGGCCTTTCGTTTGTCTTGCCCGCCGAAAATATCGGGGAGATTCCGGTGATCTACCTTGAGGATGCCGGCGGAGACATACGCGGAAGCGACCTGCGCCGCTGGAGGCGCGCCCGATCCGGTGAATTTGCGGTAAGCGCCCGTTACGGCATAGGAGAGCTCCGTTCCAGCGCGAAAGGCCGGGTTGCCGTTGCCTACGGCCCGGGAAAAAGTTCCGCCGCCGGTTACGCCCTGGGCAGCTATGCCGGCGAAGGTTTTCTTGGGGAGGTTCAGGAATTCTTTGCGGACAACTCCCTGAACCGTTACCCTCAGCCCGGTCAGGAAGACAGCGCTTTAACCGGGACGGCCCTCAATATCCCCGGCACGGTAGAACTGGAAGGGAATATCGCCCTGGTGATCTACGAACCGGGAACCTTTTCTCCGTTTGAGCGGCAAAACCGCTACCGTCCGCCCACGAGCAATGCCCCGGCGTCGACGGCGGCCCTGGTACGGGTATCCTCCGGGGAGGTTTTGCGAGATTACGAAGTGGTTCCGGTGGAAGCCCTTAACGCCCTTTCAGAGCTTTCCGAAAACAACCTCTTTGAAGCCGGCAGAGCGGTAGAACTGAAAAAGACAGGCGGTCAAAAGACCTTCGGTCTTACGGATCTCCGCTCTGTGGAAAGCCGCTGGCCTTTAGCCGGGACCTATCCTTCTCTGTACCTTCCCGGAACGCGGGGGCTTACTGATGATATAGCCCTGCGATTCACCAATTACGGCGCTCCCGGCGCTTTTATCATCGGCGCTGACGCCATACCCGGTTCAGTCCAGGTCTACCGGGGAGGGCTTCCGGATACGGAGTTTACCTTCAATGCATCCGGTGGAGAAGTAACGCTGAAAAATCCCCCCGGATTCAATGAGGTAATTCGCATACGCTACCTGAAAAAAGGCTCCGCGCTCCCATTTGGCAGCCTGACCGCCGGGATCGGGGTGACCTATGATCCTGAGGGGCCTTTTCGTTCCGCGTTGGCCCTTGGGTTACGCTGGAATATCAGTAAAGACGCCTACACTGAGGAAGAGAGAACCAGTCCCGGCACGGTTGGTTTGGGCGCCGAGGCAGCCTTGGATTTTGACCGCCTAAAAGCAAAAGTAACCCTGGGCCTGGGATTTGAACAACCGGATACCACCGGGTTCTACCGGGTTGCCGGGATGGAAGGAACGGAACGAACCTTGGAAATCCCCGCTTCCACAGCCTTTATTTCCGAAGCCCCGGCGGATTCCCTTGACCCGGGAGCGTCATTTTCGGGCTTGCGGGCCGATACCCGTTCCGCGCTGGTATACCGGAACTACCAGAACCCGGACATCTTGGGATCCGTTTCGCTGCTCCCGGTGAGCTCAGCCGCCCCGGTAATCTCCGGGAGGAACGGCCCCTATCCGGTGAAAGATCCTTCCGTTTCCCGGGAGACCTTGCTGGGCGCTGAATTTACCCTTACGGAGGAGCAGCGCTGGACAGGGTTCCAAGTTCCCCTGCGTGACGAAGCGGATATTCTGGAGGAAGCTCAGGAAATCGGCGTCCCCTTCCGGCTCTACGGTTTTGAACGTGAAGCGGATATACGGATAATCGTCCAGTTCGGCGCGCTGGCGGCCAAGGATTCCGGGGAGGCCGATAACCCCGCCCTCATAACTTCACGGGAAATATACCCGGATAACCATACCGGGGAAGGGGTTCTCAAGCTCGGCAGGATCTCGCTTACCGGTGAGGATCGGAGGCGGCTCAAAGACGCCCGGTTCATGCGTATCCTCATCCTCCGCTCAGACACCCCTGGAACCGCAACGGAGGTATCGGGCCGGGTTTTGACAGCCCCTCCCTATGTATTAGGAGCCGGTTTCAAGGCTCTTATCATACGAAACGGCGCGCTCGAAGCCGCTCCTGATGAACCCGGTCAAAGCTCCGTTGCCGCAGCGGAAAAACAGGACATCGGTCTGGAAGCGGCGTACCGGGAACGGATCAACCGGTTTCACCCGGAAAACACTCCCCAGCGGGTCCTTGAGGCGTCTTGGAAAAACCTTGAAGCGGGGGAATCCGCCGGCGCGGGCGGCAAAACCGGAGCAATCCCCCTGGATCAATACCAGACGCTCAGTTTCTTTTTCAAAGCGCCCGTAATTGCGGGCGCAATTGCGCCTGACTCATCCCGCCTTCGCGTCTTTATCGCCGGAGGGCCTGAATCGATAAGCGCCAATGAGATCGCTTTGGAAGCGGATATTCCCCTTTCGGCCTTCAATCCCGGGCACTGGTCTTTGGTGTATCTGCGTTACGGCGGCGAACATTGCGGCGTGTATGTGGGAGAAACGTTCATTCCGGAAGGGAAACTACGTTACCGCCCCTCAGGAGCCGGAAGTCCGTCAAATCAGAGGTACGCCGCCGTGTTTCTCTGCCCTTTAGGAGCGGGAGATTCCCTTCAGGACGGCGCTTTTTCTCTCGATGAAATCACCCTTGAAGACGCGGCGCCGGCTTATCATTTCAATGGAGGCGGTTCCCTGACGTGGCGGCATCCGGAAGCGCTGTTATCCCTGGGAGGCTTGGCGATTGTGGAAGCCGTTTCCTTGAATACCGCTCTGGAAAGCGCTGTTCAGGGGGATCCCTTTACCCAGAATTCGCCTTTTTCCTATGCGGCGCTAACCCGTTCCACGCTGGAATTCAGCCTCTTGGGAACCCGGCTTTCCTTTAACACGGCCTTTGCCTTCCTCCCAAATGAAAACTCCTGGAGCGCCGGGCACGAAATTCTCCGTTCCTGGGGGCCTTTTACCGTGTCGGAATCATTCTCCCTTGACCCTTCGGATGTTTCCTTAAACCATCGGCTCAGCTTTTTACTCAACGCTCCGGTCAGAGGCCGGCTGGAAGGAAACTTGCTTTACCGGAATCAGGATCTGGAGCAAACATGGAACGCCGGTCTGGGCATAGCTCCGGCCTCCAGCCGTCCGCTGGGCATATCAATCGATGCGGACATCCAGTGGCTCAGCGAAGGGGAGGATTTCGGCCCGCTTGATAATTACGGCGATGCCTGGGTTAAGAGCTGGGAACCGCTGATCCCCGATAGAGGAACGGGGGCTAAAAAACGGGACATTCACGGCCTTCTAAAAATCCCCCTCAAACTATCCCCGCTGGGCTTGGAATGGTCCGCCGATGGACGCTCCGGTTTTATCCAAAGCTCCAACTCCACCAAAGCGGAGACCCGGAGCAGGCTGGATCTGCCCTTCACGTTGGGCGAGATCCGTTTTCTTTTCCGGGGAGAACGAATATTCACCCGGAATCTGTTCTATCAAAGCGAGGACGCCCTGAGCGATGGTTTCCGTTACTACGAAAGCCTTAAAGACTCCTGGCGGCTCTGGCTCTCGCTGCCGTTCTATAGCCTCTTCGATCCCCTGCTGCCGGATACTCTGGGCGGCGTTCTGGAAGAAGCGGACACGGCGGACATCACCGAATATGGTCTATTCAGCGATGGAATCTCCTTTACCCTGGAACTTCCCCAGAACTTCGGCGTCAACTCCCTCTACTTTCCCTCCCATATCGAGACACGGGTATTCAGGAACCTTCTGAAAAAACTCGACATTCCCACCGATGTGCTCAATATTAACTCCGCCCTGCGTTTTTCCTCGATAAATATATTCGGGGCCTTTGGCGCCGTACCGGTCTTTCCTTTTTATCAAAGCGAGGAATTGAATCATACCCTGGAAGCTCAGGTAGCCATTCCCCAGAATGACCTCGTTTCTTGGAAGGCGCAGGACGAACAGCGCATGACTTTCTATGGGTTTAGCGGTGCGGAATTAGCGCTGGTAAATGCGTTTACGATTGGATCTTCGCTGTGGCAGGAAAGTTTCACACTGGAATGGACGGCGCCGGCCCCGAAGTCTATTTTGGGCGTCTTCTATCTCTGGCTGACCGACAAAATCCGGGATTCAAACACCTGGCCGGCGCTGGCTAAACTGGGAGCCGGCGAATTCGAGCGGCTGCGGAAAGAAAATCTGGAAATTCTATTTGAACAGGGAAGCGCGTTTCAATCGGCGTTTATTCTCGGGCATGAATCGATCATCCGTATCTTGGGACGCCTGTACTTCTCAACTTTCATAAAGCTGAACTGCCGTCAAAACTATTCTACCTCTGTTTACTCATTTACCGGCTTGATCGGCGTTACCCTCAACGTCAGCTTTTGATTCTTCCGCGGCGCCGCTTGATTCGGCGTCATTCCGTTCCGCCGCTTCCTGTATGCCGGCGATAAGCTTACGAATATCATCCCTTCCGGCGTCGGTAACCCCTTCCCGCTCTAAAAGGGACTCCAAAGCGGCGGTATCGTTAAAACCTTCGTCGACCGCTTGGCCCAGTTCGGTTATCCCTTCCTGGTTTTCAGGATCCGCAATGAGGAGCAAGCGGCCAATGGTAAAACGAATGGCGGAACGTTCCGGTCCTTGAGCCTGGGCGCCGCCGGAAGACGCTCCCCGGGGAAGGGCGCTCAGAATCGTCCGGTATTCTTCCAGCGCCCTTGCGTAGAATTCTTCCTTTTCCAGAAGCTGCGCGTATTCATACCGCACCATGTTATCCGTTTTATTTTGAAGCCATTGTGCATACCGATCCACCGCCTCTGCTTTCTCCAACTTATTCTGGGAACGGGCAAGCAGGAGAATGGCGTCACTGTTATCGTCCAACGTATAGGGGTACTTAAGCAAGACTGTTTCGGCTTCGGCGTATTTTTCTAAGGCAAAAAGGATCAGCGCGTAATTGTAACCATCATCGGCGCTCTCCGGAACCAGGGCTAAAACCCGATCATAAAATGTTTCCGCCTCCGCAAGATCGCCGGTTTTTATCAGCGTATACGCGGCGGCTTTTAGCGCAAGGATATTCTCAGGATCCTTCGTGAGAATTCGGTTGAAATAGCGGAGAGCCTCTTCATAACGTTCAGTTTCAAAGGCGATCCTGCCCAAATTGTACTCAGAGGCAACTTTGGTCTTATCCACCGCCCGGGCGCGATTAAGCCACTTTTCCGCCTCCGCATACTTGCCGAGCTCAAAATAAGCCATACCGAGGGAGTAATATTCCTCGGCGGAGGTAACTTCCCGAAAAACAGCGCAGGAGAAAAGAAAAAAAAGCAGAATAAGGCCAACCGGAATGCCCAGAAACAACGAACCGTTCATCCGGATAATAGAGGCTTTATCCGAATCCTCAGCCCTCAGCACTACTGTATTCATTTTTATATCATACCGGGTATTTTTTAATTGTCAAAGCGCCCTGTCCTGTAGGGAAAGAACTCAGGGCATTTCCAAAGCTTTTTCTACATAAGGGCTCATAAGCTGGGCAACCGCCCTACCCCGCCATTCTCCAGCTCTGACATTTCGGGATAAATAATCCCAAAATTCCTGGGCGGCCTTCGTTTTTCCGATTCCAAAAAAAGCCGTACCCAAATAATAAGCGGTCTTAAAGTATTCAATTTCTTCAATATAAGCGGATAACGAAGACATTCGTACAACGGTATCGATAAGTTCATTAATGGTAGTAAAAGAATAGTCGTACTGAATACGGTTGAGTTCTTCTATTAGGATCGTGTTCTGAATCAAAAAGGCAAATATAAGATGTTCCGCCGCCCGGCTATGGCGGCCTGTGGCATAATAGTAAAAGCCGAGGAGTGTATGCGCTCGCAAAACTCCGGCGTTATTGTAACGGTATAAGGTCATAAATTGATTTATTCCACCGGTTTCGAGAGTCCTCGTCATGGCGTTACGAACAAAACTATCCGTGTCCTCTGACCAGAGGGAATCACCGGCAAGGATCTCCACAAGCCGTCGCTCCATCTCGGTGTATTCTTGCCTAAGCCGGTGGGCTTCGGCCATTTTATAGAGAAGCTCCGGCGCAAAGGCGGGATTTTCCAGAAGCCCTCTCTGTTCATAGGCTTTTTGGTATTGCCGGATAGCGATACTCAGTTCTCCTTCGGCCCGGTAGGTTTCACCTATCCAGTACTCAGCCTCGGGGTAGTCTTTAAGGCGGCCCAGCTCTGCCAATGCTTTCTGAGCGGAATTCTCCAGATTCGTCTTCGGTATCCGGTAATAGATCTCTTCCAACGCCCGGCCCGCATTCACATAGTTTTTGCCGGCAATATAGGTTTCGATCAGTTCCAGGTTGTCGCCAAGACGCCGCACCTCCGAAATAGACAGCAAGGCAACCAAGTCCTCTTCCATGCGAGTATAGGTAGATCTCCGTTGAGCGCGGGCGTCTTCAAAAGCTAACAATGCCTCTCCGTAAGCGCCGCTTCTGAAGGCAAGCTTTCCCTGTTCCAGAGCAAACCAATAAGGCCGCTCCGGTTTCTGTTGAGCCCAGTACCGGGGCGCAAGAAGAAGCAAAAACGCGCAGACCGTCCATAACCGCTTTGGACTCATAGTTTCTCCAGTTCCTCCTGAAAGGCGCTGTCCGCCTCCGCAACATCTATCGTCCGGATAACTTTTCCGCTGCGGAAAATGAGCGCTTTATTCCCCACGCCGGTGATCCCGAGATCGGCATGACGGGCTTCTTCTGGTCCGTTTACCGCGCACCCCATAATCGCCACCGTAATATCCTTCTTCAGCATATACAGAAACTCCCGCCACCGTTCGATAAAACGATGGGTATCAAACCCGTTCCGCCCGCAGCGAGGACAAGAAATGATAGCTACACCCCTGCTTCCGCCTAGCCGTACCGGCGTTACGGCATCTTTATCGTCCGCCAGTACACGAAGAATTTCCCGACCCGCAATAACCTCATTTTCCATACTATCCGAAAGAGAAACCCGGATTGTATCCCCAATGCCCTTCACTAAAAGGGCATGAAGCGCCACCGTATTCCGTACCACCCCGGCAATAAGCGGCCCCGCTTCGGTCACCCCAATATGAAGGGGTACATCACTTCGCTCCGCTAGAATTCGATTAGCCTTTATAGTATCGGCAACTGAAGACGCTTTCATGGAGACCAGCACTTTATCAAATCCAAATTCTCGAAATACCGCTAGTTCCCGTTCCGCCGCAAAAACCAAGGCTTCCGCCTGTCCCAGCCTTCCCTCGTTGATCTGTTGTCTAAGATCCGGCGGCAAGCTGCCTCCGTTTACCCCGATCCTGATAGGGACGCCGGTGGAAGCCGCTTTAGAAAGTACCGCTTTTACTTTTTCTAAGTTTCCAATGTTTCCCGGATTAATCCGTATCTTGGCGATAGGAAAATCAAGGCAACGAAGAGCTATGCGGTAATCAAAATGAATATCCGCCGAAAGAGGCATAGAAACCATACCGGCTAACGCGCCAAGAACTTCCGCAGACTGCATATCCGGTACGGCAAAACGGAGGACGCCGCACCCCATTGCGGCGAGACCTTCGATCCTGTCCACTAAGGCTTTTCCGGCAGAACCTTCGAGGTCAGAAAAAGAAAGGCGATCTTTCCACATGGTTTGAATAACCACAGGAAAACCGCCTCCAATAGTTACGGCATTAACATGATCAAAACCGCCGACTGTTACGGCTTTTGAAACATAAACCGGCACTTCCTACGCCAAACTAGTCATAGAAAGAACCATCGCAAAAAGCGCGACCGTTTCGCAGATACCAACCACCGCGATATACTGAGCAAAACCTTTGCCGGTTTCCCCTTGCGCGTCGGCGGCTACTGCGCCCGCCTTACCCTGAGCTATTGCCGAAAAAGCCATTGCTAAACCGGAACCGACACCAAACCCCACATATAACCACCCGTTGTTCTGATTAGCCGCAGCCGCCGCTTTTATCTGACCCATTAGGATGAACCCATAAAAGGTCTGCGTTAACGGAGCGCCGGCGAATGCGAGTAGTGTCATCGGAGCCGACTTATTAGCAATATAACACTTCTTCCACGCTCCAATGGTAGCCTGACCGGCGATACCAATTCCCACAGCGGAACCCACAGCGGCGATTCCCATCACCAAACCGGCGCCCAATAATCCTAAAGTTAAAGTACCCATGCTTTACTCCTCTTGTCGTATGACTACGATTCACCTGCGGCGAACCGCTATTTTTTAGCCGTTTCAGCAAACGGTCTATACGCCGTACCGGACCAGGTCAGCCCTAAATGCCCCGAAAATTCCAGAGTATTTAGACGCACCCCATGAACAAGCACCGAAAGAACATTAAGAACAACATTCAAACCATGCCCAAATACCAGAAGGATAATCCCCAGAAAAACCAGAAAGTTTCCCAATAGAGGCCCTGCCATGCTATTCACCGTAGCGGCGATAGAAGCTCCCGCGAGCCCCACCGCCCACAACCTGATATAAGACATTATATCAGAAAATACATTGGTGATACCCAGCACGACTGATATAATATTCTTGAAACTGGCGGCAATTGAACGCCCTATATTCCCCTCGTAACTAGCGAAAATAAAATTTAAGGCAAATCCACCCGCAAGAAGATAAAGCGAGACCTCATATAAAGGAATTTTTCTGAAATCATTACTTGCCACCAAAAACAATACCAGGTTGTACATACCGGCGAGCATTCCCAGTGAACCGATTTCAGCAAAAACTCGGAGAGAACGGATATATTTGATGATACCCTTGAGATGAGCGATGCCAAGCTGCAACAGGGCCAGAGAAAAACAGAAAATCTGTAAATTCTGATCCACCAAAGCCTTAGCCTCCACCGATTCGGCGGCTTTAACGCTCGAAATAAGAGGCAATGAAATATCCCTCAAAAAGGCCGGAAGCTTTACCGTCTCTATCCCAAACCACGTACACGTTAGGACACCCCAAATCACGTTAGAAACACTTAACAAGAGCAACATCTTCAATACACCGGGAACGCCTTTCTTCACGGTTTTAGCTATCCCGACCAACGCTATAATAAATAGAAAGAGCCCATAACCTGCATCGCCAAAGATCATTCCGAAAAAAATACAGAAAAACAACAAAAACCAGCCTGAAATATCAACCTCGTTATACCCCGGCACAACTTCCAGAAAATTCGTCAGCGGATATATAAGTTCAGTCAACCGGTTATTCTTCAATTTTGTGGGTACCTCATCGTCAGGTTCGGGATCATCGATAACAAGCGCCCAGCCGTTCTCCGCCGCAGCCCGTTTGAGAGAGCCCACATCGTCCAGAGGGACAAAACCGGACAAGTATGAAAAAGCGTACTCTACAGGAATATCATCTACTTGCTCCATAGATGCTAATGCCGTTTCAAATTCAATCTGTTCCTGAACTGTTTCCAATTCTTTTGCGAGAACCGGCTGCCGGTCAGCAAATGCCCCTAAACGCTTTTCTATCTCTTGCAAGGCAGTCTTAATTTCTTCCTGTTCTTTCCGCAACGTTAATAGGGATTTTTCAGGCAAAACTACCGGTGGAATACCAGGTATTTCTTTATCCAGGACAACCAAATACACCGAATTCTTGTTTTCTTTCAGTTTAATATATCGAATGTCCTCAGAAATAACCGCGACCGCCTGAGGAGTCATTTCATAAAGAAAAATACATATTCCCTGCTCAGACAGTTCCTTTATTAAGGCGGGATCAAATTCCCCCCAGGCCTCAATACGGCTATATTCTCGCGCCAGAAAACCTAGACGATCTTGCAGAGCCTTCCGATCTTTTCCAATATCCGCCAAAAGATCCATCAATTGCGGTCTCACCGGAGCGTTCACCGCATCTAACGAGTAGGGTTCTAAATCCTCAACGCCTAAAATATCCGTCGCACGCCGCCCTTGCCTACCCATAGAATTTACACGACGGTCTCTTTCATCTTGCCATTGAGAAACCTCCGGTTTTTTCTTAGAAACCTTATAAGGGAGAATCAAACCCATAGCGTTCTCTACCTTAACTTTCCGTTCTTGTGCCTTAGACAGATCGTCGGAAACGGCATTTTTCCTTTCTAAATGCACTATTCCTATCTTACGGAGTTGCGTAAGGGCTTCTTTCCGCGCCTTATCCCGCACTACCAAAGATACTTTTTTCATGGGTACTATCATTTCGCCGCCTTCTCTAAGCCGCTCTTGGCAATTTTACCTCGTACTACCGCAGATGTCTGCTGATCTCCCAAATATACCTGGATCTTCTTGATATTCCCTCTCGTTTCGGGAATCTTTACCTTTTCAAAAAGATTTACCCGCTGTGTAGTAACCCGTAGCTCATGGTCTAATCGTTTACGCTGTTCTTCCACGATCTGAGCTTCTAAATCCAGCAGGATAACCTGTTTCATCTTCTCTACCGCAATATCCAACCATAAAGGCGTTCTGGACAGATCATAAAGAGCGGTCTCAAATTCAGCCCCTTTAAAAAGAGGGATGGATACACCCGCAATATTCCCCACAGCCGTCCTTATCTGAATGATCTTAAGTATTTTTGGCGTAAAAAACCCTTTTTCACCAAAAACCCCAACCCATGATTTAAAAGACTCGTCAAGGTGATCTTTTTCGGTACGGAGTTCTTTGATCCGCAATTCAGTAATTCTGATTTCTCCCTGGAGTTGCTGCTTCTTGAGCATCAGGGTTGGCAAATACCGCTGATACATCTTAAGAGAATCTTTCTGTTTCTTAAGCTCATTTTTGGTCAGCTTTATTTTTGCCATTACCGGTAATCCCCTCTAGTCTTTCTTAGGCCAGAATTTGGAAATAAGCTCGGTTCGCAACCCTGTTTCTTCCGGCTCAAAGCAATCAGCTAAAATTTCCCAGCCCAAATCTAAAGCCTTTTCCAAGGGAATGTTAACTGAGAGATCCATCATTTTATTCTCAAACAGTTCACCATACTTCAAAAGTTTCTCATCCCATGGAGTCATGATAAAACCCATCGCCTTCTTTTCCAATGTATCCCGATAGGCTGAATAAAGTTTAATCATGCCATCCATGATAGCCCGATGATCCGCTCGAGTCTTGCCATTAACCTGTTGTTTAAGCCGGCTTAAAGAACCAAAAGGTTCTATCCGACCATTTTTGAGGTAATACTGTCCTTCGGTAATATACCCTGTATTATCCGGTACCGGATGGGTGACATCATCACCCGGCATAGTAGTAACTCCAAGAATCGTGATAGAACCAGAGCCTTCAAAATCAACCGCTTTCTCGTAACGGCTGGCAAGTTGGCTATAGAGATCGCCTGGATAACCCCGATTCGATGGAACCTGCTCTTGGATAATAGAAATTTCCTTCATCGCATCGGCAAAGTTAGTCATATCGGTCAGGAGTACCAACACATCTTTTCCCTGTAAAGCAAACTGCTCCGCCACTGCCAAGGACATATCAGGAATCATCAAACATTCAACGGTAGGATCTGATGCGGTATGCATAAACATAACCGTACGTGAAAGAGCGCCCCCTTCTTCCAGTGTTTCTTTGAAGTTAAGATAGTCGTCGTATTTAAGTCCCATGCCGCCGAGAATAATCACATCAACTTCAGCCTGCATAGCGATCCGGGCTAAAAGTCCATTGTAAGGTTCCCCAGAAATTGAAAAAATCGGTAATTTTTGAGACACCACCAATGTATTGAAAAGATCAATCATCGGAATACCCGTACGGATCATATTTCGAGGAATAATACGTTTAGCAGGGTTAATGGAAGGCCCTCCGATAGGGATCAGATTCTCATAAAGACCAGGCCCCTTATCCCGCGGAGTTCCTGAACCGGAAAACACCCTCCCCAAAAGATTTTCTGAGAAAGGTACCCGCATAGGATGCCCCAGAAAACGCACCGTATCACCGGTCGAAATACCTCGGCCTCCGGCAAATACCTGCAGAGAAACAAGATCATTCTGCAATCTATTCACTTCTGCCAAAGAGGTCCCGAATATAGTGTCTACTTCGGCCAAATCTCCGTAACGGATATTTTCCGCCCGGACAGTAATAACGCTTCCAGTGATAGACTCGATCTTACTATATACCTTTTTCATAGTAACCTCTTTTTAGCGCGGCCCCCCACGCTGTTGAATCGAATATGAAACACCGTTCCATACTACTGTTCCTATATGAGGATTTTTTCAGCTGCTTTATCCAGACCCTCTGACCGTTCAGATACCGCCGCTTCAATTTCTTTTTGCAAACCGATAAACCGCTCACTATTCCATTCGGAGCCATTATAGTCCAAAAATTTTTGCCTCAGCCGGTTAAACCATGTCCGCGCCTCATTTTTATCCGCGAAGGTGAACTGCGATGCCAAAATAGTAAGCAAAATAGCAAATATATGCTTTTGCCGTTCAGGACTAACCGCAGCATCTACCGCATCGAAAGAGTTCTGTTGGAAATACACCGAATCGATAAGATCCCCTTTTAGATAAATCACATAGTCCTCAATACTCGTCCCTTCCTCGCCAACGACTTTCATCATCTGCTCAACTTCATTGCCCCGGCGCATAAATCCATGCGCATACTGAACCTTCGTATTGTCAATGATGCCTTTATACTTAGACCAAGAATCCAATGGATGAATAGCGGGAAATTTGCGAGCATCGGATCGTTCACGGGAAAGACCATGAAAAGCCC
>JAIRPG010000102.1 GCA_031257105.1 Treponema sp.
CACGTATACTCACAGACTGATGCGGGGAGCGCGCACGGCTCCCGCTCTGCCGCGCACGGTATAGCCCCCCCCCCCCCCCCGTGTAAAGAGCTCAATCTAACAAAGCGCGACAACCGCAAAACAAATCCTCTTTTTTCTAGCCTGTCCTGGCGGCGGGCCGTCTTTTGCCTTATCCCATCCACCACACGCGCAGAGCGCTTCTCGCGGTTTCACTGCGGGAGCTGCTGCCAATACAAGTCTGCACAAAGAAGGAGTAATCGCATGAAAAAGGTTTTTGCGGCGCTGACGGCCCTGGCTATCGCGGCGGGGGGAGGCGCGGGGACGGCCTTTGCCCAGGACGCGGGGCAGTGGAAGTATAACGGCGGCTTTTCAGGCGGCGTTTCCGCCGCCCTGCCGGAGGGCAGCTTTCAGGATGCCTGGGACAACGGAACCGTGACCTCCCTGGCGGGGGCGGCCTATCTCAAATTGGCCTACATAAGGCGCGCTTGGAATGTGGACTTTACGTTGAGCGCGAATGAAACGGGCTTTGGGCGCCCCGTGTTCACCTTCAACTGGGCCTCCGATGCGGCGGGCTTTCTCGCCGCGACCAGCCTGGGCATTGACACCAACGCGGGCTGGAGCCTGGGAACCTTGAAAGCCAGCGCCCTTAAATCCTGGTTGTTTCTGCTGGATCGGCAGCTTGAGTTTGACTTCGTGTATAACTCGACCATGAGCGAGGTATACAAGACCCCGCGGCCTGATAACACGTGGCCTGAAGCCGTGCTGGGCGCGGCGGGCGGCAGTGACGGCAGCTTCCGCATCGTGGCGGCGCCTCAGCAATTTCCGGTACCGGTCAAATTCGGCATGACCGTGCCCATACCCCTGGCCGCCCAGGAAAGCACCATGAATATAGATGAGGTTGTGGGCAAAACCCGTTTCTTTGCCGGGCTCACGCTTCCCTCGTTTATCCTCCGGGCGGGCTATCATCTGGCCCCGGAGGAGAGTACCCAGGAATCCGGGGGAGTGCTGGGCATGTCGTACAGGAATTTTCTGTATCCGGGCCTTAACCTCTACGATTATTTCAGCGTCAGGCAGGTGAACCACTGGGAGAACCAGGGGGCGGTGAACAACTGGTTCGGCGTTAATGGAATTCCCGTACCTGGGACGAAGGGGCTGACCCTTACCCATAAATTCACCTATGTAAACCAATCCGCAGAGATGACCAACACCGCGATACTGTCCACGGTTATCCCGGCGGGCCCCATTACCATCGACCCCATGGCGCAGTTTATGGCGGCTGAGCGGGCCAACGAATTGAAGAGCGAGATCGCCTTTTCCTATCTGCGGGATCCCTTTATCCCCGGCGCGGTTGCCAGCAGTATCGCCGCCAAGCTGTATGTCATGGAGGCCGGCCTCCACACCCATGCGGGGCCCCGGCCTGACACGGTGATCACCGTAAAACCCCAATTGGAATTCTACACAACCCTGGTACCGCTCATAGCGGGGTTCCAGATTGACGCCGGCGTCCCCATTGCCACGGATCTGACCGACCCGGATAAAAGCAATACCTCGGCCCTCGTAAAGTCCATGCTCATGTTCAACGTTGCCCGCCAATCTATTGGCCGGGACGCGGATTGGGACGGCCAGGACAACGCGATTTGGATAATAGCCAACTTTGGCTACGACTTTACCAAGGATCTGCTCAGTACGGCTTCGTTAGCGGTGACCTTCAGAATTCTGTGGTAAGGGCGGCGAACCCGCGAATATCGATAAGGAGGCGCCTATGGTTGAATGACCGCGCGTATGCGCGCCGGATCCCGCCTGTGGATGATTGTCAGGAGAACTCACGGTTCTCTGTGGAACCGGAAAAATTGAAGAATCAACGGAGATAAAGATGAAACTTTGGAAATTTTTAAGCGTTTTGATGATGACGGCGGCGCTGGCCTTCGCCCTAAGCGGCTGCCCCGCCGGCGATGAAGACACCCAGAGCGCGGATGATAAGGAACAGGGCGCTTGGCCGGAGACGGTAAGTCCCACTTCGCCCTTCTCGAGCGAAACTTCGGCTGAGAAAATCTTTGACAACGACGCGGGTTGTTTTGATGAGATTACGGTGGCGGCGGGAACGCTCGATGGAACGAATATCCCGGCGTTTAAGATGATCATGACCGAAACAACCTACGATCACTGGTATCCTATTAAGGCCTGGGCGGAAGCCTACGCGAACTACACCTTTGCGAACGGCGGGAACAACGGCGCGGGCACAGGCGCCGTAACCTCTGAAAAGCTGGGCTTTAACGAAGACCCCTGGGCCGGTAAGTGGCCTTACAGCCACAGCGATGGGGACAAACCGGTAACCAATGTCAACCTGCGGGACGCTATGGTGTGGTGTAACGCATTGAGCGAGGCCACCGGCAAAAGCCCGGTGTACCGGAACAGCAACGGCAGCATCCTGAAAGACGCCACCAAGGCGGTGGAAGAATTTGTGGATCCGGGTCAGATGGCCGGGAAGAACGGCTACCGCTTGCTCACCGTGACGGAATGGGTATTCGCTTCCAAGAAACTGATAACCAATTTGACTGAGCACCCAAACGCCGAGGGTGGTACAGCGGGTTGGCATCCCGGTACACCGGCGAACACGGGTTCTCAAAGCGACGCGGGATATGTGGATGTTGCGACCACCGACGGGGCGCTCTGGATGACGGGCAACGCCTGGGAGTGGTGCTATAACACCGATAAAACCTTCGGCCTCATGGGCGGCGATATCTACAGTTATAATGGAAACGGGACAGGCTACGACTGGCAGCCCCGGCCAAACACCCTGGCGACCTTGAAGGGCAACCTCACTTCCGCGCCTGCGGTCAGTTTCCGGGTAAGGCTCAATTAGGCGGCAGGGGGAGGGCGGCGCTATCTTTGTTACCCGTTCCGTTGTATACTATACAGAGAGAGGAGACATCATGATGACAACAGAAGCGGCGCCCGCCGGCGCGCCCAGCGGCGAAGGGCTTACTTTTGAGAAAGTATGGCTCATGTTCCAGGAGACCCGAGAGCAAATGAAGGAGACCCGTGAGCAGATGCGTGAGCAAACGGAGGAGGCCGACCGGAAGCTTCGGGAACAGATGAAGGAGACCGACCGGAAGATAAGCAAGCTGGGCAGCCGCCTGGGCGAGCTTATCGAACACCTGACGGGATCCAA
>JAIRPG010000040.1 GCA_031257105.1 Treponema sp.
AAGGGACGCACGGTTATTGTAATAGCCCACCGCCTGCGGACGGTGTTGGGCGCGGACAAAATCGCCGTGCTGGAAAACGGCGCCCTGGTTGAGGAAGGCGCGGGGGAGGAATTATTGCGTAACGGCGGGCTTTTTGCGCGGCTCTACCGCATACAGCAGGAAAGCTTAGGGTGGAACGTGAAGACGGCGGAGCCAAAACGCTGGACATGAAAATCCCTTGAACATATAATAGAGTTGTTCAGAAACTGAAGTTTTTGAACAACTCTGATATTTAAGAGGAAAACGTATGAATAACCGGCCCTTTATCGTCAACATCATCAATTTTATCCGCGCGGTGGAGCCCCGGTTAACAATGGATCTCCTCGAACCGGTGCGGGAACAGCTTGCGCTGCTCAAAAAACATGAGCTCCAGGGAACCTTTCTTTTTCAGTACGATTCACTGCTGGACGACCGCTTTGTTGAAATGCTGCGGGGAACCCCCCACGAAAAGGGCGTGTGGCTTGAGATCATGGAACCCCTGGTTAAAGACGCGGGGCTCCCCTGGCGGGGACGCTTCCCCTGGGACTGGTATTCCCACGTGGGATTTTCCGTGGGCTACACTCCGGCGGAACGGGAAAAACTCATCGACGTATTGATGGAAAAATTCCGCTCCGTCTGGGGCCGTTACCCCGCCTCGGCGGGCTCCTGGCTGATTGACGCCCATTCCCTGGCGTATATGGCGGACAAGTACCATATCACGGCAAGCTGCAACTGCAAGGAGCAGTGGGGCACCGACGGCTATACCCTCTGGGGCGGCTATTACAACCAGGCCTATTATCCCAGCAGGACCAATGTCCTGGCCCCGGGGAACCGTGAAAAGACGCAGATCCCCGTACCGGTCTTCCGTATGCTGGGGAGCGATCCGGTGTACCAATACGATTACGGCGGGGTCATCACCCTGGAGCCGGTGTATACCGGGCCGGCGGGGGGCGGCGGGATCAGGCCCTGGGTGGACTGGTTTCTTGACGAGGCCATGGCCGGACCCTGCCTCAGCTTCAACTACGCCCAGGCCGGCCAGGAAAACAGTTTCGGCTGGCCAGCCATGAAGGACGGCCTGGAATACCAGGTGGAAAAACTTTCCGCCCTGGCCCGGGCCGGCAAAGTTCGCGTAGAAACCCTCGAAGCGTCCGGGGAATGGTTCAAAAAGCAGTACCGGGAAACCCCCAATTCGGCGGTTACGGCCCTTTCGGACTGGAAAAAGGAGGGCCGGCGTTCCGTCTGGTTCTGTTCAAAAAGATACCGGGTTAATTTCTATTCCGAAGGGGAGGAGTTTTGGTTCCGGGATCTCATGCTCTTTGACGACCGCTACGAGGAGCGCTACCTTCGGGATACCTGCAAGATCAAAGACATGACCTACGACAACCTGCCCGTTATTGACGGCTGCCACTGGAGCGGCAATGGGAAGCGCGCCGGCTGGTATCTCCGGGACGCGGCGGGGCCTCTGGCGGTAAAGAGCGCGGCGGTCAGCGAAGAGGGGGAAAACCTCCGTATCGCCCTGGAAACTTCCCGGGGCGCGGTGGAACTAATCTGCCGGACTTTTTCGCTGGAGATTATTTCCGCCATAGCGGAGCTCCGCCTGGTGATGGTCTGGGACGCAAGCGCGGAAATGGACGGCGCCGTGATTTCCCCCCGGGAGATGCGCCTGTGCCACGAGGGCTTTCACTATACCCTGCGCCTGGGGGCGGGAAATTTCCAGGGCCGGGAACTCCTGAGCGAGGCGGGCAGGATTACGCTGGACATGAAAACCACTTGAGCGGCAGCGGGGAATTCAGAGGGGAATGATGAGCATGAATAAAGGCGTCTTTGGTAAGATTTTCGCGGCGGCCCTTTTGGTTTCCCCCGCCGCGCTGTTTGCCGGGGGGAGCAAGGCCGCCGCGCAGGAAAAGATCAACGCTTACTTTTTCTATGAAGAACTCTGCGCCAGTTGCCAGACCGATTATGACCGCTTTTTTTCGATAGCGCGTGAGCAATTACCCCCGGATGAGTTGGATCAGTATCCCCATAACTTTTATACGCACAATGTCTACGATACCGCCGGACGCGCCCGGTATGTGAATATCACCGATGAACTGGGTATTGACCGGGGGGATCTCCAGGTCCCGCTGCTGATCCTGGGGGGCCGGGTGTTTCAGGGCTATGACAGCATCAGCTCCAATATCCGGGAGGCCTACCTCACCGCCGCGGAGGATCTTTACGTCAATAAGCGGCCCTACAGCCCCAAGACAAAAAAGACCGGGGCCAATCTTTTTGACGATTACCCGGTCAACCCCGATCATGTAACGATGGTGTATTTTTACCGCGTCTTCTGTCCCCAGTGCGCGAAGGTGAAACCCCTGATCGACGCCCTGCCGGAAAAAGTAATGGTGAACGGCACGGAAAGAAAACTGGATGTCATCAGGATAAACACCCGGTCTGGGAACAACGGCGAGCGCGTCGCCGCCTTCCTGGAAGCCTGGCAGGTTCCCGACGAAGACCGGCAGGTGCCGATAGTCTTCTTTCCCGGCTCATACCTTTCCGGCGCGGATGCGATAGCCGGCCAATTGGAACGGCGGCTGGGCGAAGAGCCGGGGCCCTGGAAACTGCTCCCGGAAAAACGCTGACCCCTGAACCTCGGCCCCAAACCTGAACGGTTAGGCCAGCCGGGGAAGGCCGCCAAAATCTACTTCAAAAGGATTTTCAGTCGGGGGAACCGCAAAATAGCCGGGGAATTCCTTCCGGAGCATCGGTTCTTCCGTATCCAGTTTATGGAGATGGTTCCCCAGCAGGGCGCGGGCCTTGGGCAGGTCTTTCTTTCGCAGAGCGGCAAGGATTTTACGGTGTTGATCGGGTATATTGTCGGCGACGCCCTTGATCCGCACCGTTAAAAGTCTGACCCGGTGATAATGGCCGCTCATGCGTTCCAGCACTTCCCAGCTTAAAAGTTCTTCCCCAACCTCAAAAAACATCCGGTGAAACCGGTCGTCATATTCGATAAACTCAATAAGGGCGTTTTTTTCCAGAGCGAGGCTCTGCATTTCGATGAGCCGTTCCAGTTCATTAAAAAGCGCTTTCCCGCACCGGTTGATAAAAGGTTCCAGCACCGCGGTTTCCAGGCTTTCCCGAAGAAAAAACTCCTGGGTGACCCGCGCAAAGTCCACCAGGGAAACTTGGGTTTCCCGCTGGGGTATCACCCGGAGGAGCCCTTCATTTGAAAGATGAATAAACGCCTCCCGTACCGGCGTACGGCTTACCTTGAAGCGGGAGGAAATTTCCTTTTCGCTGATTATCGTTCCGGGAGCCAGATTGAGGTTGATGATGCCGGCGCGGAGGGCTGTGTAGACTGAATCCTGCACGCTCCGGGACTGATTCTCCGCCGTCTTGTTCATAGACGCCTCCTCCGTATTTTTATCATATTAGCGTTGTTTAGAAACAAACCGTGGTTTGGAACAACACTATTGTATTCTATCGTTCTAGTTTACTAGCATACAACCATTTTTGAATATTAGTGTTGACAAGCCATCCTGTCAATGCTATCATAAAGTTAGATTTGCTCGATAGAGGAGGTACGGTAAAATGAAGAAAATGCGTGTGTGGCGTATAGTCGGGGCCGGTCTGGCGGGACTGATGTTTCTTGCCGCCGGATGCCGGGGGAAAAGTGAAACGCAGGCGGGAGCCCAAACCGGACGGTCAGGCGGCTCGGTGGAAAATCAGGCGATTACCGCCGAACTGCTCGACAGCCTGGGGTTGGAAAAAGGGTCGGGCGGCTCCTACCGGTTTAAGGAAACCAAATCCATTAAGGTGGAGGTCTTTGATCGCGGCCTTGACGGCGGCAGATCCAAGCCGGAGGACAACTTTTACACTAATTGGATAAAGGAAGGGATGCTCCGGGATCATAATGTAGCGGTAAGCTTCGTCCCCGTGGGCCGCTGGACGGAAGTTGACGAACTGAACAACCTGCTGGCCGCGGGATTGGCGCCGGATGTCTGCGTTACCTACAATTATTCTACCATCCAGGCTTATGCGAACATGGGGGGGCGTTACGGATATGAACCCCTATATCAACGGATACGCCGGGCTCTTCCCCAATATCTGGAATTGGCTGGGGGATGAATTTGTCAACTACGATCGGAATCCCAAAACCCGGGAACTCTGGGCGCTCGAAGCGAGGATCGCCAACGAAGCGGCCAGGAACGTGTTTGTCAGGAAGGACTGGCTGCAAAAGCTCAACCTGAAGGAACCGAAAACTATCGACGAATTCCACGATATGCTCGCCGCCTTTCGGGACAACGCCGAGACCCTGCTGGGAAAAGATGCGGCTATGATGGTGCCCTTTATCATGGGCCAGGACGTCGGCTGGCAAGCACAGCTCCTCATCCAGGCTTTTATTCCCGATGCGGTTACCGACCGGGACTGGTTCGTCTACGGTTTTGAAGTCAGGCACCTGGACCGTCCGGGATCCGTTCAAGGCGAAACCGCCGTTAAGTCGGCCATGCGGATCCTGAACAAGTGGTACGGCGAAAACCTCATTTGGAAGGATTTTGCCCTTTACGGCACCGGAGACACGACCCAGGATAACCTGACCAAATCGGGTTACGTGGGCGCTTTCATGCAGAACTGGGATCTGCCCTACCGGGACGGCAAGAATAGTTTCTCCGCCGCGCTGCACGCCAACGTAGGCCCGGACGCGGACTTTATCGCCATTGAGTCTTTCCCCAACAACGCGGGCAAGTATGTCCAGCCTTCGGGCCCCCTCGTTGACCGGAAAGTATTTTTCCCTGCTTCCAACACGGAGCCGCTCGCCAGTCTTTTCTATCTGGACTGGCTCCACCAGGAGGATCACCTGTTTTTCATGCAGTTCGGCGAAGCCGGCGTAACCCACCAAGTTGAAGCCAACGGCGCGGTTAGGGGCATCGCGGCCACCGGGGAAAAAATCATGAACAGCCCGAACAACATCGACTATACCACCCTGGTAAACGGCATTAAAATGCCCACCATCGATCTGACGGTAAAATCCATGACGCTCGCGTACGCGGAAGTTGATCCCGCCCTTGTTCAAAAAGCTTACGAGCTGTCCTCAAAAAGGAATTTCATAGCTCACGCGAATGTGGGCGCCATAGAATCCGAAGAAGGCATGGGCCAAGTGCTGGAGAAGAAACGGGACGCCATCTTCGCCAAAGCCATACCCGCGTCCGCCGGCCAGTTTGACGCCGTTTTTGACGCGGGCTACCAGGACTATCTCGCGTCAGGCGCTCAGGCCATCATCGACGAACGGGCCGCCAAGTGGAAGGAATTCTACGGCGACAAAACGTCCGTAAACGATTAACCGTTCCACAGCCCCTCATCCACTGGTGAGGGGTAATTTGTATAGGGGGTTCAGATTATGCCGGTTAGGACAAAAATTACTTCTGGAAAAGAGGCGGTAACGTACCTTAAGCGTTACGGGGTGTTGTACCTTCTGTTGCTGCCGCCTATCGTATTTTTTCTGGTGTTTCGTTACGCGCCGATGGTGAACATCCTCATCGCCTTTAAGCAGAACAATTTCTTAAAGCCCGTCTGGGAGGTGCCCTGGGCGGCAAATCACGGGTTTGAATGGTTTATAAAAGCCTTCCAAAACCGGGACTTTCTGTTTGCCCTGCGAAATACGGTGGTACTCAATCTGCTGGATCTGTCGATAGGTTTTTCGGCGCCGGTTATCCTGGCTATTCTTTTGAACGAACTGCGCTTCACGTTTTTTAAACGCATTACCCAGACCGTCGCGTATATGCCCCACTTCCTCTCGTGGATTATTATTTCAGGCTTGGCGCTGCGTCTCTTCGCGCCGAACCCGCCTGCCCAGGGCCTCGTGAACATATTCCTCGGCAGGCTCGGTATGGGGCCCATTCACTTTCTGGACGAGCCCATCCACTGGATCTTCACCTACATTTTTCTGGGAATCTGGCAGAGCGTCGGGTGGAACACGATCATCTATCTGGCGGCCATCACGAGCATCAACCCGGAACTCTACGAGGCCGCCACGGTGGACGGCGCGGGCCGTTTACGCAAGATATGGCATATCACCCTGCCGGGGATTAGGCCAACCATCATCATCCTTTTGATTATGAGCCTGGGCCGCATTGTGGGATCGGAATTCGACCGGCCCTACACCCTGCAAAACGATATGGTGAACAACGTTTCCAACGTGCTTTCCATTTTTGTGTACAACTACGGTATCAAGGCCCTGCGGGTATCCTTGGCCACGGCGGTGGGGCTCTTCCAGTCGGTAGTGGGGCTTATCTTTGTGCTCAGCGCCAACGCGGTCGCTGAAAAACTCGGCGAGCGCGGTATTTGGTAGGAGGTATATGATGTATAAAGCGAAGACAAAAACCGGCGCTATGAGCGCGAACCCGGTTACTGTGGGAGACATCCTTGTTACCATCCTTTGCGTAGGGCTTATCGCCCTCTGTATTCTGCCCATGATAAACCTGGCGGCGCGGTCCCTCTCCAGCGCCAACGCCCTGGTGCGGAACCAGGTAACCCTCTGGCCGGTGGAACTTACCTGGGACGCCTACGCCACGATTCTGGCCGACGCCCGGTACATCAGGGCGCTCTGGTGGACGGCGTTCCTAACGGTAATCTGCACGTTCCTTTCCCTGACGATGACAACCTTGTGCGCCTATCCCCTCATTTACGAACAATTAGTCGGGAAAAAGATCATCAATACGCTGATCATTATCACGATGTACTTTGGCGCGGGAACTATCCCCACCTACCTGCTCCTGCGTTCCCTCAACATGCTCGATACCGCGTGGGTGCTCATCATCCCCAACTGCCTTTCGGTATTCAACATGATCATCATGCGGAGTTTCCTCCAGGGCATACCGGGAAGCCTCCAAGAATCGGCGGAAATCGACGGGGCCGGGCCTATCAGGGTGCTGCTCCATATATATCTGCCGCTGTCAACGCCGGTGCTGGCAACGCTGGCGCTGTTTTACGCCGTGGGCCGGTGGAACGGGTTTTCCGACGCCCTCATGTACGTTAAGAACCGCGATCTGTTCCCAATACAGCTTCTGCTGTACAACATTCTCAACACCACCAACAGCATGGAAACCGCCACGGTGGAAGGCTTTACCACCCCCGGCGTGGGCGAAACCCTGCGGGCCGCGTCGGTAATGTTCGCCACCGTGCCGATCCTTATCGTGTACCCCTGGCTGCAGCGGTATTTTATCGCCGGCGCGACCCTGGGGGCGGTAAAGGAATAGCTTGAAAGAAAATACCGATGAACGCCACGTTAGTCGGTATTTTCCTCATGCGGCGGCGTTATCACCCTGATCTGGATGTTAAACAAGCTCTAAAGACAAAGCCCGATTCCGCCGAAAAAGAAAAGAGCATGGCGGTATTCAGTAAAACTCAAGCCCTCGTACGGTTCCTCGTTTCCCTTGCCGCCGCGACGGTGACGGCGGTGGGTTTAGCCTGGTTTTTCGCCGGCCCCCGTTTAGGGCCCCACTATGATTTTCTCCTGCGTTACCGTCCTGCGCCGCCCCTCTCCCGCGAACTGGTACTCATTGAGATGAAGGATTCAGGCAAGAACGCTGAAGGAACAAAAAACGCGGGCGAGATGGTGGAACCGATGGAAGTGACCTCGGTATTACGGACGCTTATCGAGATGGACGCATCGGCGCTGATCCTCCAGGTTCCCGTACTGGGTCTATCTTCCGTCGGCGGGAGCGCGCGGGAAGAGTTGCTGAACCACTTTGATGAAGAATTCGCCCTGCTGGAGCGGAACATCCGCAGTCTATTCCAGGCTATTCGGATCGGTTCCGTATCTCCCACCGACTCGGAACGCTATGTGGGGGATCTGGTGAGCCTTACGGAACGGGGCAAGGAACGGCTCATCGCGGCCTTGGAACAGCGGGATCAGATAGACATACAACTCATGGAAAAAACCGCCGCCGCCTACGGCAACCTTTGGGAAGCGGGGGATCTCCGTTTCCCCCTCAACCGGAACGGCGACGCGGAGCATGAAGAAGCGGCGCCTGGGGCGCCCCATTATGGAAAACCCCGGCCAGACAAGGACGGCGTTTTCCGGCGTATCGCCCCGGTATTAACCGAAGAAACCGGAGCGGAACATATCGTTTACGCCCTATTGAAGCAGCGCTATAACGCCGCGATTGTTGAAGACGCCGAGGACGGTCCGGCGCTCATGCTTGCCAGGAATGGGGAAAACATCTTTTTGCCCCTCGACGCCAGGGGAGCCCTTTTGCCTGAACTGCCCCACGGTGAAGATACCTTCCGCCGGTTACCCTTGGAACTCTTTCTTGAATACGAAAAACAGGAGCAGGAACTGTACCGGGCGGTAGCCGCCGCCGAAGCCGGAGGCTACTTTGCGGAATTGGCCCCGGAGGAATACCCGAGCGCGTGGTATTACTATGCCCACGCCCTTTGGGAAGATTTGCTGGAACAAGGCGGTGAAGAGAACCGGTTCCGCTGGCTGGAAGCCCGATCCGGGTACTTTAAAGCCCTGGATAACTTCATCAATGGCTCCTCGGAAACGGAGCTGGTGGCGGAATATGAACGGCTCCTTTCCTCTGAATCCCTGGGCGAAGCGGCGGTTGGCCGGGTTGTATCCTTGCGGAACGAATTTATCAAAAGCTTTGGGGAACTTCGGGAACAGTACAACCGCTTTAAGGCCCGCCGGAATGATCTCCAGACGACTTTGCAATCGTCACTTTGCATTTTGGGGCCTCCGCCTGAACCGGGGAGCCGGAATCCTTCGGACGCGGAAATCTCGGCGATCCTTGCCAACACCATCCTTACCGGCAGGGCGCTGATACCCCAGGCAAACCGGAATATCCTTATCTGCGCCCTCGGCGCCGCTTTTATCATTGCCCTTTGCCTCTGTAGGATAAGCGTCCCCGCGACCTTCTGTACGGGAGTCTTCCTTATGATCCTGACGGGGGCTTTCTTTTCGTGGGGCTTCATCCTGACCGGTTACTGGCTGGATCCGCTGATTCCCACCGGAACCATGGCCGCCGGGATGGCGGCATCCTGCTTTTCGGGGCTCCATATCCTGCGCCGCCAGGCAAGCGGCCTCCGCCGGGCCTACGGAGCCGCCATTACCCCCGCCTACCTGCGGCAGGTGATCCACGCCGGCAAACCGTTACCCCATGAGATCGTCACCGCTAAGGCGGCGATCATTGCCATCCGGGGAAGGGGGATAACCGCGGCGGAGAGTTGGGGCGATCCGGAGGAAGGGGCGCGGAAAATCGCGGAATTCCGCCGGACGGTAGCGGAACACTTCAAAAACGCCGGGGCCACGATCACGGGCTTTGACGGTGATCTGGCCACCGTTGTCTTTGGCTCACCCCTGGAACGGAGCGCCCTTCAGCTTATCAACAAAGAAATTCCCTACGAAGATGATATTCACGCGAGGACAAACCAAACGCCCATCGCCAAGGCCACCGGCTTTATCATGGAATTGCTCCGAACCGCCCCGGAGACCGCGTCTTGGTATTTCGGCATAGATACCGGGGAAGCGGCCTTTAGCTATTCACCGATCACCGGTTATACCGTTTCGGGACCTCCCGCGATACGGGCAAGGATACTCTCCGGCCTGGCCCCCCGTTACAAGGCCCGAATTCTTGTCACCGGCAGGGTAGCTGAGACGGTGGAGGCCATGCCCGTGCGCCGTCTGAATGTCCTGTCTAATCAAACCGGCAACAGCAAAGAACCCTTCTACGAACTCATCGTTAAACGGGGGCGCTAAGAAGTGTCTGTCCACAAAGTCGGTTACTTTGCGGACAGACCTTGCATTTTCTCGCCTAACGGCTGCGAAAATGCGTTTTTTAAGGTGGTCTGTCCATAATGTGTCTACATTATGGACAGA
>JAIRPG010000041.1 GCA_031257105.1 Treponema sp.
CCCCCCCCCCCCCCCCCCCCCCCGCGCCGCCCCCCCCCCCCCCATAAGAAGAACTGGCTTTTATTTCGAGTCATGGTAAAAATATATAATATCAAAGGGTGAAAAGTATCAATATAGCCGGAAGGTTCAGCAGTATGACGCCGCTCGTTGCGGGGGCGAGGTCGATCGGGTATGCTGTCCTTTAAGGAGATAACGATGGCGGCTTTGGTTTTACCGACGGAAGACCGGCTCTTTACGTATGCGGATTACAAGCGCTGGGAACTTGCCGAAGGGGAACGGTACGAGCTTATTGATGGCGTTGCCTATGCTATGGCCGCGCCCAACGCGATCCATCAAGCAATCGTGGCGGTACTAACGGCAAAACTCTACAATTTTTTTGAGGACAAGCCCGGTAAGGTATACCCCGCGCCCTATGATGTGCGGCTCTTTTACGAGGAAGACGAAAGCGACGATACGGTGGTTCAGCCGGATATTTCGGTGGTCTGCGATGAAAAGAAGCGGGGAGCGGAGGGCTGCCGGGGAGCGCCGGATCTGGCGGTGGAAATCGTCTCCCCCACCAATACCTTTGTCGAGATGGCGAGGAAGTTCGAACGGTACCGGCAGGCGGGGGTGCGGGAATACTGGGTGGTAAATCCCGAACCGCAGACCCTGTTTGTCTACCGGTTCGATGGGGGCGAGATTATCACCCGGTCGTACCGTCCCCCCGGAAACGTCCGCTCGGAAACTTTTCCCCATCTGGAAATTCCCCTGGAACCGGTTTTCGCGGGGTAATGGGGAACATTGAACCGTCGCCTTTTTTAAACTATAATTGTAAGAAATGTCTATTGACCCCGCAAACCCGCTGATTGTGCAAAGCGACCGGACGCTCCTGCTTGATGTACACGCCCCTCTGTCGGAGGAAGCCCGGACAGCCATCATGCCCTTCGCGGAGTTGGAAAAGTCGCCGGAGCATATCCATACCTTTAGAATCAGCCCTCTCTCCCTTTGGAATGCCGCCAGCGCCGGTCTTACCCCCGTTGAGGTGAAGCAGGCGCTGGAAACCTACAGTCGTTACCAGATTCCCTCAGGCATACTGGAGAGTTTTACCGATACCATGGCCCGGTACGGTAAGATCCGGCTCACGACGGCGGGCCAAGAGAACGGTTCCGCGTCCACGTTTGCGGAGATGCCCGACGAACTGTTCCTCACGGCGGATGACGAAACGATTCGTACCGAAATCGGCGCGGCGAAAGTTCTGGAGAAGTACCTTACCAGAACGGAGAAGGGCTTTCTTTTACGTCTAACCGACCGGGGGACGGTAAAACGGGAACTTATCCGGCTGGGCTGGCCGGTACAGGACGATGCGCCCCTGCTTGCCGGGGAAACGTTGAACATTACCCTCCGGAAAACCAGCGGAATGGGAAAACCGTTCCAGGTGCGGGACTACCAGGCGGATGCCGCCCGGGCCGTGCTGGGGGACGGTAAAGCCGGTACCGGATACGGGGTGGTGGTGCTTCCCTGCGGCTCCGGCAAGACCGTCGTGGGGATGATGGTCATGTCCATGCTCAAGACCAATACCCTTGTACTTACCACCAATGTGGCGGCGGTACATCAATGGATCGCTGAATTACTGGACAAGACGGATCTTGCGCCGGAACAGATTGCCGAGTATACCGGCGATACCAAGGCTACCGCGCCGGTTACCGTCGCCACGTACCAGATCCTCACCTGGCGGCCCGCAAAGGACGCGGACTTTCCCCACTTTAAGCTTTTTCGGGAACGGGCATGGGGGCTTATCATCTACGATGAGGTGCATCTGCTCCCCGCGCCGGTATTTCGGGTGACCGCCGAACTCCAAGCGGTTAGGCGGTTGGGGCTTACGGCTACCCTGGTTAGAGAGGACGGCGCCGAAGACGCGGTGTTCAGCCTGGTGGGGCCCAAACGCTACGATGTCCCCTGGAAGGATTTAGAAGGGCGGGGCTGGATTGCCGAGGCTGTCTGCACGGAGATCCGCCTGGATATGCCGGAAAAGCTCAAGGTGCCCTACGCGGTGGCCGCTCCCCGTGAGAAGTACCGTATTTCCAGCGAGAACCCCCTTAAAGAGATCGCGGTACGGCAGCTCGTGGAAAACCACCGGGAGGATCTGATCCTCGTCATCGGTCAATACATTTCCCAGCTTGAAGCTCTGGCCGGGCTTCTCAAGGCGCCGCTTATAACGGGGAAGACGCCCAACGCCGAGCGGGAAAAGATTTATAACGCCTTCAGGCGGGGGGAAGTCCGGGTCATCGTGGTCTCCAAAGTGGCGAATTTTGCCATCGATCTGCCGGACGCTTCTATGGCGGTACAGGTCTCAGGCTCCTTTGGTTCCCGTCAGGAGGAGGCCCAACGCCTGGGACGAATTTTGCGGCCTAAAGGCAGGAATTCTTATTTCTACACACTGGTGTCCCGTTTTACGGTAGAAGAGGATTTCGCGGCGAACCGCCAGAAATTTCTTGCCGAACAGGGGTATAAATACTCGATTCAGCACTGGAGCGCTGAAGAACTACGATGAAACCCCAGAACCAGCAGCCCTCTCAGAGAGAAAGGCTTCACAACCGCCCCTTGTTCCGTTCTCCGGAAGAATGGAAGTCCGCTATTCTTACGCTGCCGGACAACGCCTACTTTGATCTGCTGCGGAGTATCTTCGGCAACATTAAAACGCCGTTTAACAAGCACAAGCTCATGGAGGATCTGGGGGCCTTCCTTACCCGCCGGGAGATTCAAGAGGCTATCGCGGCTTATATCGGCCCGGTAGAACACCGGATCATCTCGGCTATTGCCCTGTTGGGTGAACCGGCGCCGGGGGAACTTGAGAGCTTCTTTGCCGGCGAGTATTCCTTTGTAGAGCTTCACGGATTACTCCTCAATCTGGAAGAACGGCTCATTGTCTACCGTTTCCGGGACGAATCGGCGTACCATCTGGCGCTGAATCCCCTGCTGGAACCGGTATTGGCGCCTTTCGCCGCCCGCGCAGGCGAGCTCTTTTTCTCATTCCCGGTGAGTGATGAAAGCCAGGGAAACGGTTATGCGGCAGCCGCCGGATGGGACGGACGTATTTTTGCGGCGCTGTTGTCGTTCTTCACCGGCGAGGAGGAATTTTTCAAGGCCGAAGGCGGCATCCGTAAAAAAGCGCTGGATGACGGCAAGCGGCTCTTTCCCGGTCTCAACCTGGAAACTCTCAGCGGCGGGCTGCTCCGTCTGGGACTCCTCCAGAGTGACGGCCGGCGGGTATTCCCGGTCGAAGGGAAGGCGCGTTTCTTTATGGCCCTTAACAGCCGTGAGCGGCTTGAGTATTGGGCGGTTGGCGTGTACCTCTATCTGCTGGAAGGGGGTACCGGTTATTTTTCCAGGGGGCGTGTACAGGCGACGGCCCGGTTTATCCGCCGCTTTACCGGCGCGCTTGAGGAAGGCCGCTCCTATCCCCGGAAAACACTGCTACGACTCGCTAATTTAGTGAACCGTGAAGTATCGCCCAATTCATGGGGCGTTGTTGAACCGGCTGCGGCTGTTTTTAACGCCGATCGCTTTGACGCCCTCATCGAGGCCATGGAAACGGCAAAACTGCTCACCGCAACGCTCAGGGAAAACTGGATTCCCGCGCCGGATCTTTTTCACCCCCGGCAGGAAGGATCTTTACCGGAAAACTCCTCGCCGGTAATTGCCATGGACACGGTTTTTTCCTGTATATTGTACCCTGAGATCAGCTTTACCGACGCATTGTTTCTGGCGTCGTTTTGTTCCGTGAGGGAAACCGGCGCGGTGGTTCGCTTTGAGCTGACGCGGGAATCGGCGGTACGAGGTTTCGACCGGAACTTGGACGCCGGCGCTATGATTCGCCATCTGGAACGGCTTTCCGGCAAGAGCGTGGATCAGAGCCTTCTTTGGACGCTCACGGATTGGGAGAGCCGCTATGCCGCGGTTTCCCTGCACCAGGGCACGGTACTCAGCTTGGCGGAAGACCGGCGCTACCTCGCCGAAACCGGGCCTTTGGCGTTGCTCATTGCGCGGACACTGGCGCCAGGGATCTACCTTTTGAGAGATCTGGAAAGACACGCCGTCTTGGAAGCGCTGAACAAGGCCGGGGTTGACATTGTAGCCCAGCCGCCTCTCCCCGATCCGCAAGAGGATACCGCTTCGCCCTATCCTTCGCTGGAGGGCTGCCGCTTCTGGGGACAAGAGTTGATCCACGCCGCCAAAGAGAACCCGGGGGAGGCGGAAGAAGCGGCGGCTTATCAGGAACGGTTTAGGCGCGCTCTGGCAGGGCTGTCCCTGCCCAAGGCCGAACGGGATGAATTGGCCGCCCGGATTGAACGGAGGCTTATCCTTACCGAGTCTCAGTTGGCTGAGGGCGCCGTCCGTTTTGAAAAGCTGGAGGCATGGCGTCTGGACTATGTAGGGAAGACGCTGGTAGCGAAACAGGCAATTTCCTCCAAATCTTTGGTGGAAATTGCCTATTCCGTGTCCGGAGCCCGTGAAAGCCGCATTTTTGGAACACCGGATGGTCTGGAAAAGCAGGGCGGGGAGAGCATTTTGATCTTAAAACCCCTGTCCGATGAATCTGGAGAGCCTATCAGGGTACCATTAGGAAAAATCAGCCAGATTCGGCGGATCAAAAAATCAATATTTGGAGAATGATATGCCTTTATTACCTTTTTCAAGCCCGCAGATGGAAATGAGTCAAGCTAAACTTGCCGTTCTTATTGATGCGGACAATACGCAGCCCGCCATTATCGAGGGCCTCATGGATGAAGTGGCCAAATACGGCGTCGCCAGCGTTAAACGAATCTATGGCGACTGGACCAACAACAACCTCCGCTCCTGGAAAGACCGGCTTTTGGGACACGCTATTCAGCCGATACAGCAATTTTCGTATACCTCCGGTAAGAACGCCACCGACAGCGCCCTCATCATTGACGCGATGGATCTGCTCTACGGCGAGAAGCTCGATGGGTTCTGTATCGTTTCCAGCGATTCCGACTTTACCCGGCTGGCGGCCCGGCTGCGGGAAAGCGGTAAAACGGTTTACGGTTTTGGTGAAAAGAAAACTCCCCAGCCGTTTGTCAAGGTCTGTGATAAATTCATCTACACCGAGATTCTCCTGGATGCCCAAGAAGAATCAGATGAGGACGATACCAAGCCCACCTCAAAAATCCGCAAGGAATTTAAAGTTGACCGCAAACTCCTCAAGTTGCTGCGGGATGCGGTGGACGACCTGGCCGATGAATCCGGCTGGGCCTACCTGGGCGGCGTAGGTCAAAAAATCACCAATCGCTCCAGCGAGTTTGATCCCCGGAATTACGGCTTTAGAAAGCTGGGCGATCTTTTCCGGGCTATCTCTCAATTTGAAATCGAAGAAAGACCCCAGGAAAACGGCGCGGGGCACCAGATCTACATTCGTTGGAAAAAACGGGGGCGCTGAACATCCGGGCCGGGGCGGCTCCCCTCTCCCCCGCAAGACCTACAGAGACGGCTTGTCAGGCCGTTTGTCATAGGTTTTTGCATCGTGTTAAGAAGCATAGCGCCGGGTTTTCCGGTGGCTATTGTTTAATTCCTTAATGAGTGTCTGTCCACAAAGTCGGTTACTTTGCGGACAGACCTTGCATTTTCTCGCCTAACGGCTGCGAATATGCGTTTTTTAAGGTGGTCTGTCCATAATGTGTCTACATTATGGACAGACACTAATGAGGCTGACACGATTCGAACGTGCGACCTGCAGATCCGCAATCTGCTGCTCTATCCATCTGAGCTACAACCTCGTCCTATTGGAATTTTACCAATAAAACTTGCAAGCAAATTTTCCACAAAAATCCTACGGATTTTTGTTACGGAGCAGGGGGGATTCGAACCCCCGGTACCCTTTAGGGGCACAACTCCTTAGCAGGGAGCCCGATTCGGCCGCTCTCGCACCGCTCCAGAAGTTAATAAGCGTCTGTCTACTAACCGGTTACTTTATAGACGGACACTCGTTACCAACAAAAACATTCTACTACTTTTTAATACCTTTGTCAAAAACAAAAGAAAAAATTCGTTTTTCCTTTCGTAAGGATTCTGTTTGTCCCCTTCTCCTCCTCCGCCGGCGTATTCCGCGCCGGTTTACCCAAACAGAGCAGGGGGATTTGCCTTCCAGCCCTCACCTTCCCAGCTTGGCGCTTTATCGCGGAGCAGGGGGGATTCGAACCCCCGGTACCTTGCGGCACAACGGTTTTCAAGACCGCCTCCTTCAACCACTCGGACACCGCTCCAATACAGACCTTTTTCAGATTAGCGGAAATGCAATAATTTGTCAATCGGGTGGATGCCGCCGTCCATGCGGAATTTGCTTAGTCCCCGTTTTATCAATTAACGGCCTCACTGAAGTTTCAGGAACAACGCTGTTTTCATTCCTTCAAAATCTTTTCCATGGGCTTTCCTTTTGCCAATTCATCAATCAGCTTGTCCAGACAGCGAATTTTCCACATGAGTTTATCGGTGATTTCCTCTACACGATAACCGCAAATTGAGCCGGTTATTTTTGAGGCGTTTGGATTAAAAGCCGGGGCTTCGTTAAAAAACATTTCGTAGCTTTTGTTGCTCTCGATTTGCTGACACAGGGTACTCTGATTATAACCGGTCAGCCAGCAGATGATCGTATCTACTTCCGCCTGAGCGCGGCCTTTTCTTTCCGCTTTCTTAACAAGCAATGGATACACGCTTGAAAAGGGCATTGCAAATATCCGCTGATTTTCCATGATTTACCTCTAATAAGTGTCTGTCCACAAAGTCGGTTACTTTGCGGACAGACCTTGCATTTTCTCGCCTAACGGCTGCGAAAATGCGTTTTTTAAGGTGGTCTGTCCATAATGTGTCTACATTATGGACAGA
>JAIRPG010000022.1 GCA_031257105.1 Treponema sp.
TAACCGACCGTCTTGCGAACCGCGTCATCGTTCTTGTGCTACGGCCTTGAGCAGGTTGCCTGTATATAGCGCTCAAGACACCACTTCAACAGCGGTTCATCGCTCGGACTTTAGTCCGCAAATCCCATCGGGCTCACCTTCACCTTGTGTTTCATTGGCCCTTTCGCACCAGCCGGAAGCCAAAGCTGACGTCCCGATACCCCGGCTGGAAACTGCCCCGGAAGGCGGAATTGAGGTACTCGGGCCCAACGTACCACGACCCGCCGCGTTGGACGCGGTACGAGCGGACATAGGCGCCATGGGGATTCGTCTGAGCAACGCTATCATAGTCCCCATACCAGTCCCAGCACCACTCCCACACGTTCCCGTGCATATCGTATAAGCCCCATGCATTCGCGGGCTTCCCTCCTACCGCATGAGTCGTGCTTTCGCTGTTGCTGGAATACCAGCCCGTATCGCTCGTTATTGTATCCCCCGTCGTTGTCCCAGCCCGGCACGCATACTCCCACTCCGCCTCCGTAGGCAGACGATACCCGCTGGCGCTCCAGTCCACCGTTACCACGTCCCAGGTATTGCTGCTGCTTGTGGGTACTGTTCCCCATTTGCCGGGATCCGTCTCCCCGCTTATCGTGTACGCAGGCGTTAGCTCTTCCTGTATGCTCAACTTGTTGCAAAACACTATCGCGTCATACCAACTCACACGCTCCACAGGCAGATTGTCCCCAGTGAAATTACTCGGATTTGTCTCCATTACCGCCTGGTACTGTGCCTGCGTTACCTCATACTTCCCCATGTTAAAGGAACTCACCGTTACGCTGTGCACGGGCGTTGCAACCCCATCTTGCCCCATCTGGAACGTCCCCCCGGCAATTTCTACCATTTCGATATTCATGGAAGTTCCAGTTATCCAAACTTTTTTCATTCCAGACTTGCTCTCGTCCTCCGTGGAGGTCGCCTTTACTTCTATTGAAGTACTACTCTCCTCCGCCGCCACGATCAGCAATCCCTCTTCGTTGATGCTGGTTCCAGACGCTATTCCAGTAGTGGTGATGCTCCAGGTTACGGTCTGCGCTGGGCTGTTTTCTCCCGCTACGCTCGCGCTGAATTGCAGGGTTCCGCCCTTGGCCACGCTTCTCGCCGCCGTTACCGTTACGCCGCTTACTGTGGGCGCCGGATCGCCGCTCGTGCCATCGGGGCATCCGGTTAGGGTGAACATTGCCGCCGCTAGCAGGACGGCAATACCGAATAGGACATACGTTCCTGTTCGTTGAGTTTCATGCTTCTTTTTCATGGTTCCCTCTTTTTTTACCGCCTTGCCGCCGGTATCTCCAGGGCAAGGCTTTTTTATTCTTTTCCGGCGCACCACCGGTATATGCCTTAGATGTGTGGGTTATACAAATTATCGAATACAGTCCGCGCTTTGGATGTCCGGCGCTTTGGTAAGAATATATGGTTAATTCAGGTGTTTGGTACTTGACAAAGAAATATCGAACTACATAATCGTTGGGCGTTGGGCGTTGGGCGTTGGGCGTTGGGCGTTGGGCGTTGGGCGTTGGGCGTTGGGCGTTGGGCGTAGGGCGTTGGGCGTTGGGCGTTGGTCGTTGGGCGTTGGGCGTTGGGCGTTGGGCGTTGGGCGTTGGGCGTTGGGCGTTGGGCGTTGGGCGTTGGGCGTTGGGCGTTGGGCGTTGGGCGTTGGGCCAACCTCTGCACTCGCACCTGCGGCTTTATACTCGCTCATAAGTCCCTCTATTTGCTTCCATGTATATTATACTACCGGCTACCGATAAATGCTGCAAGAGGGCTTGTCCGGCTGCTGTGCAGTCGAGTGATCCGCAATTCACTAGACCTGTCCGGGAACACGGTTAGTTTCAGAACAAGTCTATTATCTTCCATATTATGCGGTAAGCGTTTCTCTGACGCAAATGTTGATTTTTTGGCGAATAGGGTCCATCTGAAGGCGCGGATTAGCGGCAGCGGCATCGATTATCTGGGTTCTGACCGCATACGGCGGGTGATGGTTTCCGTTGTCCGGCGCAGTTCCTCTTCGACAATATGCTCAAAATGAGCGAGAGCGGCGTCGCCGGCCCGGTGTTTTTCTATAGAAGAGAAAAGCGCCTCTGCGGGAATGTCCAGAATAGCAATCAGATGCTCGAGCAGTTCGGCGGAAACAAAGGCCGCGCCGCGTTCAATCTTGCTCAGGTGGTTAGAACCTATGTCGAGCTTCTCCGACAGCGCCTCCTGGGAAAAACCCTTGCACTTGCGATAAAACCGGACATTGGCCCCAAAGACCTTTTTTATATCCATACTAATCTTTTAATGATTAGCCCCTTGGATACAAACAACTTTTAAGGCATAGTATTGATGATCAAAACTAGCCATTTAAGGAGTATATTGGATGAATCGCGGCGCTCAAAGGCTGAAATATGGAAAAAACGGCCTTTCTTTCGGGGCTCTTGGCCCGGAGAGAGAGAGCCCCTTGGCTGATATTGCTCTGTCGCTGGTTGTGCCCTGCTTTAACGAAGAAGCCGCGGTTCCTCTTTTTTATCAGGAGGCCTGAATGCCCTCGCGGCGGTAGAGGGCGGCGGGAACTTTGAATTTATCTTTGTTGATGATGGCTCAAGGGACGCTACGCTGGATGCGCTGCGGAACCTCGCCGCGAAGGACCGCCGGGTGCGCTACCTTTCGTTCTCCCGGAATTTTGGCAAAGAGGCGGCGCTTCTCGCGGGACTGCGGGCGGCGCGGGGGCGCTATGTGGTTACCCTCGACGCGGACGGCCAGGATCCGCCGGCGCTTATCCCGCAAATGCTCGGCATGGTGCAATCGGGTGAATACGCCTGCGCCGGAACCCGCCGGGTTAGCCGCCGGGGCGAACCGCCTATCCGCTCATTCTTTGCCCGGCGTTTCTACGCGCTCATGGCGAAAATCACCGACATAGACATCGTTGACGGGACCCGGGACTTCCGCCTGATGAACAGGGCCTATGCCAACGCCATACTGGCCATGCCGGAGCGGAACCGCTTTTCTAAGGGTATTTTTCCCTGGGCGGGCTTTAGAACCAAATGGTTTGAATACGAAAACATTGAGCGGTGGGCGGGCGAAACCAAGTGGTCGCTCTGGAAACTTTTTCTATATTCTCTGGACGGCATCATCGCGTTTTCGACAAAGCCCCTGGCCCTTGCGTCGGTGTGCGGGATGGCGCTGTTCCTGGCCGCGCTTGTTTTTGTGGCGGTTGTGGTTGTCCGCAAGTTCGTCATACGCCTGCCCGACACGGGCTGGTCGTCCATCGTCTGCATCATTCTTTTTACAAGCGGCGTCCAACTCTTTACCACCGGCATTATGGGGCAGTATCTGGCAAAGATTCACACGGAAGTAAAACAGCGCCCCAATTATATCGTGAAGGAGGAAAACTAACATGGATGTATCAAAGCGGTATATATACCACCGCCAGGCGAACAATCCCGAAGACCGCATGAGGGACTTAGCATTTTTTGCCAAAACAAAACAGGCCCTCAAAGACCTCGTTCTACGTTTCAATTTTAAGCGCATGGCAAAACCGTTTTTGATTATGACAGGCGTTTACGGCACGGCGCTCATAGCGTGGTGTTTATTGCCGCCGCCAGCGTTCTGATCGTTCTTTATCCACCCGGCTCAGTAGAGTAGACTAGCGGTCACTGCCGTTTTTCGCTATACTTAAATTTGCTACAACCGCTCTGATAGTGAGAAAAGGGGGAGAACTTCGTGGGTTTATTGGAAATTGCCTTAATCGCCGTAAGCTTGTCGATGGATGCATTCGCGGTATCAATTACACTGGGATTATCGAGAAAAAAGCAGGGCCTGCGGGAAATTATAACGCCGGGGTTGTACTTTGGCTTGTTTCAGGCGCTCATGCCGACTGTCGGTTATTTTGCTGGGATTTACTTTTCCCAAAAAATTCAGACTATGGATCACTGGATCGCCTTTGTGCTGCTGGGCTTTATTGGTGGAAAAATGATAAAGGACAGCTTGTCAAAAAAAGATAATAAAGAGCAGGAACAATATTCTTTACAATTCGCAAAAATGATCGTACTGGCCCTTGCCACGAGTATTGACGCCTTAGCAATAGGGATCACCTTTGCTTTTTTTAAGGTAAACATTTTTTTCTCTGCGGCGATCATCGGCATATCCACGTTTTTTATATCCATGCTCGGAGTAAAGATTGGCGGTATCTTTGGGCTCCGGTTTAAATCGAAGGCGGAATTTGCCGGCGGAGCCGTTCTTGTCATGCTTGGAATAAAAATTGTGATAGAGCATGTTTTTTTATCCTCCACCCCGCTTTCGTAACTCGCGGCTCCATAAAAAAACCGCCCGTAAGGGCGGCTTTTTTATGCCTTCCCGCAAAACCATAGTCTTGCAGGAGAGCCTCATTTTAATAATCCATACCGCCCATGCCGCCCATACCGCCGCCGCCCGCAGGCATTGGGGGATCCTTCTTTTCGGGGATGTCGGTAATGGCGCACTCAGTAGTCAGAAGCAAGCTGGCGATAGAAGCCGCATTCTGTAGAGCTGAACGAGTTACCTTTGCCGGGTCGATAATACCGGCCTTCACCATGTCCACCCACTCCAGTTTGGCGGCGTCAAATCCCACGCCTTTCTTCTCGCCTTTGGCTTTTTCAGCGATCACCGCGCCATCAAGCCCGGCATTCTCAGCGATCTGGCGGATCGGCTCTTCCAACGCCCGCTTGACAATCTTAAAGCCTACTTTTTCGTCATCGGTAAGTCCCGATACATCAGCCTTGTCCAAGGCGATTGCGGCCTGAATCAAGGCCAACTCACCGCCGGGGACGATCCCTTCCTCGATGGCCGCCCTGGTGGCGCTCAGGGCGTCTTCCACCCGGTGCTTCTTCTCTTTCAGCTCTACCTCGGTAGCGGCCCCGACGTTGATCACCGCCACACCGCCAGCCAGCTTGGCCAGTCGTTCCTGGAGCTTTTCGCGGTCATAATCGCTCGTGGTATCCTCGATCTGGGCCTTAATCTGAGCAATCCGATCCTGAATATCCTTCTGCTTACCCGCGCCATTGATGATAGTGGTGTTATCCTTATCGATCTTGATGGTCTTGGCCTTACCCAGGTTGGAAAGATCGGTATTTTCGAGCTTCATCCCCAGTTCTTCGGTGATCACCTGGCCGCCGGAAAGAATGGCAATATCTTCCAGCATGGCTTTGCGGCGGTCGCCAAATCCAGGGGCTTTGACGGCGCAGGCCCGCAGGGTACCCCGAAGACTGTTGAGAACCAGCGTGGAGAGAGCCTCTCCGTCCACATCTTCGGCGATAATGAGCAGGGGCTTACCGCTCTGGGCCACTTTCTCCAACAGGGGAAGCATATCCTTCATGCTGGAAATCTTCTTGTCGTGAATCAGGATATAGGCGTCTTCGTAGACACAGGTCATGGTATCACGGTCGGTGACGAAGTAGGCGCTGATATAGCCCCGGTCAAACTGCATCCCTTCCACAAATTCGATGGTAGTGTCCATGGTCTTGGACTCTTCCACGGTGATAACCCCGTCTTTTCCAACTTTTTCCATAGCATCGGCGATGGTGTTACCGATTTCGCTGTCGTTGTTAGCGGAGACCGAAGCCACATGGGAGATCTCTTCTTTATCCTTAATCTCCTTAGCGTTCTTCTTGATCTCCTCAACAGCAATCTCTACCGCTTTGTCAATACCTCGCTTGAGCTCTATGGGGGTCATCCCAGCGGCTACGGACTTGAGACCTTCTTTTACCAGGGAATAGGCCAGCACCGTCGCGGTAGTGGTACCGTCACCGGCTACATCATTGGTCTTAGTGGCCACTTCTTTTAGAAGCTGAGCGCCCATGTTCTCGTAGGGGTCTGCCAATTCCACTTCTTTGGCAACGGAAACCCCGTCTTTGGTCACGGTGGGGGCGCCGAATTTCTTGTCCAGAAGAACATTTCGTCCCTTGGGCCCCAATGTCACCTTAACAGCCTTGGAGATCTGCTCAACCCCGGCAAGCAGCTTGCGCCGGGCATCTTCGTTGAACAATAACTGTTTCGCCATAATTCTTTACTCCTCTTTTATTACCGGCTTCGCCCGAAACAGGAACCCCTGCCCACGAAAGAACCGGTTTATATGAAGTTGATTTTTTCCTCAATAAAGATGAGGAACAACTATAAAATACTAAATAGAGTCTCTTTGGGCAATACAAAAATGCATCATAAATAGATTATATTGTATAATATGGAGATACATATCTACACCGATGGGGGCTGCTCCGGCAATCCCGGTCCCGGCGGCTGGGCTTATATGATCATTCGGGACAGAAACAGACACGCCGCGCCGGTTTCCCCAGATTCCCCCGCTACTTCCTTAGCCTCGTGTCCTCCGGAAATCCTCGTGGAGCGCTGGGGTTCTGCCAGAGAGACGACTAATAACCGTATGGAACTAAACGCCGCAGTACAAGCGCTGGAAATGCTCCGTAAGCTGAACATCGCCCCCAAGCAGGTAGTCCTCTTTACCGATTCCCAATATGTGCAGAAGGGAATGACCGAATGGCTTACAGGCTGGAAGCGTAACGGTTGGCGAACGAGCGACAAAAACCCCGTTAAGAACCAGGATTTGTGGCAACGCTTAGACAAACTTGCCGACTTCTTCTGTATTCGTTGGGAATGGGTTAGGGGGCATCAAGGGAATGTATTCAATGAGCGTTGTGATAAGTTGGCCCAAAAAGCCATTGCCAACCTACGTTAGGAAATCTTCCGGCAGCCCAGCAGGCTCCTCTAGGATCAAGCTTCGGCGGTGAGGGCCTGCTGGAGTAGTTCCAACAGTTTAGAGGCCTCTTCTCTCGTCAAGGTAATCCCTTTCCCCATCTTTTCATGCCCCGGATCCCAGTCTCGAATATCGAACTTGGGGGCACGGCCATTCCAGGCGACCAGATTCAGCTCTTTCTTCCAGCCGCCCCGCTCTTCGGAAATAACGCCGAAGTTTTTTGTTATATCGAAACTAATTTCGGACATACACACCTCCATCATGCCGCCGCATTGATAAATCTAGACTTGTTTCGAAACCCGGTTGATTTCTGCGGACTGAAGTTTCAGAACAACTCTCCTATAGAAACCGCTCAAAAATGTCAATTTTAGACGAATGTCTAGATTTTGGGCTATTCCTATGAGGTTTTTTATTTTATAATGAAAAACGGGTTATTTCAAGACCCGTCATTTATAAAGAACCCCACTATAAGGAGTTGTCCATGAAGAACAGATATATGCTATCCGGTATCGTCAGGATAGGAATTTGTTTGCTGGTACTGTCCTGTAAGAGCGGCCCGCCTCCTGAAAAGTCTCCTCCGGCCCCGGTCGTCCAGGATCCTAACAGCCCGGCGGATCAGGCAACGCTGGATGCCCTGGCGTCGGCTCAAGACCAGGCGGAGGAAGCCCGTAACAGAGCCTTCGATTTTGATAGTTTCGTCTACCTCCCGAAAGAAACCGATGCCGCAGATAGTCAGTATGTGTTGGCCGGGAGTCGTCTACCGGTCAATACATTAGGTGAGGCCCAGGAAGCCATTACCCTCTATACCGCCGCCGCTCGTGAATTTAACCGTGTTTTTGAGCGGGTTTTGCCTTTGTATATGCAAATCCTCTGGGACGAGATAGCGGCGGCCCGGGAAGAAGCCCTCCCGGTAATCGGCCTGAGCGATCAGGCGCTTTGGCGTTTTGATGATGCGGAAGAACTCAAAGCAGATGCGGTTCAGCTTTACGAAGAAAAAAACGATTACTACACCGCTGCCGCTACCGCAATCCAAGTCCTGGATATATACCGCGCCATAACGGTACTGGCCTTGGTATGGGATGCCCAGCAGGAAATAGCGGTACAGAATTTCGGCCAGTTCGATCCCCAGGGCTGTGCGGATGCTGACATTATTGCCGAAAACGCCTTAGAAAGCTACGATGCCGGTTACTTCACCGAAGCCCAAGACAAAGCCGAGGAAGCCCTGCTCCGCTACCAATTGGTGCTGGACAACGCCTGGCGCGTCTATGCCGGAGAGCGCCGGGAAGCCGCTCAGGAAGAGCGAGAGGTCGCCCTCGCTCTAAAGGCGAATATCGCGGCGCGAAATGGATTTATCGATGCCGAAAATCTGTATACCGAGGCGGACAATTTTCTATTATTAGAACAGAATGAAACAGCGGCGGATCTGTTCTTCCAGGCGGAATACCTTTTTTCAGGCGCGTCCATTACAACATTGGAGAAACGCCAGATTGCCCAGTCGGCTATAGAGGCTGCCGAAGCCCAGACAGCGGCTAGTGAAGTGACGGTGCAGAACGCTGAAAAGATCCTGAAAGGAGGTAACCGATGAAGAGACGCTCTGTTGTTTTGCTGATGGTATTGATAGGATTAAGCGAAAAACTGCCGATAATCGCCGCCGATACCGAACCGGAGGTATCCCAGGATATACGGAATAATCAATACTATATCGAAAGCCTGCGTTTAACGACGCTGGCCCAAGTCAGCTTTGATTATGGTGATTATGACGCCGCAGAGGATTATGCGGTAGAAGCCCTTCGCTACGCCAAACTTTCAGATGAATACGTGGCCTTGCAGATCAAGATAAAGGAGACGAATGACGCCATCGCCGCCGCCAAGGCTCGTATTGATTGGGCTACTTCAGGCACTGTCTCCCAGCGTTACCCCTCGGCGTTTTCAGACGCCCAAACCGCCTATACCGAGGCGTTGGCCCAGCGTTCGATGGAGGAGTGGGAGTTGGCCCTTGACGCCGCTGGCCGCGCTTTCGATGCCCTGAGCGGTATTCCAGGCGCTCCTGTTCCTCCCCGTGCCGCCGCCACCGGTATCCTGCCTGCCCGGTATGCGGTCCGATCCTGGCAGGCTTCTGGAGATTGCTTTTGGAATATCGCCGCCCAATCCTGGGTCTATGGGGATCCTTTTAAGTGGCAGATTCTCTATAACGCGAACAAGGCAAAACTCCCCGATCCAAATAATCCCAATACCATTGACCCCGGCACCATTCTGGACATTCCCAGTATACGGGGAGAAAAAAGGGAAGGTATGTACGATCCGAACCGAAAGTACGAGGAGTAGTCGGGTTCAGCCCAATTGCCGTAAGTACAGGGCCAGCGCCGATGCCATAAGTGAGTGGATATAAGGCGGCTGGCCCATTTTTTTTAGAACCTCTTCTACGGGAACCCGCTCCACGCCCACGTATTCATCCTTGTCCAGTTCCTGTCGTCCCGTATCACGCAGATCCTGGGCGAGATAGAAGTGTACCCGGTTTGACATGATGGCCGGATTAGGGCTCATCTCCCCCAATGCGCGGATATGTCCGGCGGTATAACCCGTTTCTTCCCGCAATTCCCGCGCCGCCGCTTCCTCACCCCGTTCGCCCCGCTCAAAAACACCACCGGGGAATTCAAGGCTCAGGCGCTGGGCGCCATGCCGCCACTGGCGAACCATGAGAAAGACGCGGCCTTGTTCCGTTTCCAACGCCGGAACGACGATAGCCCAGTCCGGGGCGTCTATTACAGAGAAACGCCCCATCTCCCCCTGGGGAGACCGGCTGTTGAGTTCCTGAATAGAAAAGACCGGCGTCTTAAAGACTTCCTTCCGGCTCTCTTCTGTCCAGATAAGATCAATATCTTCCATAAATAATATCCATATCCTCTTATCGGCCCTTTTGATAAAACCCTTATTAAGTTCATGGGATAACATATAATTCGTTGCATGATAACAAGTTACGTTCTTTCCTCTTGATCTCAGGTTGAAAAAATGAGTAACAGGTTCTATATTGAGATTGTTGCAAAACTTCAGGCGAACCGGTTTTGCCGGTTCGATAGCAACAGGCTCTATTGGGATGGTCGTATATAAAGGGGCGGGTATGAAATTTACCAACGGGTATTGGCTGGTACGGGAAGGTTGTTCGTTGTTCCAGGCGGCAAGCGTCAACGATGTGGAAGCCGGGGATCGGGTGATCCGGGTCTATGCGGACTGCCATGCCGGGGGCGGCAGAAAAGACCTGGGGAGCCTGACGCTGACCTTCGATTTTTTCTCCCCCGCGAAGAACGTCATCTGCGTACGGATCACCCACCACGAGGGCTTCGTGAAGAATTTTCCCCGCTTTATCGACGACTTGAAAACCCTGGGCGGACGGGTTGAGGAAAACGGGGAAACACTGCGCCTGGTTTCGGGAGACACCGCCGTGCTTATCCGACGGGAAGGCGACTGGAGCGTGGAATTCTACTACAAAGACCGGTTCTTAACCAAAAGCGGCTGGCGGAGCGCCGGGTACGCCCGGTTTGACAACAGCCAGGCCGGCGGCCCCGGTTCCAGCTATATAAAGGAAGAACTCTCCCTGGGAGTGGGGGAGTGCGTCTACGGCCTGGGAGAGCGGTTCACCTCGTTCATCAAAAACGGGCAGGTAGTGGACATCTGGAACCTGGACGGCGGAACCGGCTCCGAGCAGGCGTACAAGAACATTCCCTTTTACCTTTCGGACAACGGCTACGGCGTACTGGTGAATGACACCGGAAAGGTTTCCTTCGAGGTCGCCGCGGAAAAGGTCGAGCGGGTACAGTTCAGCGTTCCCGGAGAGCAGCTTGAGTATTACCTTTTCGGCGGGGAAGATCCGGCGTCAGCCCTCAAGACCTACACGGCCTTCATGGGAAAGCCCGCCCTGCCGCCGGCCTGGTCTTTCGGGCTCTGGCTTACCACCTCCTTCACCACGGACTACGACGAAAAAACCGTCAATTCTTTTATCGACGGCATGAAGGAGCGGGACATTCCCCTCCATGTGTTTCACTTTGACTGCTTTTGGATGAAGGGGAACCACTGGTGTAATTTTGAGTGGGACACCGCCGTTTTCCCAGACCCCGCCGGCATGTTAAAGCGGCTCCACGAAAAGGGCCTTAAAATCTGCGTCTGGATCAACCCCTACATCGCCCAGCGTTCCCACCTTTTTGACGAGGGCCTGGAGAATGGCTACTTTATCAAGCGGAAGGACGGCAGTGTGTGGCAGACCGACGACTGGCAGCCCGGCATGGCAATCGTGGACTTTACCAATCCCGACGCGGTGCGGTGGTACCAGGGGGAACTCAAGCGGCTCCTGGATCAGGGGGTGGATACCTTCAAGACCGACTTTGGCGAGCGAATCCCTTGGGAGGATGTGATCTACGCCAGCGGCGCCGATCCGGTGAGAATGCACAATTACTACACCTACCTCTACAACAAGGCGGTGTTTGGCCTGCTCCAGCGGGAACGGGGCGAGGGAAACGCCCTGGTCTTTGCCCGTTCCGCCACTGCCGGGGGCCAGCGCTTCCCGGTACACTGGGGTGGGGACTGCGTGGCAAGTTACGAATCCATGGCGGAATCCCTGCGGGGCGGGCTTTCCCTGGCCTCCTCCGGCTTCGGTTTCTGGAGCCACGACATGGGCGGCTTTGAAAGCAAGGCCCCTGCGGATCTCTACAAGCGCTGGGTGGCCTTTGGGATGCTCTCCACCCACAGCCGCCTCCATGGCAATTCGTCGTACCGCGTTCCCTGGCTGTTTGACGAAGAGGCGGTGACGGTACTGCGCCATTTTACCAAGCTCAAATGCTCCCTGATGCCCTACCTGTTCAGCCAGGCGGTGTACACCCACCGGGAGGGGCTTCCCATGATGCGGCCCATGTTCCTCGCCTTTCCCGGCGATCCGGTAGCGGGTTTCCTGGATCGCCAGTATATGCTGGGGGACTCCCTGCTGGTAGCACCGGTGTTCTCCCCCGCCGGTAAAGTCCGCTATTACCTTCCCCAGGGGAATTGGATCGGGCTCCTTGACGGCAAGCTCCGTACCGGCGGCTGGTACGAGGAGACCTACGACTACCTGGGACTGCCCCTCATGGTTCGGGGCAACAGCCTCATCGCCGTAAAAGAAGACGCGAATGGAGAAGCGGTCTATGACTACCTTGCCGATCCGGTTTTAAACCTCTATGCCCTGGAGGACGGCAAGATCGCTTCCGCCGAGATCCACAGCGCTTCCTTGGACAAACACGCGGCGGTCAAGGCGGCGCGGCGCGGGAACACTATCCATGTCGCCGCAGAGGGCCTTGGAACCTGGCGCCTCCGTCTGCACGGTATGGCGCCGGTAAAAGCCGTTTCCGGCGCGGAATACGATAAGAACGCCGGGGTGATACGCGCTTCCGGCGGCGCGCAGGAGGTGGAGATTACTATGATAACATAACCGCATAGCCATTGAGAGAGACGAAACATGCCTGACTACAGCGGAATCCAGAAAGAAGAAACCCTCAAGGGCCTTGTCCGCGACGACTATTTCTCCAAATTCAGCTACGAACCGAACATAGACAACATTGATTTTGTTATTACCGACAAGAAAACGCGGGGCGGCGGCATGGATGCCGCTGTAAGAAGACAAGCCCGTGAAACGGGCTTGCTGGAGTCTTATGACGTTTCCGAAGGAAACTCTAAAACTCCAAGCAGAAAATCCGCCACGGACGGCGGATTTTCCGAAGGCGGCAGCTCATCGCGCCATTACCTCTGGGCGGAGGCAAAGATTTACCGCTGACGGCACGGCTTCCATAAAAAGCCCGATAACCAAAGACAACTTTGTGCAGATATTTAACAAATGGGTAAAAGCAAATGGACAGAATTCAACTGACGAAACCTACAACGCGCTCATCAAAATCCTGCGGAAAACGCACAAGGCGCTGGCGGCAAAGATAGCGCCGAAAGTGTATGAATACGGCTTTTTGAAGGAGTAGAAACTATGCAACTTGACGCTTTTGTGTTCAAAATGTTAATTCTCGCAATCCCTGGATTCTTAAGTTACACTATCTACAAAAAGGTAGCAATATACCGGAGAGAGCAAAAAATGCTATTCGGCTTTCCGGAAATTTTTCTTGTCATCATATATTCGCTTGTCTGCTGCGCTGTCTACGATATTGGCGCTTTAATCATCAGCCATTTTTCTAAAAAAGAGATCGCAACAACATTTTCAAGGCTTGTAACAATTAACGACAAAACAGGCACAATGTATAGCGCTGTTGAATTGCTCGTTTTTTGTCTAATAGGAGTTGCTGCCGGATTTATCGCTTCCCGCATCGAAACAAAAAGACTCATAAACCGGTTCGCAAAATTCATACGTATTTCCCAGCATGACGGGGATATTGATGTTTGGTCGGCTTTTTGTTCGATTGGCCGCTTACTAAAATATTCTGACCCCGGCGAAACACGCGAAATTCTACTCGCCGACGTGAATGTATACGATGAAATTGGGAATTTTTGTTACAATAGTCCAGTTGTGTATCTCTCTAGACAAGCCGATGATTTTGCGTTAGAATTACCACAGAATCCACAGACGGAGAAGCATAAAAATGAGACATAAAAACTCTATGGAGAAGAGATCAATGTCCAAATTTGATTTTTCTCTACAGACTGACGGAAGCGAAAGGAATGGGGGGGTTAAAAACTACCCAAACCCAACCCCACGGCCTGATGTAACCCCGCCGCCGCTTAGACCTGCGGCGCCACAGCTTGTCCCGCCCCAAGACAGCGGTGCTTCGAAGGAATAAACCATGCCATCTTCCCTGATGGTTTTTTCCCCAAAATCAGTTCTGCCCGAAGTCGAATTGCCGGGGCTTCAGCCAAAGGTCAAGGATTTTCGGCTCATCGTCCACCGCCAAAACCGTCTGCCTGTTCTTCACCGCACTATACCACAAGATTTTGGCGGAATTGTGTCAGAAGGAACATTATTTGCGATATTTTGGCTCCTGACACTCTGGTTCGTTTAAAAATTTACAATTTAAACCGAATGGATATCT